>NZ_JBEAHS010000004.1:0-157506 GCF_040062505.1 Klebsiella sp. JN_Kp127
GCAAAAAAGCCTGCTCGTTGAGCAGGCTTTTCGAATTTGGTCGGTGATAGAGGATTCGAACCTCCGACCCCTTCGTCCCGAACGAAGTGCGCTACCAGGCTGCGCCAATCACCGAATGCGGGGCGCATCTTACTGCTGGGATGCACCCCCGTCAATGCCTTATTAGCAAAAAATCAATCAAGCGGCGAGAATCTCACCACTATTGCTATTCCTTCGCCGCTTTCTTCGAAGCCGGCACGCGACACCAGTTGTTGTTCTCATTGATCCCGCCATCCGGCGAGGTATAGCCGAGGCAGCCCATAATGGTGTCGTACAGCTCGACGTGGCGTCGCGGCACCTTCATCGCGGCCTGCTGCTGCAGATGGGCGAACGCGGCGGCATGATCGGGATTCTCCAGATATTTATCCGACATCCAGACCATCATCGGCACACGGAACTGCTCCGGCGGCGCCATCTTGCGCGGCGTACCGTGCAGATGTTCGCGCTCGTTAATCGACTCGCCATGGTCGGCGGCATAGAACACAATCGCTTTCTTATCCCGCAGCTGGTCGAGGACGCTGACGATAAAGTGATCGACATAGGTCACGCTGTTGTCGTAGGAGTTAATCAGCTCCGCTTTAGAACATTTGTTGTCGACGCCGACACACTCCGGCTTCCACTGGGCGAAGCTGCGCGGATAGCGTTGGGTATAGTTAAAGTGCGAGCCTTTAGTATGGAGGATGATCAGGTGCTTACCGGAGGCGTTGCCCTGCGCCATACCGCGCTTCATCTCATCCACCAGCAGCATATCGTCAACGCTCTTGCCGCGGTTACGCGGTTCGGCGCCAATCTGCTCGCGATAGGCGATATTGTTGGCCATCGTATTGCTGTAGAACCACATCTCACTCTGCATGGCGTACAGATTGCCGCTGAAGCCCAGTTGATGCAGCACCGCAAAGACGTTCTGCTCTTTGAGGGTCCGCTGCGGATTATCCTCTGCCCCGCCCTGACGCACAAACATGCAGCGTAACGACAGCTTGGTGGCGGTATCGCACGAGTAGCCGCGGAAGGCGACCAGATTCTTCTCTTTCGCCAGCTCTGGCGTAGTGTTGCGGCTATAGCCGAGGATGCCCATATGATCCCAGCGGGTGGTTTCGCCAATGATAAACACCACGTAGGTGTCATCGAGCCCTTCCGGGGCGACGTAGGTAAATTTCTTCGCCGGGTTAATCAGCGATTTGTTGTCTGAGGATTCATCCACCTGCGCCCAGGCGTACAGCCCCAGCGCCGACAGCCAGTTCGATGGCAGGTAGGAGTTGGCGATCACCCCGCCGTAGCTCGGCATATCCACTTCAGAATGGCGCTCTACATCGTGTTGGCGCAGCTCAAGCAGGCGGATGGGGCCCCAGACGATGAGGCCGGCCAGCACCACGATCAGCACGTTTTTAACCCGCTGACCCGGGGTACGCAGTTGGCGCAGCAGCGTATGACGGCAACGGTTGCTCCAGATAAACAGCAGCGGCGGGGCGCTCACCGCCGCCAGCCAGAGGATCAGATGCCAGCCGATGACCTCTTTCGAAAGGTCGATATCGGTGGTCATCACCGAGGCGATAATCCCGTAGCCAATCACCACGTTGAGGAACGTCATGTAATAACTGGCGGCGGCGGAAAACAGAACAATCAGCGTCGCCAGAATGCGCCAGATACGGCGGCCGAACAGCGACAGAAGACGTAACAGGAAGAAGGTGACAAAGACCGTGGCCACCAGTTCAACGACACCGGAAAGCCCTTTCCAGAAAGTGAACTCTTGAGCATAACCATCGAAACGCCGAAAAAAAACGGCGACGTTCATAAACCAGCCGATGTACAGCGCCAGCCAAAAACTAAGCTTCTGCTGCGTCATCGTTCTAATATATTTCATGCAAGCAAACCTGGAAAAAGAAGAATAAAACACCGCCTGACGCTGTGGCATGAGTCAGTAGGCTAATAGGGTGCGTTAGGGTTGGTTATCAGAAACCTCTACAAAGCGCGATAAGTAGACCACAGGGAACGGGAAAAGTATCAGGAGGGAATGTGATCCAGCCAAACATTTACAAAACATTTGGCTGGATTGGCACTATTTGCTTAGGGTATTAATCAGGGGCACGTTTCACGCTGTAGGTTTCAGGCGTGCGCCTCGCTATAGACACTGCCTTTCGGCTGACGAATGGTGGTGGAAAGCGCCAGCGAAATAATCAGCAGAGCGAAGATCACGCAGAAGGTGACGTAAAAGCCCCCGAACAGCGAAGCGATGAGGGAACCGCAGATGCTGCCGATACCAAAGCCCAGATAAATGACGCCATAGTTTTTCGCCAGGTTGTTCAGACCGAAGAATTCACTGACCAGCGACGGGAAGACGGTGATGGTTCCGCCGAAGTTAAAGGCGACGCAGGCAATCGCGGCGAAAAAGGTCATGGAATTCAGCGGAGCGAACAGCAGCGCGGCCATCCCCACCAGCGACACCACCTGACCGAGGGTGATCACGCGAATGCGGGAGATTTTATCGGACAGGATACCTAACACCAGGCGACCGCTAAGGTTAGCGATTGAGATAACCGTTACCGCATTAGCCGCCGTGGCGACATCCAGATGGACCATCCCCTGCGCGATATCTTTCGCCACGCCAATCACATACAGACCGCTCATGCAGGCCGTCAGGAACATCACCGCCAGCATCCAGTACTGCGGTTTACGCATCGATTCGGCGAGAGTAAAGTCATTTTCCACGACGCCGTTGGCCGCGGTGGTCGCCGTATGATTTGGCGCATCTTTCATCAGGGTCGCGCCAAAGACGATCATCACCAGCACGATAGCGCCCCAGATGACGAAGGTTTTTTCCAGACCGACGGTGGCCAGCAGATGAGTATCAATGAATTTGAACCCCAGGCTGCCGAGACCATAGGAACCGATGGAGAAGGCGGAAATCAGCCCTTTGCGTTCCGGGAACCACTTCACGCAGTTCGACAGGGTCAGCAGATAACCGGCGCCGTCCGCCAGCCCCACCAGCACGCCCGCGCTCAGCCACAGCATCATCAGGCTGTTGGAATGCGCGGTCAGGAAGAAGCCCAGTCCGAGCAGGATCCCGGAGGCCATGGTGACGCGCTTCACGCCGAAACGCTCCTGCAGCTTGCCGGCGACCGACGAGGAGAGCGCCAGCCCGAGGCTCAGCAGGCCAAAGGAGAAGGCGACCTGGCTGACCGGTTCGCCCAGTTTGTCAGACAGTGAACTGTTAAACAGGCTCCAGGTATAAACCGAACCGAGAGCGAATTGGGTGATGATGGTGCCGATAAGCGTAAGCCAGCGGGTCGATTGACGGTTTGCAGCGTTCATAGCAGTTGTCCTGATAAATTAACTGCCGCCACAATAGCGAAGGCCCCTCATCCAGTGGGGGAAAAAGGCATGAACTGCCATCAGCAGGGAATGAAATGCATTAATGGCGGAATGAATGGCATTGCATGACATTCATTCCGCGAATATCAGCAAAAAAGTTAGTGTGCGCTATCTCACAGAAATGCGCCATTACTGAGATTTAACAATAACCGCATCGTTTCAAACGCGTAACAATCCCCGCTCAAAAGTTGGCGCTGACCCCCATCAGATAGAGCGTATTTTCCCCCGACGGGACATTATCCGCCTGCGACAGGGTGGCCCATGCCGCCACATGCGATCCCAGCGGCATATCGGCGCCCAGGGTGACATCACTCCAGCCGCCCTCTCTGGCGCGAGTGGTCGGCGACCAGGCATCGCTGGCGAGCGACTGGTTATAGCTCACCTGAGCCCAGGGGTGCACGCCCCACAGCGACTGATAATCCATACGCCAGCCGAGCGTGTTGACATATCCCGTCTCGCCAACGCTTTTCGTCGCCGGCGCGCTGTAGTCGCTGCGCAGGCTGGCCACCGGCCCGGAGGTCATGCCGTTTGCCAGCAGATAATTCCAGCCGACGCTCATCCCACGGCTGCTGTCCGGCGGCGCCAGCCCCTGGTTTAACGCCAGTCCGCCCGGCGTTTCAGACGACTTCATCCGCTCGGCGAGGATATCTTCATAGCGTGGTTGGTGATCGCTATCCCATGTATAACGTTCCGACGTATTACTTTTTGTATCGATAGCGATATATTCCTGTTGCCAGGCATTCGCTCCAGAGACACACGATACCCAGACGGATACGCACACCGGGAACAAGAACCCCCGGAGGCCATTGCATTTCTTTATTATCATTAATGCGACTCCAGAAAAGAGCCGAATCGGCATTATTGCTGTGTTTTTTTGGGGATACGATTTCCCTGTATTAACTATTATCTTTATCTTTCAGTCGTCAAGCCGGGGCGTCCACTTTTTTAGCGCAGAGGGAGAAATAGCTATGCAGCGTTGCGGATGGGTGAGTCAGGATCCGTTATATATCGAGTATCACGATACCGAATGGGGTGTCGCGCAAAAAGCGTCCCAGCGGCTGTTTGAAATGATCTGCCTTGAAGGCCAGCAGGCCGGGTTGTCGTGGATCACGGTGTTAAAAAAACGGCAGAACTATCGCCAGGCTTTTCACCAGTTCGATCCGGTGCGCGTGGCAGCGATGGGGGACGATGATGTCGAGCGGCTGCTACAGGATACCGGGATTATCCGCCATCGGGGAAAAATCCAGGCCATTATCGGCAACGCCCGGGCGTATCTGGCGATGGAGGAAAATGGCGAGTCGTTCACTGATTTTGTCTGGTCTTTCGTCGACAATGCGCCGCAGGTCACCCGCGCGGCGACGCTGGCGGAGATCCCGACCACGACGCCGGCCTCTGATGCGCTTTCTAAAGCGTTGAAAAAACGCGGCTTTAAGTTTGTCGGTTCGACAATCTGTTACTCTTTTATGCAGGCCTGCGGGCTGGTCAACGACCATGTCACCGGCTGCTTCTGTCACCCGGGAGGTCAGGATGATCCGCAAGTGGGTCGCTAAAGATAATACACCGCTGCTGGCCCTGTGGCTGGATAGTACGATCCATGCCCATCCCTTTATCAGCGAAAGCTACTGGCGCGACAGCGTCGCGGTGGTACGGGACGTCTATCTTCCCGCCGCCAGCACCTGGGTCTGGGAGCGCGACGGAGAGCTAAAAGGCTTTGTCAGCGTGCTGGAGTCCCGCTTCGTCGGCGCGCTGTTCGTCGCGCCGGACGCCATTCGCCAGGGCATTGGCCGGGCGCTGCTGGATGAAATCAAGCAGCACTACGCCTGGCTTAGCCTTGAGGTTTATCAGAAAAACGAATCAGCGGTCAGTTTCTACCATGCGCAAGGCTTCCGCATTGAAGATTGCGCATGGCAGGACGATACTCAGCACCCCACCTGGATTATGCGCTGGCCGGCGGATCAAATGCTGTAAGCGGCAGCGCCGGGCCGGTATATTTCTCCAGCCACGCCAGGGCGGTGTTCCCGGCACAGCCGTTGCCCAGCCGGGATGTCGGGATATCTTTAGTTAAGACATTCACCGCCCCGTTTTTGCAGATGCCCGCCACCGGATCCAGGTCGGGCCACGCCCCTTCATGCAGGCATATCACCCCCGGGCGGATCCCCTCCGTCACCACCGCGCCGGCCAGCACCTGACCGCGGGCGTTCCACACCCGCACCAGATCGCCATCGGCAATCCCCCGCGCCCGGGCATCCTGCGGATGAATAGTCAACGGTTCGCGTCCGGCGACGGCATAGCGTTCGCGCAGCGCGGAGTAGTTCAGTTGACTGTGCAGACGGTGTGCCGGATGGGCCGACAGCAGCTGCAGTTGCCCCGCCTCGGCGTTGCCATGCCACTCGTCGGGCTCCAGCCACATCGGGTGCGGCGGGCAGTCGGCGTAGCCAAAGGCGGCGATGGTCGGCGAGTGGATCTCAATTTTACCGCTCGCCGTTTTCAGCGGGTTGGCCAGGGGATCGTCGCGGAAGGCGGCGAAGCGGATGAAACGGGCATTCTCCGGCGCCTCCGGCATTTCAATCAGCTGGTTAGCCTGCCAGAATTCGGCAAACGGCGGCAGCGCCACCTGCTGCTGGGCGCCGCGCCGGGCGGCCATCTGATAGAAGGTCTCCAGCCACTGCAGATCGCTCTTCCCTTCGGTAAAGCGCTCGCGGCCGCCCGCCTCCCAACGTTCGCTGAGGTCGGCAAAGACCGCGAAATCATCGCGCGCTTCACCCCGCGGGGCGACCACCTGCTTCATCGGCACCAGATGCTGATTGCTGTAGTCCCCGGTCATCGTCAGATCGTTGCGCTCAAACGAGGTGGTCGCCGGCAGAACGATATCGGCATGACGCGCGGCGGCGGTCCAGAAGCATTCGGAGATGACGATAAGCTCTGGTTTCTGCCAGGCCTGAATCAGGCGATTGGTATCCTGGTGATGAGTAAAGTTGGCGCCGCCGGCCCACCAGATAAAGCGAATATCGGGGAAGCGCCGCGCCATTCCGTTGTGCTGATACTCCGCACCCGGATGCTCCAGCGCCTCGACAATCCGCGCGACCGGGATCTTCTCCACGGCGTCCACGCCACCGGCCACGCTCCCCTGCATCGAGCCCAGCACCGCCGCGCGGCGGGTCGGGTTGCCGCCGTTGGCGAAATGGTAGGAAAGCCCAAACCCGCCCCCCGGGGTGCCAATCTGCCCCAGCATCGCGGCCAGGGTGACCAACATCCAGTGTTTCTGCTCGCCATACTGCTGGCGCTGCATGCCCCAGCCAGACATCAGCATGGTGGTGTTTTCGTGGAAAAGTTTCGCCAGTTCGCGGATCTTATCAGCTGAGACGCCGCAAATAGCCGCCGCCCAGTCGGCGGTTTTCGCCACGCCGTCGCTTTCGCCGGTCAGATAGCGGGCAAAAATCTCGTAGCCGCTGGCGCAGCGGGCAAGAAACTCGTCGTCCTGCCAGCCATTCTCCACCAGCGTATGGGCGATACCCAGCATCAACGCGACGTCGGTGCCCATATGCGGCGCGATCCACTCCATCGAATCGCCAAAGAAATCGACCGTTTCCGATCGCATCGGATCGATGCAGATCAAGCGCTTGCCGCTCTGGCGCAGCCGGTCGAACCACGGGATACCCTGCTCGTCGGAGGCGTTCCAGGCAATTTTCAGCGTGTTCAGCGGGTTGGCGCTCCACAGCACCACTACCTCGCTGTGCTCCAGCACCAGCGGCCAGCTGGTCTGCTGCTGATACACCTCATTGCCCCCCACGACGTAAGGCATGATCGCCTGCGCCGCGCCGGTGGAGTAATCCCCGAGATGGCCGGTGTAGCCGCCCGCCAGGCTCATATAGCGCTGCAGCAGGGTGGCCGCCTTATGCAGGACGCCGTTAGAACGCCAGCCGTAGGAGCCGGCAAAAATGGAGGCCGGTCCATAGCTTTCGCGGATCCGACGATGCTGGGCATCGATCAGATCCAGCGCCTGCTCCCAGCTCACCCGCACAAATTCATCCTGACCGCGGACCCCCAGGGGCTTGTCCGGAGAGGCGAGAAAGCCTTTGCGCACCATCGGGTAGCGCACGCGGGTTTTGCTGTGCACCTGGTCGCGCACCGCCGTTTGCAGCGAATTGGCAAACGGCGTCGCCAGCGCGCCGCGGGAGGAGAGGACGTTTTCCCCGTCCGTTTCCACCAGCATCGGTCCCCAGTGGGCGGCGGTTAAAATGGTTTTGGTTGCAGATGAGGTTGGCAAAGGCGGCTCCTGGTCAGCGAAGGCAGGTGTGGTGACGGCGCGATCGACGCCGTTCAATGTTATTTACAAAATGAGATGGTATGCGGGGAATTTTCTACGTATTCGCGCGTCATAATCAACCGTCACGTTCGCTGTGGCAAAGAATAAAAAGGATTAAGGACATTAAATGAAAAAACGCGTACTTATGATTGCGGCTCTGGTCAGCGGCACCCTGGCCGTTTCCGGCTGCACCACCAACCCCTATACCGGTGAGCGTGAAGCTGGCAAATCCGGTATTGGCGCAGGTATTGGCTCCTTAGTGGGCGCCGGCGTCGGCGCGCTTTCCTCCTCCAAACACGACCGCGGCAAAGGCGCGCTGATTGGCGCAGCGGCAGGCGCGGCGCTGGGCGGCGGCATTGGCTACTACATGGACGTGCAGGAAGCGAAGCTGCGCGACAAAATGCAGGGAACCGGGGTCAGCGTGACGCGAAATGGTGACAACATCGTGCTGAACATGCCGAATAACGTCACTTTCGACAGCAACAGCGCCAACCTGAAACCGGCCGGCGCCAACACCCTGACCGGCGTGGCCATGGTGCTGAAAGAGTATGAGAAAACCGCCGTTAACGTCGTCGGCTACACCGACAGCACCGGCAGTAAAGACCTGAATATGCGTCTGTCGCAGCAGCGTGCTGACAGCGTCGCCAGCGCGCTGATCACCCAGGGCGTGGCGGCCAACCGCATTCGCACCACCGGCATGGGCCCGGCGAACCCCATCGCCAGCAACAGCACGGCGGAAGGCAAGGCGCAGAACCGTCGCGTGGAAATCACCCTCAGCCCGCTGCAATAAGCGCATCCTCATGTTGCCCGGCCGCGCCTCTGCCGGGCAAAATGCTTGATATCGCTATTTTTCGCGCTAAGGTGTTGGCAGATTTTCAGCAGAGGAAGCCACCATGGCGAAAGCGGCGCGTGCAACCATTAGCGATGTGGCGAAAGCCGCAAAGACCGGCAAAACCAGCATTTCACGGTATCTTAACGGCGAGAAGCATCTGCTTTCCGACGATCTGTTATCACGTATTGAACAAGCCATTGCCGAACTCGACTACCGCCCCAGCCTGATGGCCCGCGGCCTCAAGCACGGCCGAACCCGCCTCATCGGCCTGATCATCGCCGATATCACCAACCCCTATTCGGTCAACGTCATGAGCGGCATTGAAGCAGCTTGCCGGGAAAAGGGCTTCACTCTGCTGGTGTGTAACACCAATAACGAGCTGGATCAGGAGCTGCACTACCTCGACCTGCTGCGCAGCTACCAGGTGGAAGGCATCGTCGTCAACGCGGTCGGCATGCGGGAGGATGGCCTGAACCGCCTGCAGCAGTCGGCCCTGCCGATGGTGCTGATTGACCGTAAAATTCCCGATTTCGCCTGCGATGTGGTCGGGCTTGATAACGCCCAGGCTGCCACCACCGCCACCGAACACCTGGTGGAGAAAGGCTTTGAGGCCATCCTGTTTCTTAGCGAACCGCTGGGGTCGGTCAATACCCGCCGCGAGCGCCTGAGCGCCTTCCGCGCCACGCTCACCCGCCACCACGGCGTGGTGGCCGAAAACGCCGAAGTGCAGCTCAACGACGGCGCGATGATGGACAACGTCCTGCGCCAGTTCCACGCCCGCCACCGCGGGATGCGCAAAGCGGTGATCTCCGCCAACGGCGCGCTGACGCTGCAGGTAGCCCGCGCCCTGAAGCGCGTCGGCCTGATCTGGGGCAGCGATATCGGCCTGCTGGGCTTCGACGAACTGGAGTGGGCGGAGCTGGCTGGCGTCGGCATCACCACCCTCAAACAGCCGACGTGGCAGATCGGCTACGCGGCGGTGGAACAGGTGATTCGGCGCATTGCTGGCAGTAACGACCCCATCTGCGAGCGGGTCTTCTCCGGCGAGCTTATCGTCCGCGGATCAACTTCCCGTTAACGATCCTTCGTGATGCCGATCATAAATTAAACATCTCACCCTTTCTTATGGAACCGATACCATCTAGCGTAATAAGGAGATTAAGCAACAAACGCCGGGAGTAAGAGCGCGATGGCCAGAAAAATTATTGTCGTTACCGCTGCGTATGGTAATGACCATGTTAAATCCTTAGGCGGCCAGGCCGCCGTCCTGCCGTTTATCGCCGACGCCGGCGCGGACGGCGTCGAAATCCGCCGCGAGCTGTTCAGCGCCGAAGAGCTCAACGCCCTGCCGACGCTGGCCGCCACCATTGAGCGCCACGGCCTGCTGGCCTGCTACTCCGCGCCCCAGGCGCTGTTCGCCGACAACGGCGAGCTTAACCCGCATCTCCCGACGCTGCTCGCGGAAGCGCAGACTCTTAACGCCCTGTGGCTGAAGCTATCCCTTGGCCATTTCCGCCACAACCAGCAGCTCGACGAATTGCGCGATATCCTCAGCGACAGCGGCATGGCGCTGGTGGTGGAGAATGACCAGACCGACTGCGGCCAGCTGGCGCCGATGCAGCGCTTCAAAGCCGCCTGTCGGGTCCATCAGCTGCCGATCACCTTAACGTTTGATATGGGCAACTGGCTGTGGGTCGGCGATTCGCCGGAAGAGGCCGCCCGCCATCTTGCGCCGGCGGTCAGCTATATTCATGTAAAAGCGGCGGAGCCTCATCAGGAGAAATTCCGCGCTGTGCCGCCGGATCAGGCCGCCGACCGCTGGCTGGCCCTGCTCGATAATCTTCCCGCCGACGCGCCGCGTGGAATCGAGTTTCCGCTGACTGGCCATGACCTGACGGCCGTGACCCGCCGCTACGTCAACCTGTTACGCGAGGAATAAGCCGTGGAAAATTTAGATGTCATCACCATCGGCGAAGCTATGGCCATGTTTGTCGCCACCGAAACCGGCGATCTGGCCGAGGTGGAGCATTTTATGAAACGTGTCGCCGGCGCTGAGCTGAACGTCGCCACCGGCCTGGCGCGCCTGGGTCTGAAGGTCGGCTGGGTCAGCCGCGTCGGCAACGACAGCTTTGGCCGCTTCGTACTGCAATCGCTGGCGAAAGAGGGGATCGATAGCCACGCTGTCGCCATCGACAACCGCTTCGCTACCGGTTTCCAGATGAAATCGAAAGTCGAAAATGGAACCGATCCCATTGTGGAATATTTCCGCAAAGGTTCTGCCGCCAGCCATCTGTCGCCGGACGATTTTCGCGCCGACTACTTCACCAGCGCCCGTCATCTGCACCTGAGCGGCGTGGCCGCCGCGCTCTCTGAAAGCTCATATGCGCTGCTGGAGCATGCGGCGAAGGTCATGAAAGCCGAGGGCAAAACCCTCTCTTTCGACCCCAATCTGCGGCCGGTGCTGTGGAAAAGCGAAGCCGAGATGGTGGAGAAACTCAACCGTCTCGCCTTCCAGGCTGACTGGGTTTTGCCAGGCTTAAAAGAGGGCGTCATCCTCACCGGCCAGCAGACCCCGGAGGGGATCGCCGATTTCTATCTCTCGCGCGGCGTCAAGGCGGTGGTCATTAAAACCGGCTGCGACGGCGCCTGGTTCAAGAGCGCCAGCGGCGAACAGGGAACGGTTGATGCCATTAAAGTCGAAAACGTCGTCGATACCGTCGGCGCCGGCGACGGCTTTGCCGTCGGGGTGATTAGCGCCCTGCTGGAAGGCAAAACCCTGCGTCAGGCGGTGAACCGCGGCAATAAAATCGGTTCGCTGGCCATTCAGGTCCAGGGCGACAGCGAGGGGCTGCCCACCCGCGACGCGCTGGGCGAATAACATTTATACGCAACAATAACAGCCGTCCTGTACCCTACCTGCAGCGCGGCACAGCAGCGTCCGTTTCGACGGACGTATGTCACCTCATTGACAGAGGCAAGCCTATGAATAGCTCAACAAATGCAACGAAACGCTGGTGGTACATCATGCCTATCGTGTTTATCACGTATAGCCTGGCGTACCTCGACCGCGCCAACTTCAGCTTCGCCTCCGCGGCAGGCATTACCGAAGACCTGGGCATCACCAAGGGGATCTCCTCCCTGCTGGGGGCCCTGTTCTTCCTCGGCTACTTCTTCTTCCAGATCCCCGGCGCTATCTATGCGGAGCGCCGCAGCGTTCGCAAACTGATCTTTATCTGCCTGATCCTGTGGGGC
Organism: Klebsiella sp. JN_Kp127; assembly: GCF_040062505.1. Lineage (NCBI taxonomy): Bacteria > Pseudomonadati > Pseudomonadota > Gammaproteobacteria > Enterobacterales > Enterobacteriaceae > Klebsiella > Klebsiella sp. JN_Kp127. Next base: position 11,799 of record NZ_JBEAHS010000004.1, read on the forward strand.
GGCTGCGCCTCCCTGACCGGGATTGTGCATAATATCCCGGCGCTGGCGGCCATTCGCTTTATCCTCGGCGTCGTCGAAGCGGCGGTGATGCCGGCGATGCTGATCTATATCAGCAACTGGTTCACCAAATCCGAGCGCTCGCGGGCCAATACCTTCCTGATCCTCGGCAACCCGGTGACGGTCCTGTGGATGTCGGTGGTCTCCGGCTACCTGATTCAGGCCTTCGGCTGGCGGGAAATGTTCATCATCGAAGGGGTGCCGGCGGTGATCTGGGCCTTCTGCTGGTGGGTGCTGGTGAAAGATAAACCGTCGCAGGTATCCTGGCTGGCGGAGAGTGAAAAAGCCGCGCTGCAGGAACAACTGGATCGTGAACAGCAGGGCATCAAAGCGGTGCGTAACTATGGCGAGGCCTTCCGCTCCCGCAACGTGATCCTGCTCTGCGCTCAGTACTTTGCCTGGAGCATCGGCGTGTACGGTTTTGTACTGTGGCTGCCGTCGATTATCCGCAGCGGCGGCGAAAATATGGGGATGGTGGAAGTGGGCTGGCTCTCTTCGGTTCCGTACCTGGCGGCGACTATCGCCATGATCGTGGTCTCCTGGGCCTCCGATAAAATGCAGAACCGTAAACTGTTCGTCTGGCCGCTGCTGCTGATTGGCGGACTGGCCTTCATCGGCTCCTGGGCGGTCGGCGCCAACCACTTCTGGGTCTCTTACACCCTGCTGGTGGTGGCTGGTGCGGCAATGTATGCGCCTTACGGCCCCTTCTTCGCCATTATTCCGGAAATGCTGCCACGCAACGTCGCCGGTGGCGCGATGGCGCTGATCAACAGCATGGGCGCCCTGGGCTCCTTCTGCGGCTCGTGGTTTGTTGGCTACCTGAACGGCGCCACCGGCAGCCCCGCAGCTTCCTATATTTTTATGGGGGTGGCGCTTTTCGCCTCAGTATGGCTGACTTTGATTGTTAAGCCTGCTAATAATCAAAACCTTCCACTTGGCGCTCATCACGCCTGAACGACTCACACTACGGAGATTCGCATGAAGCCGTCTGTCATTCTCTATAAAACGCTTCCCGACGACCTGCTACAGCGTCTGGAGGAGCACTTTTCCGTCACTCAGGTGAAAAACCTGCGGCCGGAGACCGTTTCGCAGCACGCTGAGGCCTTCGCCCAGGCTGAGGGCCTGCTGGGCTCCAGCGAAAAGGTTGACGCCGCGCTGCTGGAGAAGATGCCGAAGCTGCGTGCGACCTCCACCGTGTCCGTTGGCTATGACAACTTCGACGTCGAGGCGCTGAACGCCCGCCGGGTGCTGCTGATGCATACCCCGACCGTGCTGACCGAGACCGTCGCCGACACGATCATGGCGCTGGTGCTGAGCACCGCCCGCCGGGTGGTGGAAGTGGCGGAGCGCGTCAAAGCGGGCGAGTGGACGAAGAGCATTGGGCCAGACTGGTTCGGCACCGACGTACACCATAAAACCTTAGGTATCGTCGGCATGGGCCGCATCGGCATGGCGCTGGCGCAGCGCGCCCACTTCGGGTTCGGCATGCCGATCCTGTACAACGCGCGCCGCCAGCATCCACAGGCAGAAGAGCGCTTCAACGCCCGCTATTGCGATCTCGATACCCTGCTGCAGGAAGCCGATTTTGTCTGCCTGATCCTGCCCCTGAGCGAAGAGACCCATCATCTGTTCGGTCAGGCGCAGTTCGCCAAAATGAAATCTTCCGCCATCTTTATTAACGCCGGGCGCGGCCCGGTGGTCGATGAGCAGGCGCTGATCGCCGCCCTGCAGGCGGGGGAGATTCACGCTGCCGGCCTTGATGTCTTCGAGCACGAGCCGCTGGCTAAAGATTCGCCGCTGCTGAGCATGCCGAACGTCGTCGCGCTGCCGCATATCGGCTCCGCCACCCATGAGACGCGCTACAACATGGCGGCCTGCGCGGTGGATAACCTGATCGATGCCCTGAACGGCAAGGTCGAGAAAAACTGCGTCAATCCGCAGGTAAAATAAGCCATAAAAAAACCCGGGTAGCGGCGGCCATCGCCCTCCCCGGGTTCTTTTTGCATTCTGTCCGTCATCCAGCCCGTTCGCCGCAGTTCACGTCAGCCAGACGGGGCATTAGCGGGTGGCGTTCACCGCCGCCGTCCATGCCTGATTAAACGCCTGATGCTGCGCCGCCAGCGGCCCAATCAGCGCATTATACTGGCTGGCCTGCTGCGAGGTCGGGAACTGAATGCCGTTGGCCACAAAGCTCACCTGGGTCCCCTGCTGAGCGACAAAATCCCCCACCTGAACCAGCTGCTGGGTAAAGATCTGCGCGGCCGGGATCAGCGGCTGCAGCGCGTCGGCTGGCGCGGTGACGACCTTGGCGTATACCTGATCGAAGACCGGCTTGAGATCGTCAGCCTGCTTCAGAGCGCCATGCGCGGCATCAGCCTGCATTTTGGCATTCTGCAGCTGCTGGCTGAGCACGCCCAGCGCGCCGTTCGCCTGACGCAGCGGCTCGCGCTGGGTCATATAGTCCTGCGGAACGCGGATCGCATTGACGCTATCCACCACCGGGCGCAGACCAGCGTCCATCGCCTGGCTCACCTGCTGCGAGTAGCCGTAGATCACCGCGTAGTCAGAGACAAACGGCCCAAACTGTTTTTTCTGATCGGCGGTCAGCGTCGGCAGTCGTTCACCGCTACGCATCGCCGTATTCTGCAGGAAGTCGATAAACGCTTTGCGCTGATCGCCCTCTTTATCAAAACACCCACTCAGGCTAACCACCATTAATAAGGCCGCCATAGCCGCAAACCAGCGAGAGCAGGACTTTCCTGTCGCCATTTTTTTACTCCTTTCAGCCAAAAAAAGCGCACAAAGACACACACGTGCCAGACGCTGACAAGGATAGTCCAGCTCGGCCTCGCAGGATACCCTTTACTGCTAATCTTACGCAGGAAAAACGCCATTCCATACGCCGCTATCACCGCCTGGCGCGTCTGTTATGCGCATCACAAATATGCGCTTTAAATCAGGCCGACGCATATCACGTAACTTATTGATATTCTTTAAACAAAAAATCCATCAACCGGCGCCTCGCCCGGAAGCGGACGATAATCGCACGCTTTGGCGCGCGCCCGGATTGCCTGGTCAGCGCTTCAATGATTTGATGAATGAGCGATTAACGGCGATGCGTTCGATTATCGCACAAATCAAACTCAATGACGCGAAGGCGACGATAATAACAAACCTCTGTCCCTCGCTCAGTCTGCCAGGAAAGCCGTATGACTAAGACAACCATCGACATTCAGGCCTTTATCAACGAGCACCCCTTCACCCGCTACCAGTGGATGATCCTCGCGCTCTGCTTCATCACCGTCGCGATGGACGGGTTCGACACCGCGATCATCGGATTCATCGCCTCCGACCTGGTCCAGGAGTGGGGCGTGGAAAAATCCGCCCTCGGCCCGGTGATGAGCGCCGCGCTGGTGGGCCTGGCCGTCGGCGCGTTAACCGCGGGACCGCTGGCTGATCGTATCGGCCGCAAGAAAGTGCTGATTATGTCGATCGTGGTGTTCGGCGGATTCAGCCTGCTCACCGCCTTTGCCACCAGCCTTAACCAACTGACGCTGCTGCGCTTTCTGACCGGCCTGGGCCTTGGCGCAGCGATGCCCAATGCCGCCACGTTAATGAGCGAATATGCGCCGGAGCGCCGTCGGGCGCTGCTGGTGAACCTGATGTTCGTCGGCTTTCCGATGGGATCGTCGCTGGGCGGCTTTTTATCCGCCTGGATGATCCCGCACTATGGCTGGCAGAGCGTGCTGGTGCTGGGCGGCGTGATGCCTCTCCTGCTGGCGGTGGCTTTAATTTTCCTGCTGCCGGAGTCCGCCCGCTATCTGGTGGTGAAGCGTCAGCCGGCGCAGCGCATTGCCGCCATCCTGCGGCGTATCGCGCCGCTGCCGGAGGCGGTGGAATTTGAGCTGCGCGAAGCAGGCCAGGTGAAAGAGAAGTCGGCTATCGGCGTCATTTTCTCCCCGCGCTACGCAGTGGGTACCGTGATGCTGTGCCTGACCTACTTCATGGGTCTGCTGATCTTCTATCTCCTGACCAGCTGGCTGCCGCTGCTGATCCGTGAAACCGGCGCATCGATGAGTCAGGCCTCAATTATCACCGCTCTGTTCCCGCTCGGCGGCGGAATTGGCGTGCTGATCCTCGGCGCCCTGATGGACAAGATCAACCCCAATAAGGTAGTGGCCGTCGGCTGGCTGCTGACCGGCGTTTTCGTCTGTCTGGTCGGCTTCTCCACCAGCAGCCTGGCGCTGATGGGAGTGATGGTGTTTATCGCCGGCAGTATTATGAACGGCGCGCAGTCGTCGATGCCGGCGCTGGCGGCAGGCTTCTACCCGACGCAAGGGCGCGCCACCGGCGTCGCCTGGATGCTGGGTATCGGCCGCTTCGGCGGGATCCTCGGTGCGTTCAGCGGCGCCTTCCTGATGCAGGCCCAGCTCTCTTTTGAGACCATTTTCACTCTGCTGGCCATCCCGGCGTTCCTGTCAGCCATCGCGCTGCTGATTAAATACCGGGTCAGTAAATCAGCGCCCGTGGCGACAGAGGACGCGAGAGGTCTGCAGAAAGCCTGATCGATAAGCCGGCGGCCCGCGCCGGCTTTGCCGCTTTTTTCTTATCCGTTTACAAAAATTTTCGAAGCCACGCCATCGCGTTAGTAATCATTCTCTTAGGCCCCGTTGCCGTTTGGCTGACGGGGCCGATTCGATAACCTGCTGGCAAATAATCACGGACGTTACCATCCTTTACGCCTTTTTCTGACTATTCTTAAAGAGCTTTAGAAAAATCTCTTCCGCTGTGTGATAAAAGGAGTTCTCAATGGAATATAAAGATCCCGTGTTTGAACTGCTGAGCAGCCTGGAACACATCGTTTTTAAGGACGATAATCAGACACTTACCTCAAACCGTAAGTCCACTGTGTTTAGTGAATTTGAACAGCTGCGTAAAGGCACTGGACTTAAGATTGACGACTTCGCCAACGCCATGGGCGTGAGCGTCGCCATGGTAAGAGAGTGGGAGTCGAGACGGGTAAGACCGTCCCCCACAGAGCTGAAATTAATGCGCCTGATTCAGGCCAATCCGCAGCTTTCAAGACAGTTACTCGATTAATCCAGCGCGCAGCGGCAAGGGCCAGTAAGGGAGCTTTTGCCGCTGCGCCGTAAAAAAAAAGTTTGCTATCAGGTGCTGAACGTGCGTTAATGCTCGCAGGTTTGATGTACAGACCACAGAGCAGTCGAATAGAGCAGTCCTTCTAAGGTTATCCAAAGATACCCCCGTAGTGAACTTTCCCTTTATCGCTTTAAATCTGTAGTCCAGACCGCTACGCCGCAAGGCTCACTTATTTTTTTAAAGGTAATTCACTATGTCCGGTAAAATGACTGGTATCGTAAAATGGTTCAACGCTGACAAAGGCTTCGGCTTCATCACTCCTGACGATGGCTCTAAAGACGTGTTCGTACACTTCTCTGCTATCCAGAACGATGGCTACAAATCCCTGGATGAAGGTCAGAAAGTCTCCTTCACCATCGAAAGCGGCGCTAAAGGCCCGGCAGCTGGCAACGTAACTTCTCTGTAAGTTCAAGCCGCTAAGAATCGAGAATCCCTGCCTGATGGCGGGGATTTTTTTTATCTGTCGCCAGCCGCCGCCAGCATACGATGGCGGCTGCCGGGCATTCAGAGTCGGGTATAGTGCCAGCCCGTTTCCCCCCACGTCAGGCTGTGGGTGAGTTTCAACCCCTGCAGAAACGCCTCGTCATGCGACACCACCACCAACGCGCCGGGAAACGTCGCCAGCGCACACTCAATGGCCTGTGTCGACGCTAAATCGAGATGGTTGGTCGGCTCATCGAGCAACAGCAGCTGGGCAGGATCGCGTCGCCAGAGCACGCAGGCCAGGGCCGCTTTCAGGCGTTCGCCGCCGCTGAGCGCCGCCAGCGGCAGGTTGACCTTATCGGCGCCCAGCTGCAGCTGCGCCAGACGGGTCCGCAGCAGCCCCTCATCCAGCGGAGTATCTTCCAGGCTCAGATGCGTTATCACCGATAACGACAGATCCAGCTGCGTCAGATGTTGATCCAGATAAGCGGCGCTCACCGACAGCCGGACATCGCCTGAGGCGGCCTGCTCCAGCCCCAGCAGCGTTTTCAGCAAGGTAGTTTTGCCGCAGCCGTTCGGCCCTCGCAGCGCGACGCGCATCGGACCATCCATGCGCCAGTCCAGCGGCGCAGCGGGGGAATGGGCGAGCTGCAATGCTTCCACGACCAGCACCTGCTTGCCCGCCGCCACTTCGCTGCCTGGCAGGGTGAACATCACCGGCGTATCCTCTTCCACCCGCTCTCGCGCCTGCTGCACAGCGCCATTCAGGCTGCTGTTCTGTTCACGATGCTGACGGCGCAGCGTTCCCGGACGCTCTTTTGCCGCGCCTTTGTACTTCACGCGTTCGAAAGAGGCGATATTCAGGGTATCAACGGTACGCAGTGTCTGCGCCGAGCGCCGCTGGGCAGCATCATGCTCTTTTTGCATTCGCGCGCGGGTGCGTCGCCGCTCGGTCGTCGCATGGTCCAGCGCCGCGCGCGCGGCCTGCTGCTCCGCCTCGCGCTGCCGCTGATATTCGTCATAGCTGCCGCCGTAGCTGCGCAGCGCCGTCGGCGTCAGCTCGATGATCCTCGGCATCCGCGCCAGCAGTTGACGATCGTGGCTGGCGATCAAAGCTCCGCCGTGCCAGTTTTCCAGTTGCTGATAGAGCCACTCTCGCCCCTCACTGTCCAGATGGTTGGTGGGCTCATCCAGCAGCAGATAATCGGCGCTCGAAACAAAGGCGCCGCACAGCAGGGCCTTCATCCGCTCGCCGCCGCTGAGTGAAAAAGCGGGACGATCGGCAGAGAACGGCGGGAGACCGGCATCACGGAAAGCTAAACTCAGCCGATCGGGGAGATCCCAGTGGCCATCCAATAGCTCGAAATCGTCGGCCAGTCCATGACCCTGTTCAAGGCGGTACAAGGCGTCAAAGACCGGCGCATAGCCCAGCAGCGTAGCGAGGGTGGTCTCCAGCGTAAGCGTCGGCTGCTGCGCCACCCAGGCAATGGAAGCCGCGCGCTCGATATGGCCACCGGCAGGAGAATCAAGGCCCGCCAGCAGGCGCAACAGACGCGACTTACCGACGCCGTTCCGGCCGACCAGACCGCAAAGGGACGGTTCCAGCGAGACGCTGAGAGGACCAAACAGGGTCTGCCCCGTCGCAAACTGACAGGTGACCTGATGTAAAACAAAAGCGGGGATGTGGGCGCAATGAGCCATAAGCACTCCTGAATGAAATCAATACTCCCCTACCCGCAACGTCTGCGAGGTAAGGCGTGAAGTTCATCAGTCGTGTTTGTTCATTTGTAGGGCGCGCTCCAGTGAGACGAGGGATTCGTCGGGGCATAGGATAGCCACACTCCGCTATGAATTTCAAGCCCGTTTAATTCAACAATCGTTTAAAAATAAAAAGGCCTCCTGATATCAGGAGGCAAATGATTTATTTGGTGAACAATGAAAGGGTGCATTGAGAATGCCTGACACTGCAAGCATAGTGGGGATAGATCCCCGCCAGATGCTCTTACTGTTTACTATCACAGGCTAAGAATGCCACCAGCTCACTATTTCCCTGCCTGAGCTGTAATTCACATAGCGAATCACGAACCATCCAGGTCAATAATAAAACAGTGAAGCAAATCACTATTAAGCCAAACAACAGATACTTTCGCGACACTCCTCGCCTACCGTGTTGATTTTCAACAAGTAAGAGGCTACGCTTATGGTGTTCATGCATTAGGGGAGCCTCACTTTGATGACTATCAGGTGGGGCTTTTCTCTGTCTGTCTCCCGCTGAATACCTGAGACACACAGTCTCAAGCACCCGCCGCCATTCTAGCGTAAATAACTTGCGGAATTATGTTTATATATTCTTAAAATATTTTTTATTGATCAATGCAAATAATGAAAATATCAATACCTGAATTATTATCGGTTCGACTACTTATATTTCAGGTATAAAAAACCTGCCCTGAGGCAGGTTTTTTTATTACCGATACGCTTACTGCAGCAGAGAAATATCCGCTACCTGCAGGAACAGTTCACGCAGTTTGGACAGCAGCGTCAGACGGTTGATGCGGACATCTTTGTCTTCGGCGTTGACCATCACGTTTTCGAAGAACTCATCCACCGGCTCGCGCAGGGCGGCCAGCTCAATCAGCGCATCCTGATAGCGGCCTGCGGCGAAGTACGGCTGCAGCTTGTCGCGCAGCACCACCAGATTGCCCGCCAGCTTAATTTCCGCCGCTTCTTTCAGCACGGAAGCGTGAACGATGTCGTTCAGCGTCTCGTCGGATTTCGCGAGGATGTTGGAGACACGTTTGTTCGCCGCCGCCAGCGCAGAGGACTCTTCCAGGGTACGGAAGTGCGATACGGCTTTCATGCGCGCATCGAAATCCGCCGGGCGGGTTGGACGACGCGCCAGTACCGCCTGGATAGTGTCGACGCCGTAGCCTTCGTCCTGATACCAGGCGCGGAAGCGGCCCAGCATAAAGTCGATCACGTCATCAACCACGTTGGCGTTGGTCAGCTTCTCACCGTACAGACGCACCGCTTCTTCGGTCAGCGTTTGCAGATCGAGGTTCAGGTTCTTCTCGACGATGATACGCAGGACGCCCAGCGCGGCGCGGCGCAGCGCAAACGGGTCTTTATCGCCTTTCGGGTGCTGGCCGATACCGAAGATACCCGCGAGGGTGTCCATCTTATCGGCAATCGCCACCGCGCAGGCCACCGGGTTAGACGGCAGCGCGTCGCCGGCAAAGCGCGGCTGATACTGTTCGTTCAGCGCCACGGCCACATCTTCCGCTTCGCCATCGTGGCGCGCGTAGTGCATCCCCATCACGCCCTGGGTGTCGGTGAACTCGAAGACCATGTTGGTCATCAGGTCGCACTTGGACAGCAGGCCCGCGCGGGTCGCGTGGTTCACGTCAGCGCCAATCTGCTCGGCAATCCAGCCCGCCAGCGCCTGAATGCGATCGGTCTTGTCGCGCAGCGTACCCAGCTGCTGCTGGAACAGCACGGTTTCCAGACGCGGCAGGTTGTCTTCCAGACGTTTTTTACGGTCGGTGTTGAAGAAGAACTCGGCGTCGGCCAGACGCGGACGGACCACCTTCTCGTTACCGGAGATGATCTGCTGCGGATCTTTCGACTCGATGTTGGCGACGAAGATGAAGTTCGGCAGCAGCTTACCGGCGTTGTCGTAAACCGGGAAGTACTTCTGGTCGCCCTTCATGGTGTAAACCAGCGCTTCAGACGGCACCGCGAGGAATTTTTCTTCGAACTTCGCCGTCAGCACCACCGGCCATTCCACCAGCGAGGTGACTTCTTCCAGCAGGCTTTCGCTCAGATCGGCTTGACCGCCAATCTTACGCGCCGCCTCTTCCGCATCGGCTTTGATTTTGGCTTTACGCTGTTCGTAATCGGCGATGACTTTACCGCGCTCCAGCAGGATCTGCGGGTACTGGTCGGCATGGTCGATGGTGAATTCCGGCTCGCCCATAAAGCGATGGCCGCGGATCACGCGATCGGACGGGATACCGAGGATAGTAGCCGGGATCACCTTGTCGCCCAGCAGCAGCGTGACGGTGTGAACCGGGCGCACGAAGTGGACGTCAGACGCGCCCCAGCGCATCAGTTTCGGGATCGGCAGCTTCGCCAGCGAGCTGGCAATCATGTTCGGCAGCAGCGCTTCGGTGCTTTCGCCCTTCACATGGGCGCGATACAGCAGCCACTCGCCTTTGTCCGTAGTCAGACGTTCGGCCTGATCGACGGTAATACCGCAGCCGCGCGCCCAGCCTTCGGCCGCTTTGCTTGGCTTGCCTTCGGCATCGAACGCCTGGGCAACGGCCGGGCCGCGTTTTTCCACTTCGCGATCGGCTTGCGCCGCCGCCAGGTTGGCCACCTTCAGCGCCAGACGACGCGGGGCGGCAAACCATTCCACTTTACCGTGCGCGAGGCCGGCGTTATCCAGCTCCGCGGTCACGTTCGCAGCAAAAGATTCCGCCAGGCTGCGCAGCGCTTTTGGTGGCAGCTCTTCAGTGCCGATTTCCACCAGAAAAGTATTCTCAGACATGGCCGCCTCTTATTTATTCTTGTTGCACATCGGGAAGCCGAGCGCTTCACGGGAAGCGTAGTACGCTTCCGCCACTGCTTTCGTCAGGGTGCGAATGCGCAGGATATAGCGCTGACGCTCGGTGACGGAGATGGCTTTACGCGCATCCAGCAGGTTGAAGCTGTGAGCCGCTTTCAGAATGCGCTCGTAGGCCGGCAGCGGCAGCGGGGTCTCCAGCGCCAGCAGATGCTGGGCCTCTTTCTCATACTGCTCGAAGCAGGAGAAGAGGAAATCGACGTCGGCGTATTCGAAGTTATAGGTGGACTGCTCCACTTCGTTCTGGTGGAACACGTCGCCGTAAGTGGTTTTACCCAGCGGGCCATCGCTCCAGACCAGGTCGTAGACGCTGTCGACGCCCTGGATGTACATCGCCAGACGCTCCAGGCCGTAGGTGATCTCGCCGGTCACCGGCTTACACTCCAGGCCGCCCACCTGCTGGAAGTAAGTGAACTGCGTCACTTCCATGCCGTTGAGCCACACTTCCCAACCCAGACCCCAGGCCCCCAGCGTCGGGTTTTCCCAGTTGTCTTCGACGAAGCGAATGTCGTGAATGGTCGGGTCCATACCCAGCTCTTTCAGCGACCCGAGGTACAGCTCCTGGATGTTGTCCGGAGAAGGCTTAATCACCACCTGGAACTGATAGTAATGCTGTAAACGGTTCGGGTTTTCGCCATAGCGGCCATCGGTTGGACGACGGGAAGGCTGTACGTAGGCGGTCGCCATCGGCTCCGGTCCTAACGCGCGCAGGCAGGTCATCGGGTGAGAGGTGCCGGCGCCGACTTCCATGTCCAGTGGTTGAACAATGGTGCAGCCCTGACGAGCCCAGTAATCCTGTAAGGTCAGGATCAGGCCCTGGAAGGTCCTGGTATCAAACTTTTGCATATGATTTCGTGCTGGATACGTGTGGATTTAAAGGAAGGAGTCAGTATACCCGCTGGCTGCGAGATATACAGTACGAAACGGCGTAGTTTCAGGAAAACGGACGAAATTTACGCCAGGCGGGGTCGATTCAGCGCATCGAAAGATGCATAAACTGGCCGTCGGGGTCAAAGGAACAGATGAAACGTTCATTCTTGCCGGTACGACCCGACAGCTCATAGCTCGCCTGGAATTGTTCAAGATGGTTCACGTCAACTAACTGCGTTTGCGTGTTATAGCGGATAGCGGCCTGATCCTTGCAAAGCTGCGCCATATTGAGCGTAGTTTGCGGTGTAATATGCGCGCGCTGCGCCTTTTGCGCCGGCGGGGAAACGGTCTCGCTGCAGCCCGCAAGGAGCAGCGCCAGCATTATGGAAACGACACCTTTCACTACGTTCTCCTCCACCGCCTTGTCAGCAAGTTGTTATCGCAAAGATCCAGTATTACAGGTATTTTGCGAATATCATGAAACAGCGACAAGTCTGTGATCAAAAACTCAGACTAATCTCGTGCGACACCGGGGTATAAGGCGGGTCAGACCTTATATCGCCAGTAGACTTTGAGGGACTGATGCAAGAAAAGATACACTGGATCACCAACCTGCGCGGCATTGCCTGCATGATGGTGGTGATGATCCACAGTACCAGCTGGTATATCACTCATCCGCATGCGATTACCCTGCTGCAATGGGATATCGCCAATCTGCTCAATTCCGCCTCCCGCGTCAGCGTGCCGCTGTTTTTTATGATCTCGGGGTATCTGTTTTTTGGGGAACGCAGCGCTCAGCCGCGCCATTTCTGGCGGATTGGCCTGTGCATTGCGTTCTATAGCGCGCTGTCTCTGCTATATATCGCGCTGTTTACCCATATCAACGTCGAGCTGTCGTTAAAGAATTTGCTGCAGAAGCCCGTCTTCTACCACCTGTGGTTTTTCTTTGCTATCGCCGTTATCTATCTGCTCTCGCCGCTTATTCAGGTTAAATCCGTCAACGGCAAAATGCTGCTGGCGCTGATGGCGATCCTCGGCATTCTGGCCAACCCCAACATGGTTGGCGTCAAAGCCGCCGGGATTGAGTGGCTGCCGGTCAACCTCTATATCAATGGCGACACCTTTTATTACGTGCTCTACGGCGTGTTGGGCAGGGCCATTGGCACCCTGGATACCGATAAAAAATGGCTGACCCCGCTCTGCGCCGCGCTGTTCCTCGCCGCCGTGTGGGTCATCTCCCGCGGCACGCTGCATGAGCTACGCTGGCGCGGGGACTTCGGCGACACCTGGTATCTCTACTGCGGGCCGGCGGTGTTCGTTTGCGCGGTCGCCCTGCTGACGCTCGCCAAAAACTGGCTGAACGCGCGTCCCCTGCCCGGTATCGAATGTATTGCACGTCATTCTCTGGGAATTTACGGCTTCCATGCCCTGATTGTGCATGCGCTGCGCGCCAGCCATCTGGAACTGAGCCGCTGGCCGCTGCTGGATATTGTGTGGATTTTCAGCGCCGCCCTGCTCGGCAGCCTGCTGCTGTCCGGCCTGGTGCAGCGGGTTGATAGCCGGCGGCTGGTCAGTTAACGACCTGCCGCCGAGAGCGGGCCCGACTCACAGTTCAGGCCCCTCTTCCTGCACGCTGAGAGGCTCTCTTACACGGGTCGGGTCCCAGGCATCACGCACGTTTTTCTGCACCGCAACGGCGCCAAACAGGCTCAAAAAGTACGCCAGTCCATAGAACCCTTTCTCGCTGAGCAGCAGACTGGCGTTCCACAACCCGATAACCAGCAGGCCAACGGCGATGACGAAGGCCACCAGACAGGTGGTGTAGTACAGCGCGGTGGTCGGAATGGCTTCATATTTATCGCGCACCGTCTTCTGATAAGACGCTGCGGCAAACAACCCCAGCACCAGGACAGCAAAATAATAGCCTTTTTCATTCAACTGCATATCCGCATTCCACAGGCCGACCAGATAGGTGGCGATGCCGCCGATCAGGGCAATCCAGGAGATTAAATGAAAGGCCGGAGAATACGTCGCGTGCTTGTTTTCCATTACTTTTACCTCTTACGCGCCCACGGATGGCGCTTATTCCGTTTTTTGCATCGCGCAGGCGACGCGGATCCGTTCGGGGGTTGCCGATGCGCCATATAAGCAGACAAACCATGCCGCGATATAGACGGCTTTTTCATGCCAGCCTGCCGGCACATACCAGGCGCCCACTAGCAGCAGGCCGACCGATAGCAGCAGCACCAACCGGCATAAGGCAATAAAACCGTCGTCCTGTTCCTGCCACCGTCTGGCGCGCTGATGGGCGAGGACGGCAAACATCCCCATCACCAGTACGCCGAGAAAATAACCTTTACCGCTAAACAACGGGCAGGTTCGCCAGATACCGAGCAGATAAACCAGCGATCCTGCTGCCATCATCACCCTGGCAATATTGCGTTTTGTGTTCATCTCACCTCCCTGGTCGACAGGGGCTGATTATGACCGACTCCCCCGGCGATGCCTCAGGTTACGCACGGCCAAACGGAGATTTCGGAATAAACAAATACGCTTTTTTGGATGGATGTAGCCGGGACATTCAGGGAAGTAATCCGCCCGGCGTTGCCGGACGGACTGAGGCTATGACATCAGCGGTTTCAGCTGCTGATAAATCTGGCGGAAGGTTTCCCGCTGTGGCGCATAGTGGGCCACTCGGCGATCGTCCGGGCGATGCGCTTGCTCAAGCGGCAGCGGCGTCAACAGCCCGGCGCGGTCGGCTTCGCCGTGCACCGCCAGCTGCGCCAGCCTGGCCGCCCCCATCGCCGGGCCGACGTCGCCCCCGGTACGGTAATCGAGCTGCTGGCCGCTGATATCCGCCAGCATTTGTCGCCAGTAAGCGCTACGCGCCCCGCCGCCGATAAGGGTGATGCTCTGCGGCTTGATGCCGCAGGCGTGAACCACGTCCATGCCGTCCGCCAGCGCATAGCCCACCCCCTCCAGCACCGCCCGCGCCAGCTCTGCCGGCCCATGCTGATGCGTCAGGCCGAAGAAGACGCCCTTGGCCTGCGGGTTGTTGTGCGGCGTGCGTTCGCCCGACAGATAGGGCAGGAACCACACCGGACCAGCGCTCTCGTCGGCTGACTGCGCCGCCGCAATCAGCGCCGGCACGCTGGCGAGACCGGTTAATTTCGCCGCCCAGTCCAGACAGGAGGCCGCGCTGAGCATCACCGACATCAGATGCCAGCGGCCCGGCAGCGCATGGCAAAAGCTATGCACTGCGCTTTCAGGCTTGCTGAGGAACCCTTCGCTGACCGCGAAATACACACCTGAAGTGCCCAGCGACAGCATCGCCTGACCGGCATCGGCCATGCCGACCCCGACCGCGCCAGCGGCGTTGTCGCCGCCGCCCCCCACCACCAGCGCCTGTGGCATATTCCACGCCTGCGCCACCTCCGGACGCAGCTGCCCGGTGACGTCGCTGCCTTCAAACAGCGCCGGCATCGCGTCCCGGCTGAGATCGCAGGCGGCGAGCATCTCATCGCTCCAGTCGCGTCGGGCGACATCCATCCACAGGGTACCGGCGGCGTCAGACATATCGCTGGCAAGCTCGCCGGTCATCCGCAGACGCAGATAATCCTTCGGCAACAGCACTTTATCGACCTGGCTGAACACCGCCGCCTCGTGGCGCTGCACCCACAAGAGCTTCGGCGCCGTAAAGCCCGGCATCATCAGGTTGCCGGTGATCTGCCGGGAAGCGCTGACTTTTTCCTCCAGCAGCTGGCACTCTTCGCCGCAGCGGCCGTCATTCCATAAAATGGCAGGACGCAGCACCTGTAGCGATTTATCCAGCAGGGTGGCGCCGTGCATCTGCCCGGCGATCCCCAGCGCCTTCACGTCGCGCAGACTATGCTGCGCGCCCAGGGCTTTCATCGCCGTGTCCGTAGCCTGCCACCACTGCTCGGGATCTTGTTCCGACCACAGCGGATGCGGACGCGAGACGGTGAGTTTTTCGGTATGCGATGCCACCACATCACCCTGCTCATTGAGCAGAATGGCTTTGACGCCCGATGTCCCCAGATCGATGCCGATATACATACTACCTCTCCTTAAACGCGCGCCACGGCTGAGCGTGGCGCGAACAGAGCATCCTGGTGGCGGTCCCGGTCACGCCGGGCGCCGCCGCATGATTACTTGTCAAACAGATAATGGTTGACCAGGTTTTCCAGTTGTTCCTGCTGGCCGCTGCGATGCTGCGGCGCCAGCTGATGCTGAGCGGCGTACTGGGCAATGTCGCTGAGGGTCATCTGCCCGTTAAGGATCTGCTGCCCCAGCTCGCCGTTCCAGCCGGCGTAGCGTTTGGCCACGCGTTTATCCAGCTCACCGTCTTCGATCATCCGCGCCGCGACCTTCAGCGACAGCGCCATGGTATCCATCGCGCCGATATGGCCGTAGAACAGATCGTATTTGTTGGTGCTCTGACGGCGCACTTTCGCATCAAAATTGAGGCCGCCGGTGGTGAAGCCGCCCGCTTTGAGAATTTCATACATCACCAGCGCGTTCTCTTCGACGCTGTTCGGGAACTGGTCGGTATCCCAGCCCAGCTGCGGATCGCCGCGGTTGGCGTCGACGGAACCGAACAGCCCCAGCGCGATGGCCGTCGCGATCTCATGATGGAACGAGTGGCCGGCAAGGGTCGCATGGTTGGCTTCAATGTTCAGTTTAATCTCTTTTTCCAGACCAAACTGCTTGAGGAAGCCGTACACGGTAGAGGCGTCATAATCATACTGATGCTTGGTAGGCTCCTGCGGTTTGGGCTCGATCAGCAGCGTGCCTTTAAAGCCGATTTTATGCTTATGCTCCACCACCAGCTGCATAAAGCGGCCAATCTGTTCACGCTCCTGGCGCAGGTCGGTATTCAGCAGGGTTTCATAGCCCTCGCGACCGCCCCACAGGACATAGTTTTCGCCGCCCAGCTGATGGGTGGCATTCATGGCGGTAACCACCTGGGTGGCCGCCCAGCTAAACACTTCCGGGTCCGGGTTGGTGGCCGCGCCGGCGCCGTAGCGCGGGTTGGTGAAGCAGTTTGCGGTCCCCCACAGGAGCTTGACGCCGCTCTGCTGCTGCTTCTCCGCCAGCACCTCGACCATCCGGGCGAAGTTATTGCTGTACTCCTTGAGCGAACTCCCTTCCGGCGAGACGTCAACGTCGTGGAAGCAGTAGTAAGGCACGTTGAGTTTATGGAAAAATTCGAACGCCACATCGGCTTTGCGTTTGGCCATCTCCAGGGCGTCGCCAGGCTGCTGCCATGGGCGGTCGAAGGAGCCCACGCCAAACATATCGGCGCCATTCCAGCAGAAGGTGTGCCAGTAACAGGCCGCAAAACGCAGATGATCTTCCATCCGTTTGCCCAGCACCAGTTCATCCGGGTTGTAATGACGGAAAGCCAGCGGGTTAGCGGATTTCGGGCCTTCGTAACGAACGCGATCGAGTTGATCGAAATAGGTCTGCATAGAGAACTCCATATTCAGAGATGCGGCGAATAACCAATCAGGTACCCTAAATAATTCGAGTTGCAGGAAGGCGGCAGGAGCGCGAGTCCCCGATAACCAGGGGGCGAAGCAACGAATGTCACCAACACACCTACAACTTGAAGTATGACGGGTTTAAGCCAATATAGAATTTCGCTTTCATTTTCCTCAATTACGTTATTTCACACCGCCATTGAGAGAATCCACAAACGTGCGCCAGCTCGCAAAAAATAATATCGGCGCGTTCTTCTGCCGTCCTGTCAGAGAGGTCCAGTGCAATAATAAGAGTGTGCATGAATAAAATACGATCGCCGTCATAATTTGCGCATTAAACGAAATTTCATAACTGCAAAATAAGAACCGGTAATTGCCAGCCCTGCTTTCCGCGTTAAGAATCTGTAACGTATCCGCAACCTCATGTATCAAACATTATTTTTCCGTTCGTCTTACCTACCCTTACAAAAAAGGTATCGTTATTATGAAGATAAAGAACCTTTGCCTTACGCTTTGCGCCAGCTCCCTCCTGCTCGCCAGCATGGCGGGGATGGCGAAAGAAGTGAAGATTGGCATGGCCATCGACGATCTGCGTCTGGAACGCTGGCAGAAAGACCGCGATATTTTCGTCAATAAAGCGGAATCCTTAGGCGCCAAAGTTTTTGTCCAGTCCGCCAATGGCAATGAAGAAACGCAGATGTCGCAAATTGAAAACATGATCAACCGCGGCGTCGATGTCTTGGTCATTATTCCTTATAACGGTCAGGTGCTCAGTAACGTTATTAAAGAGGCCAAGCAGGAAGGTATTAAAGTGCTGGCCTATGATCGCATGATTAATAATGCCGATATTGATTTCTATATTTCTTTCGACAATGAAAAAGTCGGCGAAATGCAGGCGCAAAGCCTGGTCGACAAAGTGCCGCAGGGTAATTATTTTCTGATGGGCGGCTCGCCGGTGGATAATAACGCCAAGCTGTTCCGCGCCGGCCAGATGAAGATCCTCAAGCCGTATGTCGATGAGGGCAAAATTAAGATTGTCGGCGATCAATGGGTTGACGGCTGGCTGCCGGAAAACGCGCTGAAAATAATGGAAAACGCGCTGACGGCGAATAATAACAAAATCGATGCGGTGGTGGCCTCCAATGACGCAACCGCCGGCGGCGCCATCCAGGCCTTAACCGCCCAGGGGCTGGCAGGCAAAGTGGCGATCTCCGGTCAGGATGCTGACCTGGCGGGCGTGAAGCGCATTATTTCCGGTACCCAGACGATGACCGTCTATAAACCGATTACCACCCTGGCCACCAACGCCGCCGAAATCGCCGTTGAGCTGGGCAACGATAAGCAGCCGAAGTCTGACACCACGCTGAATAACGGCTTAAAAGATGTCCCTTCGCGCCTGTTAACGCCAATTGAAGTGAATAAAGAGAATATCGACGCCACGGTGATTAAAGACGGTTTCCATAAAAAGAGTGAACTGTAATGGCTGACGCCCCGCTACGGGGCGTCATTTTCGTCCCGCCGGATATCACTTTTGCGGAGTCTTTATGGCCTGGCTACTCGAAATGAAGAACATCACCAAAACCTTCGGCGCCGTTAAGGCCGTGGACAATGTCAGCCTGCGCCTGAACGCTGGCGAGGTGGTCTCGTTATGCGGTGAAAATGGTTCGGGAAAATCGACGCTGATGAAGGTGCTGTGCGGTATCTATCCGCACGGAAGCTATGAGGGCGAGATTATTTTTGCCGGCGAAACGCTGCAGGCAAACCATATTCGCGATACCGAACGCAAAGGCATCGCCATTATTCATCAGGAGCTGGCGCTGGTGAAACATCTCACCGTGCTGGAGAACATTTTCCTCGGCGCCGAAATATCCCGCCACGGCCTGCTGGATTATGAAACCATGACGCTGCGCTGCCAGAAGCTGCTGGCGCAGGTCAATCTGCCTATTTCGCCCGACACCCGCGTCGGCGACCTCGGCCTCGGTCAGCAGCAGCTGGTGGAGATCGCCAAGGCGCTGAATAAACAGGTGCGCCTGCTGATCCTCGACGAACCAACCGCCTCCTTAACCGAACAAGAGACCACGACGCTGCTGGCGATCGTTCGCGATCTGCAAAACCACGATATCGCCTGCATCTATATTTCGCACAAGCTCAATGAGGTCAAAGCGATCTCCGATACGATCTGCGTGATCCGCGATGGCCAGCATATCGGCACCCGCGACGCCAGCGGCATGAGCGAAGACGACATCATCACCATGATGGTTGGCCGGGAGCTCACCGCGCTCTATCCCAGCGAACCGCACGCCCACGGCGAGGAGATCCTGCGGGTCGAACATTTAACCGCCTGGCACCCGGTAAACCGTCATATTAAACGGGTCAACGACGTCTCGTTTTCCCTGCATCGCGGGGAGATCCTCGGCATCGCCGGGCTGGTCGGCGCCGGACGGACCGAGGCGGTGCAGTGCCTGTTCGGCGTCTGGCCGGGGCGCTGGCAGGGGGAGATCTTCATTGATGGCCAGCCGGTCAGCATCAATAACTGTCAGCAGGCCATTGGCCACGGCATCGCCATGGTGCCGGAAGACCGCAAAAAAGACGGCATCGTGCCGGTGATGGCGGTGGGTAAGAACATTACCCTGGCGGCGCTCAGCCAGTTCACCGGCGCGATGAGCAGCCTGGACGACGCCGCCGAGCAGCACTGTATTGAGCAGTCCATTCAGCGATTGAAAATTAAAACCTCCTCGCCGGAGCTGGCGATTGGCCGCCTGAGCGGCGGCAACCAGCAAAAGGCGATTCTGGCCCGCTGTCTGCTGCTGAATCCACGCATTCTGATCCTCGACGAACCCACCCGCGGCATCGATATCGGGGCGAAGTATGAAATTTATAAACTGATTAACCAGCTGGTGCAGCAGGGCATCGCGGTCATTGTCATTTCATCCGAACTGCCCGAGGTGCTTGGTCTTAGCGATCGGGTGCTGGTCATGCACGAAGGCAGGCTAAAAGCCAATTTGGTTAATCAACATCTGACCCAGGAACAGGTGATGGAAGCCGCGCTGAGGAGCGAACGCCATGTCGAAGAACACGTCGTCTGAAATCAAACTTACCCCAACCGCCCCCACCGCCCTGCCGGCGCTGAAGGGGCTGAACCTCCAGGTCTTCGTGATGATCGCCGCGATCGTCGTCATTATGCTGTTTTTCACCTGGGTTACCGATGGCGCCTACCTGAGCGCGCGCAATATCTCCAACCTGCTGCGCCAGACGGCCATCACCGGCATCCTCGCCGTCGGCATGGTGTTTGTGATTATTTCGGCAGAAATCGACCTCTCCGTCGGCTCGATGATGGGGCTGTTGGGCGGCGCCGCGGCGATCTTTGACGTCTGGCTCGGCTGGCCGCTGCCGCTCACCATTCTGGTGACGCTGGTGATGGGGCTGCTGCTCGGCGCGTGGAACGGATGGTGGGTGGCCTATCGCAAGGTCCCCTCGTTTATCGTCACCCTCGCCGGGATGCTGGCGTTTCGCGGCATTCTGATCGGCATCACCAACGGGACCACCGTCTCGCCCACCAGCCCGGCGATGGCGCAGATCGGCCAAAGCTACCTGCCAGATGGCATTGGCTTTGGCATCGGCGTTGTCGGCATGGCGGCGTTCATTATCTGGCAGTGGCGCGGACGAATGCGCCGTCAGGCGTTAGGTCTGGCGACCGCGTCCTCCACCGCGGCCGTTGGCCGCCAGGCCATTACCGCGGTGATTGTGCTGGGCGCAATCTGGCTGCTCAATGACTATCGCGGCGTGCCGACGCCGGTACTGATCCTCGCCGCCCTGCTGCTGGCAGGCCTGTTCATGGCCACTCGCACCGCCTTTGGCCGCCGCATCTACGCCATCGGCGGCAACCTGGAGGCGGCACGCCTGTCCGGGATTAACGTCGAGCGTACCAAGCTGGCGGTGTTTGCCATTAACGGCCTGATGGTCGCCATTGCCGGACTGATCCTCAGCTCGCGCCTTGGCGCGGGCTCCCCCTCGGCGGGCAACATCGCCGAACTGGACGCCATCGCCGCCTGCGTCATCGGCGGTACCAGCCTGGCGGGCGGTATCGGCAGTGTCGCCGGGGCGGTAATGGGGGCGTTTATTATGTCGGCCCTGGATAACGGCATGAGCATGATGGACGTCGCCACCTTCTGGCAATATATCGTCAAAGGCGCCATTTTGCTGCTGGCGGTGTGGATGGACTCCGCCACCAAGCGGCGCGCGTAAGGAAGCGCTCTCTGAAGAATGTCTGAATTCTTTGCGCTACCACCAAACTTCGCCATAAGGCGCTTGAAATATCTCGGGCATTAGCCGGTAGTGTATACCCAACAGCATTCGGGTTGCAGACGGCGCATCCCAGCCGCGTATCGCGTACGTGGCTGGGGTGAATGAGAAAGCCAGGCCATCGGCAACATCATGAATGAAGGGGTATGACCGGGGTTAGAGCAGGAACATCATCTATGTTTGAAAAGCGTCACCGTATTACGCTGTTATTTAACGCCAACAAAGCTTATGACCGCCAGGTGGTTGAGGGTGTCGGCGAGTATCTGCAGGCCTCTCAGCTGGAGTGGGATATCTTTATTGAAGAGGATTTTCGGGCACGAATCGAAAACATCAAAGAGTGGTTAGGCGATGGCGTTATCGCCGACTATGACGATCCCGAAATCGAAAAGCTACTGGCCGATGTCAACGTCCCCATCGTCGGCGTCGGCGGCTCTTATCATCAGCCAGAGCAGTACCCGCCGGTCCACTATATCGCCACGGACAACACCGCGCTGGTGGAAAGCGCCTTTCTTCATCTGAAGGAAAAAGGGGTACACCGCTTCGCGTTTTACGGACTGCCCACCTCCAGCGGTAAACGCTGGGCGGTAGAGCGCGAGTATGCCTTCTGCCAGCTGGTGGCGAAGGAGAAGTACCGCGGCGTGGTCTACCAGGGGCTGGAGACGGCGCCGGAAAACTGGCAGCACGCGCAAAACCGGCTCGCCGACTGGCTGCAAACGCTGCCGCCGCAAACCGGCATTATCGCCGTCACCGACGCGCGCGCCCGCCACGTCCTGCAGGCCTGCGAGCTGCTGCATATCCCGGTGCCCGAGAAACTGTGCGTTATTGGCATCGATAATGAGGAGCTGACCCGCTACCTCTCGCGCGTCGCCCTCTCCTCCGTCGCCCAGGGCACCCGCCAGATGGGTTATCAGGCGGCAAAATTGCTCCACCGGCTGCTGAATAACGAGGCGCTCCCGCTGCAGCGCCAGCTGATCCCGCCGATGCGCGTCGTTGAACGACGTTCCACCGACTACCGGTCGTTAAACGATCCCTCCGTGATTCAGGCGATGCATTACATTCGCAACAATGCCTGTAAAGGCATCAAGGTGGAGCAGGTGCTCGACGCCGTCGGCATTTCACGTTCCAACCTGGAGAAACGCTTTAAAGAGGAGGTCGGGGAGACCATCCACACGGTGATCCACAGCGAGAAACTGGAAAAGGCGCGCAGCCTGCTGGTATCCACCAGCCTGTCGATCAATGAAATTTCACAAATGTGCGGCTACCCGTCGCTGCAATATTTCTATTCGGTGTTTAAGAAAGAGTACGACGTGACGCCGAAGGAGTACCGTGACCGGCACAGCGAAGTCATGATGTAGAGAGCAAAGAAAAATGCCCGGGCTTGCGCGCCGGGCATGAATAATCACGTAGATAAGCACATTACATGTGCGCGGCAATTAACCGCTGGTTATCCTGATACATCGCGAAGAGATAGTTGTTGTAGCTCGACCCTCTGGTCGAATAGCCCTTCAGCTTATGAATCATGGTACTGGCCGTTACTTCCTGATCCGCCTTGCGCAGCTGCAGGCGCGATTTGCGGAAAGAGGAATAGGCCGGGTGAGTGTTCAGGTTTGTGACGTAAGCCTGCACCGACTGCTCCACCGACTCAAACTGCGAGTAGCCTTTCATCGCGCCGCGGCAGCGACCAGCGCCGCACTTCATGCCGAACAGATTGTTGTTCTCACGCGCCAGCTTGGAAGTACCCCAGCCACTTTCCGCCGCCGCCATGGTCGCGACCATGCTGTTCGGAATAATGTCGACACGCTCAAGCAGCGTGTTCCAGGGCACATGACGCGTATTGCCTGACCACTTCACCTTATAACGTGTCGCGATGTCTTTCAGGCGCGCCTTTTCGCTCGGCGACCAGCGAGCATCGTACTGCTTGGATACAAGCCAGTTACGATCCGCAGTAATCGCCTGATTCTGCTTGGTAATATAAGGCATGACCGTCCGGAGAAACGCTTTTTTCCTTGGTGTTCCGGAAGGGTATTTTCGCAAGTCAGGAAGTGAACTGCTCTTTACACTATTGCGAGAATACTCTTGTTTACTGCTTACCTTAGTACTACTTATCTTCTTAACCGTTGGGGCTTTATGACTCTTTGTTGCTGTGTGCGTTGTTGCCAACACACTACCTGAAAAGACGCAGGTTAGTAACATAAGTATGGCGGCCCCATATCGTCGTATGGGATTCGATATCATCAGGTCTCCTGGTCGGATATATGCATTCCAACACCTTGTTTTTCACAAAAAAACGATAGCTGAATCGCTAATAGTATCAAAAATACGCACTGAGAGCATCAACAGAAATAGTCCAATTCCGAATTGCTGTCATCTGAAATCGGTTTCTGCGCCGCATCGCTAGCGCGAAAATGCTAGCTTCGTCTCATTTTTAGCCTATTTTTTGAGCGGTGTCACTCACCCCTTTTCATCCTCCTGGTAAAACGTCCGCCGGGAGGAGTTCAGTCGCGCGGCAACAAGGCACACTAGCTAAAAACCGCTCAAGGATCCCGCAATGAAACTCGCTGCGCTTGCCACGTTATTCGTGCCTGGGATGGCCTTTGCCGCCTGGACTACCGCCGACTTCCCTGCTTTTACCGAAGAAGGGACGGGTCGCTTCATCAGCCAGAAAGTGGTTGAGAAGGGTACACGTCCCCTGCAGCTAAATTTTGACCAACAGTGCTGGCAGCCTTCCGGCGGCATTAAGCTCAACCAGATGCTCTCCATGGAACCCTGTCGCGGCACGCCGCCGCAATGGCGCATCTTCCGCCAGGGTCTGTATACCCTGGAAGTGGATACCCGCTCCGGCACGCCGACGATGATGATTTCGCTGGAAGAAAAAGAGGCCAGCGCCGCGGCGCCGCAGATCCGCCAGTGTCCGAAGTGGGATGGAAAACCTCTCACCCTCGACGTCAGTAAAACCTTCCCCGAGGGCAGCAAAGTTCGCGATTTCTACAGCGGCAATGTCGCGACCGTCAGCGGCGGCAAAATCACGCTGCAGCCCGCCTTCGGCAGCAATGGTCTGCTGCTGCTCGAGCGCGCCGAGACGGCCGCGCCGGCGCCGTTCGACTGGCACAACGCCACCGTCTACTTCGTCCTGACCGACCGCTTCGTGAACGGTAATCCGGCCAACGACAATAGCTATGGCCGACACAAAGACGGCATGCAGGAGATCGGCACCTTCCACGGCGGCGACCTGCGGGGATTAACCAGCAAGCTGGATTATCTGCAGCAGATGGGGGTCAATGCCCTGTGGATCAGCTCCCCGCTCGAGCAGATCCACGGCTGGGTCGGCGGCGGGACGAAAGGCGATTTCCCACACTACGCCTACCACGGCTATTACACCCAGGACTGGTCGAAACTGGACGCCAATATGGGGACCGAAGCCGATCTCCGTCGGCTGGTGGATGAAGCGCATAAGCGCGGAATACGTATTCTGTTCGACGTGGTGATGAACCATACCGGTTACGCCACCCTGGCCGACATGCAGGAATTCCAGTTCGGCTCTCTGTATCTGCAAGGGGATGAGCTGAAAAAAACCCTCGGCGAGCGCTGGACGGACTGGAAGCCCGGCGCGGGCCAGACCTGGCACAGCTTTAACGACTATATCAACTTCAGCGATAAAGCCGGATGGGAGAAATGGTGGGGCAAGAAGTGGATCCGCACCGATATCGGCGATTACGACAACCCGGGCTATGACGATCTCACCATGTCGCTGGCCTTCCTGCCGGATCTGAAAACCGAATCGAAGGAGGCACCGGGCCTGCCGAACTTCTACAGCCATAAACCGGACACTGCGGCGAAAGCGATCCCGGGCTATACGCCGCGCGACTACCTGACGCACTGGCTGAGCCAGTGGGTGCGCGACTACGGCATCGACGGCTTCCGCGTCGATACCGCTAAACATGTGGAGATGGACGCCTGGCAGCAGTTAAAAACCCAGGCCACCGCCGCGCTGGCGGAGTGGAAGAAAGCTAATCCGGATAAAGCGCTGGATGCGGCGCCGTTCTGGATGACCGGCGAAGCCTGGGGACACGGGGTGATGGAGAGCGATTACTATCGCCACGGTTTTGATGCGATGATCAATTTCGACTACCAGGACCAGGCGGCGAAAGCGGCTAACTGCATGGCCAACATTGACCTCACCTGGCAGCAAATGGCGGACAAGCTGCAGAGCTTTAACGTCCTGAGCTACCTCTCCTCGCACGATACGCGCCTGTTCCGCGAAGGCGGCACCACGGCGGCAGAGCTGCTGCTGCTGGCCCCTGGCGCCGTGCAGATCTTCTATGGTGACGAGTCGTCACGCCCGTTCGGCCCCACCGGCTCGGACCCGCTGCAGGGCACCCGTTCAGAGATGAACTGGCAGGATGTCAACGGTAAAGCGGCCCGCAGCGTTACCCACTGGCAGAAGATCGGCCAGTTCCGCGCGCGCCATCCGGCGATCGGTATGGGCAAACAGACAACGCTGTCAATGCCGCGGGGTTACGGATTCGTGCGCGAGAGCGGTGAAGACAAAGTGATGGTCATCTGGGCCGGACAACAGCAGTAAAGCAGGAGTGGCTCCCTGCCCGGCGGGGAGCCAGTCAGCACAATACGCTGATAAAATATCGATTCACAGGATAAAAACAAAAACATCCCCCTTCCCTTCGATTTGCACCACGCTGGCGCTGGCGTTATGGTTAGCCACTTTCCAGAACCACCGACAGACGATTCGCGATGACATTTTCCCTTTTCGGCGACAAATTCACCCGTCATTCAGGCATTACCCGCCTGATGGAAGACCTTAATGACGGTCTGCGCACGCCGGGCGCTATTATGCTGGGCGGCGGCAACCCCGCTCAGATCCCGGAGATGAATGACTACTTCCAGCAGCTGCTCTCCGACATGCTGGATAATGGCAAAGCCCTTGATGCGCTTTGTAATTATGATGGTCCGCAGGGCAAAAGCGAGCTGCTGAGCCTGCTGGCGAAGATGCTGCGCGACGAGCTGGGCTGGGAGATCGAACCACAGAATATTGCGCTAACAAACGGCAGCCAGAGCGCATTTTTCTACTTGTTTAATCTGTTCGCAGGCCGTCGGGCAGATGGCACCACCCGTAAGGTGCTGTTCCCGCTGACGCCGGAATATATCGGCTATGCCGATGCCGGCCTGGAAGAGGATCTGTTCGTTGCCACCCGGCCGAATATCGAACTGCTGCCGGAAGGCCAGTTCAAGTACCACGTTGATTTTGAGCATCTGCAGGTGACGGAAGAGACCGGGATGATCTGCGTCTCGCGTCCCACCAACCCGACCGGCAACGTCATCACTGATGAAGAGCTGATCAAACTGGATGCGCTGGCGAATCAGCATGGGGTCCCGCTGGTGATTGATAACGCCTACGGCGTGCCGTTCCCGGGCATTATTTTCAGCGACGCCCGACCGCTGTGGAATCCGAACATCGTGCTGTGTATGAGCCTGTCCAAGCTGGGCCTGCCGGGCAGCCGCTGCGGGATTATCATCGCCAACGAGAAAATCATCACCGCCATCAGCAACATGAACGGCATTATCAGCCTCGCGCCCGGCGGTATCGGGCCGGCAATGATGTGTGAAATGATTAAACGTCAGGATCTGCTGCGCCTGTCAGAGACAGTGATCAAACCCTTCTATTACCAGCGGGTGCAGGAGACCATCGCCATTATTCGCCGCTATCTGCCGGAGGAGCGCTGCCTTATTCACAAACCGGAGGGGGCGATCTTCCTCTGGCTGTGGTTTAAGGATCTGCCGATCTCCACCGAGCTGCTGTATCAGCGGCTGAAAAAGCGCGGCGTGCTGATGGTGCCGGGAGATTTCTTCTTCCCGGGACTCGATAAACCGTGGCCGCATACCCACCAGTGCATGCGCATGAACTATGTGCCGGACCCGCAAAAAATCGAGGCTGGGGTGAAAATTCTCGCCGAAGAGGTTGAATTCGCCTGGCGCGAACAGGAAGCCTAATCCCTGACGCCGCTGACGGGAAACGCCCGTTAGCGGACCCGCTCACGCCAGCGCCAGCCGCTGGCGTTTTTGCGCGCATAGCGCCTCCAGCTCCGCGGGAGCCATCACCCGCAGCGCCTGCGTCGGGCAGGCGGCTACGCAGGCCGGCCCCTCGGCGCGGTGGTGACATAAATCGCATTTCAGCGCCTGCGCCTGCTGGTTCACCACCGTGACGGTCATTGCGCCGTACGGGCAGGCCACCATGCAGCTTTTACAGCCGATGCAGCGGCGCTGATCGACCCACCAAACGTCCTCCTCCCGACGAATCGCCCCCTGCGGGCAGACGCTGGCGCAAGGCGCATCCTCGCACTGCCGACAGGCCGTCGCCGTTGATATCTCGCCGCTTTTCACCACCCGGATACGCGGCGTGAAATGGCCTGTCGACAGCATGGAGAGATCCTGCGCCTGCTGGTGCGCCACCGCGCAGGCCACTTCACAGGTACGACAGCCAATACACTGCTGGGCATTGGCAATAAGAAACCGGTTCATCCTCTGCTCCCTGGGGATAAAACCGCAGGGTGCCAGAATAATCCCTGCCCGCGCTTTGATCCTGAATGGAATCAGCGCTGTTTTTAGTCACTAGCACAAGTGATTTTTCATTACGCTGAATTAATGTGCTCCTTACAGTAGCGGCGCTTCCAGGCTGCAGGCGTGAGGCTGGTGTGCTTGCGAAAGATCTTGCGAAAATAACCGACGTCATTAAAGCCGCACTGGCTCGCGACTTCGGTCAACGACAGTGAATCACTGATCAATAGCTTTTCCGCCGCTCTGACCCGCTGACGATGCAGCGCTTCGGTCAACGTCACGCGAAAAACGTGACGATAGACGCGTCCTAAATAGTCCGCATTACAGTGCAGCTCTTTCGCCAGCGTCGATGCTGAAACAGGCAAGTGGTAACGAGTATGGATGATCTGCTGCGCTTTCCAGGCCAGCGCAGCGCCGGGACTGTCGTCCGGTTTTTCGCTTGCCGCCGCGGCAATCTGCTGCAGTATCAGCAATAACAGGAGCTCCAGCGCCAGGCTGCGGTGAATATTCTCCTGTTCACGAAGAAACTGGCGAAACAGCGAAATAATGTATTGTGGATCGCTGACGCGGGTATGTTGCGGAACGTTAAGCAGCGCAGGCGGCAGAGACCGGACATTGTCCGTTAATACTTCAAAATGCAGCCAATAAAATTTCAGGTCGGCGGGAAATTCCCCCACCCCAACATGAGAACGTTCTGGCCACAGCAGTAAACTCTCCCCTGCATTAACGTTAAATATTTCACCCTCCTCGCAAATCGTTAACGTCCCCTTTTCGACAAAAATAATTTCCCAGGACTGCAGTTTACGCGCCGGATGACTGCCGACGCCACGGGAAATAAATAAGCCGCCATTTTGTACGCGAATCGGGAGAGGCATGGATAATTCAAGCATATATATTTAATTTTCCGCTAACGAAACGATAAAAAATCTCTTTCCAACTGATTATTAATCATAAATTAACGCCTTTTCGGATCGGAATCACACTTTTATGACGAAGTCGGAATCGTCCTCTTTTTATACTTTTCCCTTCCCTTGTTGCCTCGTTTATTCGGTGCAAAATAATTAATGTATTTGCAAAAGACAAAAAATGTCCGCCGGTCAGACAGCGGAATAATTCTGAACATCATCTTCGGGAGTTATTTATGACTACGGCTCCGATTACGACAAGCGACCTCACGAAGCACGTGCAGGACGCCAAATTATCTCTCCGTGAAAAAATAGGCTATGGTCTGGGCGACGCCGGTGGAACGGTCATCACCTGCCTGATCATGAACTTTCTCACTTTTTTCTATACTGACGTCTTTGGGCTCACCCCGGCGCTGGTCGGTACTCTGTTCCTTGCGCTGCGCGTGTTTGATGCTATTTCCGATCCGATCATGGGCGTCCTCGCCGATCGGACCCAAAGCCGATGGGGACGTTTTCGCCCCTGGCAGCTATGGATTGCGGTTCCTATTGCAGCGATCGGGGTGCTGACCTTTACCGTGCCGGATGCCGGCATGGGGGTAAAAATCGCCTGGGCCTTCGGCACTTACCTGCTGCTTTCAGTCAGCTATACCGCGATTAACGTCCCCTACTGCGCGCTCATTAATACGATGACCACTCGCCATAGCGAGGTGATATCCTGCCAGGCATGGCGCTTTGTACTGTGCGGCGTGGCAGGATTCCTGGTCTCCGTGGGCCTGCCGTGGTTGGTTAAAGCGCTCGGTCAGGGGAATACCGCCCAGGGTTATCAGTATGGTGTCGGCGTACTCTGCGCCATCGCGGCGGTGATGTTTTTGTGCTGCTTTTTCTGGGTACGTGAGCGTGTTTCCCTGGAGATGCTCGGCAAATTCACCCTGCGCGAACATATCGCCGGTCTGCGTAAAAACGATCAGTTGTTACTCATGCTGGCGATGTCATTCCTGTTGATCAACGTGTTTAACATTCGCGGTGGCGGCTACATGTACTTTATTACCTATGTACTGGGCGGCTCTACTGGCTATACATCGCTGTTTTTCACCATGGTCACCTTTTCCTCGATTCTGGGCGCCGCGATCGTCAATTGGCTGTCGCGCCACGTTGATACCGTCAAGCTCTATTACTACACCAATCTGGTATTGGCCTTACTGGCGGTGGGGATGTGGTTCCTGCCAACCGGTCCGTCCTGGCAAACGCTATGGCTGGCGGTCATTCTCGGCAATGGCATCATCCTGGGCTTTACCCTACCGCTGCATTTTTCGTTGATGGCCTTCTCTGATGATTATGGTGAATGGAAGACGGGTGTCCGTTCGTCAGGGATGAACTTTGCTTTCAACCTGTTCTTTATCAAGCTGGCATGGGCCTCCAGTGCGGGCATTATCAGCCTGGTATTTATCTACGTTGCTTATCAACCCGGCGCCAGCAACCAGACTCCATCCTCACTATCGGGGATCACGGCGATGGAAACCCTGCTGCCCGCGCTGTTCCATCTGTTGCTGGCCTTCGCTATCCGCGCCTGTAAGCTCAACAATCCCATGATGTCGCGCATTGCAACCGATCTGCGCGCACGTCACATTCAGTCTTAAGGAGAAATCATGGAAGTCGATCTGCACAAACTGAAAGTTAACGATCCGTTTCTGGGTCAGTATCAGCAACTGGTGCGTGATGTCGTCATTCCCTATCAGTGGGAGGCCCTCAATGACCGGATCGCCGAGGCTGAACCCAGCCATGCGATAGAAAACTTCCGTATCGCCGCAGGTCAGCAGGCAGGGGAATTCTACGGAATGGTGTTCCAGGACAGCGATGTGGCGAAATGGCTGGAGGCAGTCGCCTGGTCATTGTGTCAGAAGCCAGATGCGGAACTGGAAAAAACCGCCGACGAGGTGATTGAGCTGATTGCCGCCGCGCAATGTGAAGATGGTTATCTGAACACCTATTTTACGGTGAAAGCGCCCGGGGAACGCTGGACCAATCTCGCCGAATGCCATGAATTGTACTGTGCCGGTCACTTGATTGAGGCTGGGGTGGCATTCTTCCAGGCAACCAGTAAACGCCGCCTGCTGGAGGTGGTATGTCGCCTCGCCGATCATATCGACAGCATCTTTGGTCCGGACGGCAATCAGCTGCACGGCTACCCGGGACACCCTGAAATAGAGCTGGCGTTAATGCGTTTGTACGATGTGACTCAGGAACCACGCTATATGGCGCTGGCTAATTACTTCGTTGAACAGCGTGGAACACAGCCGCATTTCTATGACATCGAATATGAAAAACGCGGCAAAACTTCCTTCTGGAATACCTATGGGCCGGCGTGGATGGTGATGGATAAACCCTACAGCCAGGCGCATTTGCCGCTTGCCGAACAGACCACCGCTGTGGGTCACGCGGTTCGCTTTGTTTATTTAATGACTGGCGTAGCGCACCTTGCACGCCTGAGCAAGAACGAAGGCAAACGCCAGGACTGCCTGCGGTTATGGAAAAACATGGTCCAGCGTCAGTTGTATATTACGGGCGGCATTGGCTCACAGAGCAGCGGGGAAGCCTTCAGCAGCGATTACGATCTGCCGAATGATACCGTTTATGCGGAAAGCTGCGCCTCTATCGGGCTGATGATGTTCGCGCGCCGCATGCTGGAACTGGAAGCCGACAGCCAATATGCTGATGTGATGGAGCGCGCACTTTACAATACCGTTCTGGGCGGTATGGCGCTGGACGGTAAACATTTCTTCTACGTCAACCCACTGGAAGTGCAGCCCAAGGCTTTAAAATTCAATCATATTTATGACCATGTTAAGCCTGTTCGTCAGCGCTGGTTCGGCTGTGCCTGTTGCCCACCGAATATCGCTCGTCTCCTGACCTCGCTGGGACATTATATCTATACGCCACGCGAAGAGGCGTTGTATATCAATCTCTACGTCGGTAATCAGGCTGAGATCCCGGTAGGAGAAAAGACGTTACGTCTGCGTATCAGCGGTGACTATCCCTGGCAGGAACAGGTCAAAATTGTCATCGAGTCTCCGTCAGCATTGAACCATACGCTGGCGCTGCGTCTCCCGGACTGGTGCGAGGGGGCACAGCTCACCCTGAACGGCGCGCCGGTCACGCAGGATATACGCCAGGGCTATCTGCATATCCAACATCTCTGGCAGGAAGGCGACACCCTGATGCTAACGTTGCCGATGCCGGTTCGCCGGGTATATGGTAATCCGCTGGTTCGCCACCAGGCAGGCCAGGTGGCGCTGCAACGCGGTCCACTGGTTTATTGTCTTGAACAAGCTGATAACGGTGAGGCGCTGCATAACCTACTGCTGCCACGCGATGCCAGGTTCACGGTGTTTGAAGGAAAGGGGCTGTTTGCTCACAAAATGTTGATTCAGGCCCCAGGCTACAGAAAACATGCAGAAAACGCCGATGCGCAGAAGCTGTGGAGCTACGATCACCCTCTGGCCACCCCCCATTCACAGACGTTGACCTTTATTCCCTGGTTTAGCTGGGCAAACCGCGGAGAAGGCGAAATGCGTATCTGGGTTCGGGAAGCCGAATAAGGCCAGGCACAACGCGCCCCCTCTTCCCCGGCAACACACCGTTCGCTGTCCGCCGGGGAACAGGCGTTAATGATTAAAGAAACAATGCTTTATCGCGCAGGATATGATCGTTGCCGCGACGGCGGGTGTAGCCAATCCGATCGAAATACTCGAGGATCTGGATCGCCAGCTTCCGCCCTACGTTTAAGGTATCGCGAAAATCCGCCGCGCAGGTTGAGCCGCGCAGCTGATCCAGCTCGCGCACCCGCTGGGCGAACTGCACAATGCGATCGTTGCGGTAGTAACGATCTTTGACGATCGCGGTAATCATCCCCTGCTGCGCCGCCTGGCGCAGCACCGCGCGCATCAGGGACTCTTCAACATGGACTTCGCGCGCGAGATCGCGCACCCACCAGGGATCATCGCCGAACAGGGTCTCCACCTTCCGCCAGACCGCCTGCTGCTCGTCGGTAAACCCGGCTTTATGCTCGGGCAGATGCAGCCAGCCGTGATGGCTGTGGACTAATCCGCTCTCGCGCATCTGCTCAATCAGCAGCAGCACCAGCGCTTCCTCTTCCATCGGCAGCGCAATGCGGCGCAGGCGCTCCCGGCCAGGGCCCGGCTCGTCGCGATGCTGCTCATGGTAGCGCGCCAGGGCATCCAGCAATTTTCGCTGCCAGCGGGCGGCAAGCGGCGCACTAAGCAGGCGCTGTCCGGCCTGCAGATAGTCCGGTCGCTGGATCAAGGCCGCCATTCCGGCTTCACTCAGCTGCCGCGCCCAGGCGAAGCGCTCAAGCCGGACGGCGTCCCGCTGCAGATGCAGCTCCAGGGCCTGTACATCGTCAGCGCCGACCGCCGCCAGGGCGTGCAGCCACTGCAGATACTCCGGTTTACGCTTGCCGCGGCGCGGGGGATCCAGCGTCACCACCCGTGCGCCGGCCAGCGTCAAGCGAGCGGAGATATCGCGGAGCACCAGCCGGTCGTTATCCGCCAGCCACAGCGGAGTATCCAGCACCAGCTCCGCCAGGCCGCCCTCCAGGAGCGACACCCGGCCGGTGATGTGGCTGGCAGCGTGGTGAATATGCAGCGGCTGCCACTGGCTGAGCGGCGTATGGCACTGCAGTTCGACAATCACCCGCTCTGCAGGCTCCGGCGGCGGTGAGGAGAGCAGCCAGTCGCCGCGGTGCAATGCCTCTTTCTGCGCATCGCCGACAATATTCAGCGCAATGCGCTGCCCGGCGTGCGCCTGCTCAACCGCTTGATTCTGGGCATGCAGGCCGCGGACGCGCATCG
The DNA here is from genome assembly GCF_040062505.1 of Klebsiella sp. JN_Kp127. Classification (NCBI taxonomy): domain Bacteria; kingdom Pseudomonadati; phylum Pseudomonadota; class Gammaproteobacteria; order Enterobacterales; family Enterobacteriaceae; genus Klebsiella; species Klebsiella sp. JN_Kp127. The sequence continues at coordinate 45,082 of NZ_JBEAHS010000004.1, forward strand.
GCGTGTTGACGCCGGTGAGCCACAAAGTATCCCCGACCCGAACTTCGCCGGAGAGCGCCGTCCCGGTGACCACCAGCCCCGCCCCTTTGACGGTAAAGGCGCGATCCAGCGCCAGGCGAAAACGCCGCTGCTGTGGATGGGGGCGCTCCGCAAGCTGCAGCAGATGGCTGCGCAGTTCGGCAATACCGATGTTATCCACCGCCGCGGTGGGGAAGAAAGCGGCGGCGTCAAAGCCCAGTTCGCGCAGGGTCTGCTCGACCTCCGCCTGAACCTCCGCCACCCTGGCGGCCGCCACGCGGTCCGTCTTGGTGAGCGCTACCGTCAGCGTCGGCTTTCCGGTCAGCTGCAGGATCGCCAGGTGTTCGCGGGTTTGCGCCATCACGCCGTCATCGCAGGCCACCACCAGCAGCGCATGGTCGATCCCTCCCACCCCCGCCAGCATGTTGGACAAAAACTTTTCGTGCCCGGGCACGTCAATAAATCCCAGCACCCGCCCGTCCGGCTGCGGCCAGTAGGCATAGCCGAGATCGATCGTCATTCCCCGCGCTTTCTCTTCCGGCAGACGATCGGCATTTACGCCGGTTATCGCCTGCAGCAGCGTCGTTTTGCCGTGGTCAACATGTCCAGCGGTGGCAATAATCATCGTAACAACATCTCCATAAACCGGGTTTCATCTTCCAGACAGCGCAGGTCCAGCCAGAGCCGACCGTCATAAATGCGGCCAATCACCGGGCACGGCAGCGCGCGCCAGCGGGCCGCCAGCGCCTCCAGCCGGCTGCCGCGGCCGTCATGCGGGGTAAAGGTCAACGCCGCGCCAGGCAGACGGTCGACAGGTAACGAGCCGCTGCCAATCTGCGACTGGCAGGCTGCCACGTTGACGGCAAAATCAGCATAGTGTGCCGCCAGGGCAGGCTGCAGACGTTCGGCCTGCCGGCGGATTTCGTCCGCCGGGCGGGTGAGCAGGCGCAGCGTCGGTAAGGTGTCCCGCAGCGCTTCCGGATGCTGATAGAGGCGCAGCGTGGCTTCCAGCGCCGCGAGGGTCATTTTATCCGCGCGCAGGGCCCGCTTCAGCGGATGGCTTTGCAGGCGGGCAATCAGCGCGCGTTTGCCGACGATAATTCCGGCCTGCGGGCCGCCAAGCAGTTTGTCGCCGGAGAAACTGACCAGGCTCACCCCGGCGGCGATCATCTCCTGCGGCATCGGCTCCTTGGGCAGGCCATACTGACTGAGATCCACCAGCGACCCGCTCCCCAGGTCGGCCACCACCGGGACGTCCAGCTCGCGGCCGATGACCGCCAGCTCCGCTTCGTCGACGGCTTTGGTAAAGCCTTCAATGCTGTAGTTGCTGGTGTGGACCTTCATCAGCAGGGCGGTATTGTCATTCACCGCCTGGCGATAGTCTTTGGCATGGGTGCGGTTGGTGGTGCCCACTTCGTGCAGCTGACAACCCGCCTGGCGCATCACGTCGGGGATGCGGAACGCCCCGCCGATCTCCACCAGCTCGCCGCGGGAGACCACCACCTCCCTGCCGCTGGCGGTAGCCGCCAGCATCAGCAGAACGGCCGCCGCGTTGTTGTTCACGATACAGGCATCTTCCGCGCCGGTGATCTGGCACAGCAGATCGGCAATGGCGCGATCGCGATGGCCACGCCCGGCGTCGTCGAGATCATATTCGAGTGTCACCGGCGCGCGCATCGCGCTGGCGACCGCCTCCACCGCCGCCTCAGCCTGGATGGCGCGCCCGAGATTGGTGTGCAGCACCGTACCGGTGAGATTAAACACCGGACGCAGGGCGCTCTGCCTTCTGGCGGTCAGCCGCTGCGCGCAGGCGCTCAGCCAGTCATGGCTCCAGTCAGGCAGTGTCTGACACTGGCGGATCTGTTCCCGCGCCTCGTCCAGCATCTGGCGCAGTTGCGTCACCACCTGCGAATGGCCGTGCTGCGTCAGCAGGGAGGAAAAAGCGGGGTCGCGGAGTAAGCGGTCAATGGCCGGAAGCCGGGTATAAAGCGCACGAATTTCGGTAGTCATCAATGGGCCTGGCGGTAAGTTATTTTCCCCCCTCCCGACGGGAGAGGGAGTCAACAATCAGCGGCGATTGTAACGCCTCCTTGCGCAAACTGTTACCTGTCTGGGTCAAGTCCGCGGCGGTTCGGTGCGCGCAAAGCTGGCGCGCTGGAACAGCGCATCCACCAGCTTCACCAGTTGAGGCCGGGTGGCGCACCAGCCCGGCGCCACCCGGCGAAAGTTCAGATAGGCGATGGCGCAGGCCGTGGAGATGGTCGCCAGATTGACCTCGTCGCCGCGCAGCGTCCCGTCCGCCGCACAGGCTTCCAGCCTGTCGAGGCCGCGCGCCACTTTCTCCCGCTGACGGAGCAGCTCTTGCTCTGACTGTTGGGCCGCGGGGCGAGCCTTTTCGCGCACCAGCGCCTGGGCGGCCTCCATCACCCCATCCGCCAGCGCCTCTAGCTGGCGCATCCTGAGAGCGGCTCTGGGATCGGCGGGGATCATCGGCGGCGCCACGCCCAGCAGCTCGAGATACTGGGCGATAACCGGGGAGTCAAACCAGCATTCGCCGTCATCCGTCACCAGCGCCGGCACCTTGCCCAGCGGGTTATAGCGCGCCACGCCGTTGCTTTCGCTGTAGGGGGATTCGTTGACAAACTCAAAAGGGATGCGCTTTTCCAGCAGGATCACCGATATTTTGCGCACAAAGGGACTGGTGTAGCTGCCGATCAGTTTCATAGCCTGCTCCTTATCGCCAACAAAGATATGAGTATGGCTCAGGGCGAGGTAAAAGGCAGGTGAGCATCCCGCTCAACCTGCCGCCGATCGCATTAATGGTCGAGATAGAGGTAGTGCATCCAGCTGGTCATGCGCAGCAGCACTTTACGCATCACCGAAACGTGGGCGAAATGGTCGGAGTAGACCGCCACCTGAGCGTAGATGCCATCGGGTAGCGCATCAATTTCGGCATTCGGATCGAGCTCGATGGTCGCCAGCACGCCATCGCTGCCCGGCGTTACGGTCAGCGACTGCAACGCCCCCTGCGCCTGATAGGTCCCCCCGGGCACCACCGGTAAAATGCTCACCAGTTTACCGTGGAACACCTGTCCGGGCAGGGCATTAAACACCGCTTCCGCGTCGTCGCCCTTCTCCAGCCTTAACAGCGAATTTTGCCTGAACTGGGCGACGATCAGCCGTTTTTGCTCGGGGATAAACACCATCACCGGCCGTAGCGGCAGCGAGGCGGCGTAGGTCCCCGGACGGATCAACACCTGAGTGATATACCCATCGCTGGGCGCCCGCACGGTGGTCTGATCGAGATTATATTTCGCCTCCGCCAGCTGGGCGCGCAGGCTGGCCACTTGCGACTGTTCGCCGTTGATCATGCTATCCAGCTGGCTCTGGATCTGCGCCTGCTCCGCCACCGACGCCTTGACCAGCGCGTCCTGGGCCAGATAATTCTGCCTGGCGTTATCGATGTCGCTTTCCGAGAACGGATTCACCCGCGCCTGGCTCCCTTTCAGGTAGCGCTGATAGTCCTTGTATAAGCGATCGCGTTCCGCCGACACGCGGGTGGTGTTGGCCTGGGCTTCAGAGAGCTGCGCCTTGAGGGTGTTAATACTGTGCAGCGCTGTCACCAGGTCGGCCTGCAGGCGATCGACCCGCGCCTGGTAGCGCGCCGGGTCAATGGTAAATAACACCTCGCCCTTTTCGACGCGCTGATTCGCTTTGTCGGTGACGCTGCTGACGACCCCGGTCACCTGCGGCGTAATAGGAATAGATATTACCGCCTTTTGCGCCAGAAAGGTGTAAGGGTGGTTATAGTTCATTAATAAAATAAGCGCGCTAACAATAAATACGCCCCCCAGCGCCGCGGTGGGAACCGTCCATTTATTAACCGGTATTTTGAAGATTTTAAATATCGACCAGGCGATGGCCACGTAGGTCAAAATGATCAACAGATCCATAGTTTATTTCTCCGCCGCAGCGGTGGACTGTGGCCGCTGGATGGCCGCCACCTGATGTTCAAGGTCGCTCAGTCGTTGGCGAAGCTGTTGTATATCCGTCTCTTTTTCAGGTTCGTCGGGATCCGTATTCGCCTTATGCTGCATGCCCCAACCGCGCTCAGGCTGGTACAGCGTGGCCCATATCCATAAAAACGGCCAGATGACGTGGAGAGTAAAAAGACTGACCCATCCGGCGACATGAATAGCATCGGAATGGGGGTGGTTGCGTTTTTTGGCAATCAAATAAGGAATATCGTGAATAATGATAATTCCATAAAAAATGACCAGAAAAACGAAGATCAGAACGCCCAGCGCAAAATAATTGAGAAACATAATTCCCTCGGCTTTACGCTAATAATTTATATGAATTTTAATCACGGCCCACTGATATCCGGACCGCTGATTTGAGCATAATTCACCCCTTTCATTTTTGCCATCCGGCGGAAAAAAGTTATTTAACAAACATGGTTGCTTAGTTACAGCGCCGCCTCGCCCTGGCCGCAAAACCGGGCCGAGATCACAGCGGTAAAAATCCACCGTGAAATTCTTTGTGATCAAAATCACAAACAAACAACAAAAACACGAAACAAAATTGTGACAAATATCACACAAAAACGCAGATTAGCGGCAAAAACGGCGGTCTGTTGTTTTTTTACACAGCTATTATGTGATCGCAATCACTACAAAACCCGCTCCGCCCCCTATATTCATGTGATCTAACTCACACTTAAGGGCGCTGGCTGGACAGCTAAACGATTCAGTGCCAGATTTCGCACTATCAATCAGGGCCCGGCTACCTCTGCCGCCACATTAACAACAAACCTCGGGCTTTTAGCCTGCGCGATACGCAAAACAGAAGAAGGGGTGTTTTATGTCATCCGATATCAAGATCAAAGTGCAAAGCTTTGGTCGTTTTCTCAGCAATATGGTGATGCCGAATATCGGCGCGTTTATCGCGTGGGGTATCATCACCGCGCTTTTCATTCCGACAGGGTGGTTGCCAAACGAAACGCTGGCGAAGCTGGTCGGTCCGATGATCACCTACCTGCTGCCGCTGCTGATCGGTTACACCGGCGGTAAATTAGTCGGCGGCGAACGTGGCGGCGTGGTCGGGGCGATCACCACCATGGGCGTTATCGTCGGCGCGGATATGCCGATGTTCCTCGGCTCCATGATCGCCGGCCCGCTGGGCGGCTACTGCATCAAGAAATTCGATAACTGGGTAGACGGTAAGATCAAATCCGGTTTTGAAATGCTGGTGAATAACTTCTCCGCCGGCATCATCGGGATGATCCTCGCCATTCTCGCCTTCCTCGGCATCGGCCCGGCGGTAGAAGTTCTGTCGAAAATTCTGGCGGCTGGCGTTAACTTCATGGTGGCGCACGACATGCTGCCGCTGGCGTCTATCTTCGTGGAACCGGCAAAAATCCTGTTCCTCAATAACGCCATCAACCACGGTATCTTCTCGCCGCTGGGTATTCAGCAGTCCCACGAGCTGGGTAAATCCATCTTCTTCCTGATTGAAGCTAACCCGGGTCCGGGGATGGGCGTTCTGCTGGCGTACATGTTCTTTGGCCGCGGCAGCGCTAAACAGTCTGCAGGCGGGGCGGCTATCATCCACTTCCTGGGGGGTATCCATGAAATCTACTTCCCGTACGTGCTGATGAACCCACGTCTGATCCTGGCCGTTATCCTCGGCGGGATGACCGGTGTCTTCACCCTGACCATCCTCAACGGCGGTCTGGTCTCTCCGGCTTCCCCGGGCTCTATCCTGGCGGTGCTGGCGATGACGCCGAAAGGGGCCTACTTCGCGAACATCGCAGCCATTATCGCCGCGATGGCGGTCTCCTTCGTCGTCTCTGCGGTTCTGCTCAAGACCAGCAAAGTCAAAGAAGAAGACGATATCGAAGCCGCGACCCGTCGTATGCATGACATGAAAGCGGAATCCAAAGGCGCCAACCCGCTGGCGGCTGGCAATGTCACCAACGACCTGAGCCATGTGCGTAAAATCATCGTCGCCTGCGACGCCGGGATGGGCTCCAGCGCCATGGGCGCCGGGGTACTGCGCAAGAAAGTGCAGGATGCCGGCCTGAGCAACATCTCGGTCACCAACAGCGCCATCAATAACCTGCCGCCGGATGTTGACCTGGTGATCACCCACCGCGACCTGACCGAGCGCGCCATGCGCCAGGTACCGCAGGCGCAGCATATTTCGCTGACCAACTTCCTCGACAGCGGTCTGTACACCAGCCTGACCGAGCGTCTGGTGGCGGCCCAGCGCCACATCGACAACGAAGTTAAAGTCACCGATAGCCTGAAAGACAGCTTTGATGATACGGACAAAAACCTGTTCAAGCTGGGTGCGGATAACATCTTCCTCGGTCGCAAAGCGGCCACCAAAGAAGAAGCCATTCGCTTCGCCGGCGAGCAGCTGGTGAAAGGCGGCTACGTCGAGCCGGAATATGTGCAGGCGATGCTGGACCGCGAAAAACTGACCTCGACCTATCTCGGCGAGTCCATCGCGGTGCCGCACGGCACCATCGAAGCGAAAGACCGCGTGCTGAAAACCGGCGTCGTCTTCTGCCAGTACCCGGAAGGGGTGCGCTTTGGGGAAGATGAAGACGATGTTGCCCGCCTGGTGATCGGCATCGCCGCCCGCAACAACGAGCACATTCAGGTGATTACCAGCCTGACCAATGCGCTGGATGACGAAACGGTGATTGAGCGCCTGGCGAAAACCACCAGCGTCGACGACGTACTGGCGCTGCTGAATAAATAATCAGCGCTATCCAACCCTCTCCTTTGGGAGAGGGTTGGGGTGAGGGAAAAAGCCTCACCCCAGCCCTCTCAGGTAAAAACATTAATTGAAGGTTAATACTATGAAAGCATTACATTTTGGCGCAGGTAATATCGGACGTGGCTTTATCGGTAAACTGCTGGCCGACGCGGGCATCGACCTGACGTTTGCCGATGTCAATCAGACCGTACTTGATGCCCTGAATGCCCGTCATAGCTACCAGGTTCACGTCGTTGGCGAAAATGAGCAGGTGGATACCGTCTCCGGCGTGAATGCCGTCAGCAGCATTGGCGACGAGGTAGTGGAGTTGATCGCCAGCGTCGACCTGGTGACCACCGCCGTCGGTCCCGTCGTTCTTGAGCGCATCGCCCCGGCCATCGCCAAAGGGCTGGCGAAGCGCAAGGCGCAGGGCACCGAACGCCCGCTGAACATTATCGCCTGCGAAAACATGGTGCGCGGCACCACGCAGTTAAAAGGCCACGTATTTAACGCCCTGGCGGAGGAAGATAAGGCCTGGGTGGAAACCCATATCGGCTTCGTCGACTCCGCCGTTGACCGTATTGTGCCGCCATCGGCGTCCGCTACCCATGACCCGCTGGAAGTCACCGTGGAAACCTTCAGCGAATGGATCGTCGATAAAACCCAGTTCAAGGGCGAACTGCCGACCATCCCGGGAATGGAATTAACTGATAACCTGATGGCATTTGTCGAACGCAAGCTCTTCACCTTGAACACCGGGCATGCTATAACCGCCTACCTCGGAAAACTGGCGGGCCACCAGACGATTCGCGACGCGATCCTCGACGAGAAAATTCGGGCCGTCGTGCAGGGCGCGATGGAGGAGAGCGGCGCGGTGCTGATCAAACGCTACGCCTTTGACCCGCAGAAGCACGCGGCTTACATCCAGAAAATTCTTGGCCGTTTCGAGAACCCGTACCTGAAAGACGATGTCGAGCGCGTAGGCCGTCAGCCGCTGCGCAAACTGAGCGCCGGCGACCGTTTAATTAAGCCGCTGCTGGGTACGCTGGAATACGGCCTGCCGCACCGCAATCTGGTGAAAGGGATTGCGGCGGCGATGCATTTCCGTAGCGAAGACGATCCGCAGGCGCAGGAGCTGGCGACACTGATCGCCGACAAAGGGCCGCAGGCCGCGCTGGCGCAGATTTCCGGCCTTGACGCGGCAAGCGATGTCGTCGCGGAGGCCGTTAACGACTATAACGCGGTAAAATGATGCACAACCTGGCGCGGCCGACGTCGCGCCCATTACGACTCCTGTCAGATATGCAGGCAATGATGGAAGAAACACAAGCATTTGAAAACCGTGTGCTTGAGCGTCTGAATGCTGGCAAAACCGTACGAAGCTTCCTGATCGCCACCGTCGAGCTGTTAACGGAAGCGGTCAATATTCTGGTGCTTCAGGTGTTCCGTAAAGACGACTACGCGGTGAAATACGCCGTCGAGCCCTTGCTGGAGGGCAGCGGGCCGCTCGGCGATCTCTCAGTACGCCTGAAGCTGATTTATGGCCTTGGGGTGATAAGTCGTGCCGAATATGAAGACGCCGAGCTGCTGATGGCCCTGCGCGAAGAGCTTAATCACGACGGCAATGAGTACAGCTTTACCGACGACGAAATTATCGGTCCGTTCGGCGAACTGCACTGCGTCGCCGCCCTGCCGCCAACGCCGCAGTTTGATGACAGCGACGCCGAACTGCTGGCAATGCAGAAACTGCGTTACCAGCAGATGGTGCGTTCAACGATGGTGTTGTCCCTGACTGAGCTGATTTCACGAATCAGCTTAAAAAAAGCCTTCCAGAAATCAACGCTCTGATTCCGGCGCCGTCTGGTCGCAGGTCGGCCGGTAAAGCTGACGATAATATTCCAGACGCTGCAGAAACAACGCTTCCTTATCCTGAGGGATATCTCGCGGTACATGCTGCAGCCGCGGAGACTTTTTCAAATACTCCATAAACGCCTGACTGGAAGCCATAAAATCAACCGCTTTGTCGATTAAACGTGGTACGCCGTCGCCGATCTTTGCCATCACGTCCTCCTTTTGGGAATAATCTGATTAAGCATTAGCCAATTCACCGGCGTGGGTTAAGGAAAACGTGCTTATCTGCCGACAGGCTTCACAGAAATGAAATTAGCGCGGGTATCGGAAGGAATAATTATAAAATTCAAATTATTAGCAGATTAAGGTATTGTATTCTGACGGCGATAAACGGCGAATTTTTGATAAATAGCTATCAACAATAGCGGTCACGGCACATACTATAGGCGAATGAAGCCCCTTTATTAACAGATCAAATCACCATGAAAGAAGTCGAAAAGAATGAAATCAAACGTCTGAGCGATCGTCTCGACGCCATCCGCCACCAGCAGGCCGAGCTGTCGCTGGTGGAAGCTGCCGATAAATACGCGGAGCTGGAGAAAGAAAAAGCCACTCTGGAAACGGAGATTGAACGTCTGCGTTCCGTCCAGAGCCAGAAGCTGAGCAAAGAGGCGCAGAAGCTGATGAGCCTGCCGTTCCGCCGCGCGATTACCAAAAAAGAGCAGGCCGATATGGGTAAGCTGAAGAAAAGCGTCCGCGGCCTGGTGGTCGTCCATCCGATGACCGCCCTGGGCCGGGAAATGGGCCTGAAAGAGATGACCGGTTTCGCCCGCAGCGAATTCTGATCCCCAGCCCTCTCCGTTCGGAGAGGGTTATTCTGTCCTTCCCCCCCCTTTTTCGTTCCCTGCCCGGCCGATTGGTCCAACCAATAATTTTATCTACCCCCGGCAGTTCACAAATCCATCAAAATACATCACAAACCCGTTGCCTAAGAGTAACATCTGGTTAACCATTCGTTGTCATCAACCCTGCTATCCCTAATTGGCCGGGCCAATTTTACCTACGACGGGTCGGCAAAGAGCGCAGACTCAGCCCACCCGTCCTGGCGGCCCGATGGAGACCCTGCATGAATCTCTGGCAACAAAACTACGATCCCGCCGGTAATATCTGGTTATCCAGTCTTATCGCATCGCTACCGATTCTGTTTTTCTTTTTTGCGCTGATAAAGCTCAAACTGAAAGGCTATCTCGCCGCTACCTGGACCGTTGCGATCGCCCTGGCCGTCGCATTGCTGTTCTATAAAATGCCGGTGGACCGCGCCCTGGCCTCGGTGGTGTATGGCTTCTTCTACGGACTGTGGCCCATCGCCTGGATTATTATTGCCGCAGTCTTCGTCTATAAAATCTCGGTGAAGACCGGACAGTTCGACATTATCCGCTCGTCGATCCTGTCGATTACGCCTGACCAGCGCCTGCAGATGCTGATCGTCGGCTTCTCGTTCGGCGCCTTTCTCGAAGGGGCGGCGGGATTTGGCGCGCCGGTGGCGATTACCGCGGCGCTGCTGGTCGGCCTCGGGTTTAACCCGCTGTATGCCGCAGGCCTGTGCCTGATCGTCAACACCGCGCCGGTGGCCTTCGGCGCGATGGGCATCCCGATCCTGGTAGCCGGTCAGGTGACCGGTATCGACAGCTTCGCCATCGGCCAGATGGTGGGTCGCCAGCTGCCGTTCCTGACCATTATCGTGCTGTTCTGGATCATGGCGATTATGGACGGCTGGCGGGGCATCAAAGAGACCTGGCCGGCGGTGATGGTCGCAGGCGGCTCGTTCGCTATCGCCCAGTACCTCAGCTCTAACTTCCTTGGCCCGGAGCTGCCGGACATCATCTCATCGCTGGTCTCCCTGGTCTGCCTGACCCTGTTCCTCAAACGCTGGCAGCCGGTGCGCATCTTCCGCTTTGGCGATATCGGCGCCTCGCAGGTGGATATGACGCTGGCCCGCACGCGCTACACCGCGGGACAAGTGATCCGCGCCTGGTCGCCGTTCCTGTTCCTGACCGCCACCGTGACCCTGTGGAGCGTGCCGCCGTTCAAAGCGCTGTTCGCACCGGGCGGCGCGATGTATGACTTCGTCATCAATATTTCGGTGCCGTTCCTCGACAAAATGGTCGCCCGCATGCCGCCGGTGGTCAGCGCCGCGACGCCTTACGCCGCCATCTATAAGTTTGACTGGCTGTCGGCAACCGGCACCGCCATTCTGTTCGCCGCCCTGCTGTCCATCGTCTGGCTGCGCATGAAGCCGAAAGACGCGCTGACCACCTTCGCCGGAACGCTGAAGGACCTGGCGCTGCCGATCTACTCTATCGGCATGGTGCTGGCGTTCGCCTTTATCTCCAACTACTCCGGGCTGTCGTCGACCCTGGCCCTGGCGCTGGCCCATACCGGCCACGCGTTTACTTTCTTCTCGCCGTTCCTGGGCTGGCTGGGGGTATTCCTGACCGGTTCGGACACCTCGTCTAACGCCCTGTTCGCCGCGCTGCAGGCAACGGCGGCGCAGCAGATTGGCGTCTCCGATATCCTGCTGGTCGCGGCCAATACCACCGGCGGCGTCACCGGCAAGATGATTTCCCCGCAGTCGATCGCCATCGCCTGCGCCGCGGTAGGCCTGGTGGGTAAAGAGTCGGATCTGTTCCGCTTTACCGTCAAACACAGCCTGATCTTCACCTGCATGGTGGGTCTGATCACTACGCTGCAGGCCTACGTTTTAACCTGGATGATACCGTGATAGTGATGCCTAAACGCCTGGCCGACGACGTGGCGCGTCGCGTCCGGGCGCTGATTGAAGAACAACAGCTGGAGGCGGGCATGCGACTGCCCGCCGAGCGCCAGCTCGCCGCTCAGCTCGGCGTCTCGCGCAATTCCCTGCGCGAAGCGCTGGCGATGCTGGTCAATGAAGGGGTGCTGCTGAGCCGTCGCGGCGGCGGCACTTTCGTCCGCTTTCAGCATGAGCCGTGGTCGGAGCAAAACATCGTCCAGCCGCTGAAGACGCTGCTGGCCGATGACCCTGACTACAGCTTCGACATCCTCGAGGCCCGCCACGCCATCGAAGCCAGCACCGCGTGGCACGCGGCGATGCGGGCCACCGACGCCGATAAAGAAAAAATTCGCCTGTGCTTTGAAGCGACCCAGAGCGAAGACCCGGATATCGCCTCGCAGGCGGACGTCCGCTTTCATCTGGCCATCGCCGAAGCCTCGCATAACGTGGTGCTCCTGCAAACCATGCGCGGCTTTTTCGACCTGCTGCACTCCTCCGTCAAGCAGAGCCGTCAGCGGATGTATCTGGTGCCGCCGGTTTTTGCCCGCCTGACCGAACAGCACCAGGCCGTCATGGAGGCGATTGTCGCCGGCGACGCCGAGGCGGCGCGCCAGGCGATGATGGCCCACTTAGGTTTTGTCCACGCCACCATTAAACGTTTTGATGAAGACCAGGCCCGCCAGGCGCGAATTACCCGCCTGCCCGGCGATGCTATTGATAATTCCAGGGAGAATTCGTGATGATTATTTCCGCCGCCAGCGACTATCGCGCCGCCGCCCAGCGTATCCTGCCGCCGTTCCTGTTCCACTATATCGACGGCGGGGCTTACGCCGAACATACCCTGCGCCGCAACGTCGAGGACCTTTCCGACGTGGCGCTGCGCCAGCGTATTCTGCGCAATATGTCGGACCTGAGCCTCGAGACCACCCTCTTCAACGAGAAGCTGGCGATGCCGACGGCGCTGGCGCCGGTGGGGCTGTGCGGAATGTACGCCCGCCGCGGCGAAGTGCAGGCCGCTGGCGCAGCGGATGACAAAGGCATTCCGTTTACCCTCTCCACCGTTTCCGTCTGTCCGATCGAAGAGGTCGCCCCGACCATCAAGCGGCCAATGTGGTTCCAGCTGTATGTTCTGCGCGACCGCGGCTTTATGCGTAATGCGCTGGAGCGCGCGAAGGCGGCGGGTTGTTCAACACTGGTCTTTACCGTCGATATGCCGACTCCCGGCGCCCGCTACCGCGACGCCCATTCCGGCATGAGCGGCCCGAACGCCGCCCTGCGCCGCTACTGGCAGGCGGTCACCCATCCGCAGTGGGCATGGGACGTTGGCCTCAACGGCCGTCCGCACGATCTGGGGAATATCTCCGCCTATCTTGGCCAGCCGACCGGCCTGGAGGATTACATCGGCTGGCTGGCGAATAACTTCGATCCGTCGATTTCATGGAAAGACCTCGAGTGGATCCGTGATTTCTGGGACGGACCGATGGTGATCAAAGGGATCCTCGACCCGGAGGACGCCCGCGACGCGGTGCGCTTCGGCGCCGACGGCATTGTGGTCTCCAACCACGGCGGCCGCCAGCTTGACGGCGTGCTCTCCTCCGCCCGCGCCCTGCCGGCGATTGCCGACGCGGTGAAAGGCGACATTACCATTCTCGCCGACAGCGGCATCCGCAACGGTCTCGACGTCGTGCGAATGATCGCCCTGGGCGCCGACAGCGTACTGCTGGGCCGCGCTTACCTGTACGCCCTGGCGACCCATGGCAAGCAGGGGGTGGCGAATCTGCTGAATCTGATCGAGAAAGAGATGAAGGTGGCGATGACCCTGACCGGCGCAAAAACCATCGCGGACATTAGCCGTGATTCGCTGGTGCAGAACGCGGAGGCGCTGCAGACCTTCGATGCGCTGAAGCAGCATAACGCGGCATAAGCTGCGCCGTTTTGCTCTCCCCCGGCCCTCACCCTCAGGGAGAGGGGCGGGGTGAGGGTTGACCAAATATCTGCTATTCTGCCCCCCGCAATTAAGGGGGCAGTATGCTGAACATCGTGTTATTCGAACCAGAGATCCCGCCGAACACCGGGAATATTATCCGCCTGTGCGCCAACACGGGCTTCAGTCTGCATATCATTGAGCCCATGGGATTCACCTGGGACGATAAGCGCCTGAGACGCGCCGGACTGGACTATCACGAGTTCACCGCCGTGCAGCGCCACGCCGATTACGCGGCGTTTATCGCCAGTGCGCAGCCGCAGCGTCTGTTCGCCCTGACCACCAAAGGTACGCCGGCGCACAGCGCGGTGAGCTATCAGGATGGCGATTTCTTGATGTTTGGTCCGGAAACCCGCGGTCTGCCGGCCAGCATCCTTGATGCCCTGCCGCCGGAGCAGAAAATTCGGATTCCGATGATGCCGGACAGCCGCAGCATGAACCTGTCAAACGCGGTGTCGGTGGTGGTGTACGAGGCCTGGCGGCAGCTGGGGTATCCAGGCGCCGTGCTGCGCAGCTAACTGACCCCTTCCCGGATGGCGGCGCACCGCGCCTTATCCGGGCGACATGCTGGCGGGGAGAGACCGTAGGCCCGGTAAGCGCAGCGCCACCGGGCAAGACGTTAAATCCCGTCGCCGTACTCGAAAGTGTGGTGGATGCCGTTGAAATGCTGATCCATATCCATCGCCGGCTTGTCGCTCTCCGGCTTGCCGACGATACGCGCCGGCACGCCTGCGGCGGTGGTGTGCGGCGGAACCGGCTGCAATACCACCGAACCGGCGCCAATCTTCGCCCCACGCCCGACTTCGATATTGCCGAGGATTTTCGCCCCGGCGCCAATCATCACGCCTTCGCGAATTTTCGGGTGACGGTCGCCGCTGGTTTTACCGGTACCGCCGAGGGTGACCGACTGCAGTATAGAGACGTCATCCTCAATCACCGCCGTTTCGCCAACCACAATACCGGTGGCGTGGTCGAGCATAATCCCGCGGCCGATTTTCGCCGCCGGGTGGATATCCACCTGGAAAGAGACGGACACCTGGTTTTGCAGGAAAATCGCCAGCGCACGCCGGCCCTGAGTCCACAGCCAGTGGCCGATACGATAGGCCTGCAGGGCATGGAAACCCTTCAGATAGAGCAACGGCGTCGAGTATTTATCCACCGCCGGGTCACGCGTGCGCACCGCCTGAATATCGCAGGCCGCCGAGGCGATCATTTCCGGGTCGGCGGCGTAGGCTTCTTCCACCACTTCGCGAATGGCGATAGCCGGCATAATCGGGGAAGCCAGCTTGTTGGCCAGCATATAGCTCAGCGCGCTGCCCAGATTTTCATGCTTGAGTAGCGTTGCGTGGTAAAAACTGGCGAGCATTGGCTCACAGTCCGCCAGAGCCCGGGCTTCGGCTTTAATATTATTCCAGACGATATCCAGTTCTTCACACGGCATTGCATACTCCAGGCGATATGGTAATGACCTGCCAGTTCTGCGCTGGCAGGGTCATTCAGGTGACAAAGGAAAGCTAATTGCTGCTGCGCTCGTCCTTGCGGGCGCGACCCAATAAGGTCAATGCTGCCTCGCGCGCAATTTTTCCGCAATACAATACCTGATAAATTTCCTCGGTTATTGGCATTTCGACACCTAAACGCTGTGCCAGAACGCGAACTTCCTTGGTATTGCGGTAGCCTTCAACCACCTGGCCAATCTTTTCCTGGGCGCTTTGCACGTCCATCCCCTGGCCGAGCATCATGCCGAAGCGACGGTTACGGGACTGGTTGTCAGTGCAGGTGAGCACCAGGTCACCGAGACCGGCCATGCCCATAAAGGTTTCCGGGTCGGCGCCCAGCGCCGCGCCAAGGCGAGACATTTCCACCAGGCCACGGGTAATCAGCGCAGTCCGCGCATTGGCGCCGAAGCCGATGCCGTCCGACATCCCCGCTCCGATGGCGATGACGTTTTTCACCGCGCCGCCGAGCTGGACGCCGATAAAGTCCGGATTGATGTAGACGCGGAAGCTCTTGCCGCAGTGCAGCAGGTGCTGCAGATCCTCGGCAAACTGCGGATCCGTCGCCGCCAGCGAAATCGCCGTCGGCAGGCCGGCGGCCAGCTCTTTGGCGAAGGTTGGCCCGGAGATCACCGCCAGCGGGATATCATCGCCCAGCGCTTCACGCGCCACGTCCTGCAGCAGACGACCGGTTTCGGCCTCGAGGCCTTTGGTCGCCCATACCAGACGCGCGTCAGGACGCATCAGCGGTTTAATCTGGCGTAACACCTGACCAAACACATGGCTTGGCACCACCACCAGAATATCGCGGCTGGCGGCCAGGGCGGTGGCCAGGTCGCTTTCAAGATGCAGCGTATCCGGGAAAGGCACATCGGGAAGGAACGCGGCGTTGCAGCGATCGTGTTGCAGCGTCGCGATATGTTTCGGGTCATGGCCCCAGAGCACAACGTGGTGGCCATTTCTTGCCAGGGTGATGGCAAGAGCGGTGCCGTAAGAGCCGGCACCGATCACAGTCATTGCAGCATTAAGTGCGTTCATCAGGCATCCTGATGTTGTTCTGCACCTTCGCCAGCCTGCTGCTGCAGATAGTTCATAAACAGCGCATCGAAGTTCACTGGCGCAAGGTTAAGTTGCGGGAAGGTACCGCGGGAAACCAGGCTGGTGATGCACTCGCGCGCGTACGGGAACAGAATGTTCGGGCAGTATGCGCCAAGGCAGTGCGCCATCTGGGTGCCTTCGATGCCGTCGATGGAGAAAATACCGCCCTGCTGTACTTCGCAGAGGAACGCGGTCTCTTCGCCCAGCGCGGCGGTCACGGTTACACGCAGCACCACTTCATAAACGCCTTCAGCCAGTTGGGTGGAGGCGGTATCCAGATCAAGTTTAACTTCCGGCTGCCAGTCTTTCTGGAAAACTTGCGGCGCGTTCGGCGCTTCAAAAGAGATATCTTTAGTATAGATACGCTGGATCTGGAAGGTCATTTCGGTGCTGTTTTGTTCTGACATAGTAAAACCCTTTCGTGTTGTCCTTAAATACGCGCTTCCGGCAGGGAAAGCGCGCAAAAATTAGCGCAAGAGGGGATCAAGTCCACCACGTGAATCAAGCGCATACAAGTCGTCACAGCCGCCAATGTGCTGCGCATCAATAAAAATCTGCGGAACCGTCGTCCGTCCGCTGCGCTGGATCATCTCCTCACGCTTCGCGGCATCGCCATCGATCGGCAACTCATGGAACGTTACGCCTTTGCTGTTCAGCAGCGCTTTCGCGCGGATGCAGAACGGGCAGGTCGCTTTGGTGTAGATCTCAATATTGGCCATGACTTCACTCCTGTTATTACCCTGAGGGTTTTACGCCGCAGCCTGTGTTCCCCTCACGTCAGGCGCGAAGGGGAAAACGCGGCGGCATCACCACGCGAGGTAAGTTATTTGCCGCGTACCAGAGGGAGGTTTTCGCCGCTCCAGCCAGCAATGCCCTCTTTCAGTACAAAGACTTTTTCAAACCCGGCTTTGTTCAGCGCGCTGGCTGGCTCTTGCGCCTGCATGCCGGAACCGTCTACCACAATAATGGGTTGCGATTTGTGTTTTTCCAACTCGCCGACGTTATTCGCTTTGATATCGCTGGGCAGCAGGTTGATGGCGCCGGCAATATGGCCTTTACGGAAATCGTCACGCTGACGCAGGTCGACCACCACCGCGTCTTCTTTATTGATAAGACGCGTCGCTTCACCACGGGTGATGACTTTAACTTTCGACATCAGGCCCTTGAAGGTGGTGAACAGCACCGCCCCCAGCAGCGCGATCCACGCGATGCTCAGAACAGGGTGACGGCCGATGAATTGCATAATTTCTTGCATGGGGGGTTACAACTCCCGACTAAGTGAGAAAAAAACCAGGAAAGGAGTATACCTGTGCCTTGCGGCAATTACAGCCAGTGAGCGCGATGTAATGTATTTTCTGCGGGCGGCGGCGAAAAAAAGCCGTTCTCGCTGACGCGCCGCGGCCCGGCCGCTCCCTTTCTTTGATCTTTCACGGGGATTTAAACGATTCAGCTGTAGTAAAATTACGCAAAATTTCTGTCTTTGAGCATGAGGTTGTCGCAATGTCGGTTACTAAAAAACCTATGGTACTGGTGATTCTGGATGGCTACGGCTATCGCGAAGACCAACAGGATAACGCCATTTACAGCGCTAAAACGCCGGTAATGGACGCCCTGTGGGCCAAACGTCCGCATACCCTGATCGATGCATCCGGCCTGGAAGTTGGCCTGCCGGACCGTCAGATGGGGAACTCCGAAGTGGGCCACGTCAACCTGGGCGCCGGTCGTATCGTCTATCAGGACCTGACCCGTCTCGATGTGGAAATTAAAGAGCGCACCTTCTTCGCCAACCCGGTACTGACCGCCGCGGTCGATAAAGCGGTTGCCGCGGGTAAAGCGGTACATATCATGGGTCTGATGTCGCCGGGCGGCGTTCACAGCCATGAAGATCACATCATGGCGATGGTGGAGCTGGCGGCAGAGCGCGGCGCAGAGAAGATCTACCTGCACGCTTTCCTCGACGGTCGTGACACCCCACCGCGCAGCGCGGAAAAAACGCTGGCAAAATTCGAAGCCAAATTTGCCGCGCTGGGCAAGGGCCGCATCGCGTCGCTCATTGGCCGCTACTACGCCATGGACCGCGATAACCGCTGGGATCGCGTTGAGCAGGCTTACGATCTGATGACGCTGGCGAAAGGCGAATTCCAGGCCGATACCGCCGTCGCCGGCCTGCAGGCTGCCTACGCCCGTGACGAAAACGACGAGTTCGTGAAAGCGACCGTGATCCGCGCCGCCGGCCAGGCCGACGCCGCGATGGAAGATGGCGATGCGCTGATCTTCATGAACTTCCGTGCTGACCGCGCACGCGAAATCACCCGCGCCTTCGTCAACGCCGACTTCGACGGCTTTGCGCGTAAGAAAGTGGTTAACCTCGACTTCGTGATGCTCACCGAATATGCCGCCGACATCAAAGTGGCCTGCGCCTACCCGCCCGCCTCGCTGGCCAATACCTTCGGCGAGTGGATGGCGAAGCACGATAAAACCCAGCTGCGCATCTCCGAAACCGAGAAATACGCCCACGTCACCTTCTTCTTCAACGGCGGCGTAGAAGAGCCGTTCAAAGGCGAAGAGCGGATTCTGATTAACTCGCCGAAAGTGGCGACCTACGATCTGCAGCCGGAAATGAGCTCCGCCGAGCTGACCGAAAAACTGGTCGCGGCCATCAAAGGCGGCCAGTACGACACTATCATCTGTAACTACCCGAACGGCGATATGGTTGGCCATACCGGCGTGATGGAAGCGGCAGTGAAAGCCGTTGAAGCGCTGGATCACTGTATCGATCAGGTGGCGCAGGCGGTGGAATCCGTTGGCGGCCAGCTGCTGATCACCGCCGACCACGGTAACGCCGAACAGATGCGCGACCCGGCCACCGGTCAGGCGCACACCGCCCACACTAACCTGCCGGTTCCGCTGATCTACGTCGGTAACAAAGCGGTCAAAGCGGTCAATGGCGGCAAACTTTCCGACATCGCCCCGACCATGCTGTCGCTGATGGGAATGGAAATCCCGCAAGAGATGACTGGCAAGCCGCTGTTCATCGTGGAATAATCCTTCCCCATGAGGGGAAAGGCGACGTATTCAACTACATGGATCGCAACGGCAGTTCGATCCGTCCTTTACGCCAGCGCGCTCAGCGCTGGCGTATTACTGTGCGCGTCATCTGCGCACGCCGACGATCGCGATCAGCTAAAGTCCATCCAGGCCGACATCGCCGCCAGGCAGCGGGCGATTAAGCAACAGCAGCAGCAGCGCGCAAGCCTGCTCGCCCAGCTCAAAGCGCAGGAAGAGGCGATCGCCGCCGCGGCCCGCAAACTGCGCGAAACCCAGGACAGCCTGAACCAGCTCAATAAGCAGATTGACGAGATGAACGCTTCTCTCGCGAAGCTGGAGCGCCAGCGCGCGTCTCAGGAGCGTAACCTCGCCGCGCAGCTTGACGCGGCGTTCCGCCAGGGGCCGCATACCGGCATCCAGATGGTGCTGAGCGGTGAAGAGGGTCAGCGCAATCAGCGGATGCAGGTCTATTTCAGCTATTTCAACCAGGCCCGCCAGGAAACCATCGCGGAACTGAAGAAAACGCGCGAAGAGATGGCGGTGCAAAAGTCGATGCTCGAAGAGAAGCAGAGCCAGCAGCAGACGCTGGTCTACGAGCAAAAAGCCCAGCAGGCGAAGCTGGAGCAGGCGCGTAACGAACGGAAAAAGACCCTTTCCGGCCTGGAGTCCTCCATTCAGCGGGGTCAGCAACAGTTAAGTGAATTGCGGGCTAACGAATCGCGCCTACGCGGTCGTATCGCCCAGGCGGAGGCTGCCGCCAAAGCCCGTGCCGATCGGGAAGCTCGCGATGCGCAGGCGGTGCGCGACCGCCAGCAGGAAGCATCGCGCAAAGGCACCACCTATAAACCAACGGAAAGCGAGCGTTCGCTGATGTCACGCACCGGTGGGCTGGGCTCGCCGCGCGGTCAGGCGTTCTGGCCGGTTCGCGGTCCGCTCCTTCATCGATATGGCGAACAGCTGCAAGGTGAACTACGTTGGAAAGGGATGGTTATCGCCGCGTCTGAAGGCACCGAAGTCAGAGCGATTGCCGATGGTCGGGTCATTCTGGCCGACTGGCTGCAGGGCTATGGTCTGGTGGTGGTGGTCGAGCATGGCAAAGGCGACATGAGCCTGTATGGCTATAACCAAAGCGCGCTGGTCAGCGTCGGTACGCAGGTGCGTGCCGGTCAGCCTATCGCGCTCGTAGGCAGCAGCGGCGGTCAGGGCCGTCCGTCGCTCTATTTCGAAATTCGCCGCCAGGGTCAGGCGGTCAATCCACAGCCGTGGTTGGGAAGATAAGTTTTGCTTCAATTTCGCGCAATTGCTCTTGCCGTAGCCGGTTCGCTGGCTCTGGCGGCGCCAGCGTTCGCTGGCAAACTCTCCATCGTTATTGACGATTTTGGCTACCGCCCGCAGACCGAAAATCAGGTGCTGGCGCTGCCGTCCACTATCTCCGTCGCCGTGCTGCCGAACGCGCCGCACGCCCGGGAAATGGCCACGAAAGCGCATAATCTGGGCCATGAAGTGCTCATCCACCTGCCGATGGCGCCGCTCAGCAAACAGCCGCTGGAAAAAGACACCCTGCGTCCCGAAATGAGCAGCGAGGAGATCGAGCGCATCATCCGCGAGGCCTATGGCAAAGTCCCCTACGCCGTCGGGCTGAATAACCATATGGGCAGCGCGATGACTTCCAACCTGTTTGGCATGCAGAAGGTGATGCAGGCCCTGGAGCGCTACAATCTCTATTTTCTCGACAGCGTGACCATCGGCAATACCCAGGCCATGCGCGCCGCGCAGGGCACCGGGGTGAAGGTGATTAAGCGTAAGGTGTTTCTGGACGATACGCAGAATGAAGCCGATATCCGCACTCAGTTCAACCGCGCCATCGCCCTGGCGCGGCGTAACGGTTCGGCGATAGCCATTGGCCATCCGCATCCGACGACGGTGCGGGTGCTGCAGCAGATGGTCTATAACCTGCCGCCGGATATCACGCTGGTGCGCCCGAGCAGCCTGCTCAACGAGCCGCAGGTCGACAACTCGACGCCAAACTACGCTCAGCCGCCCGCGCAACAAACGCCGCCGCAGCAGCAGAAGCCGCGTAATCCGTTCCACGGCGTGAAGTATTGCAAGCCGAAGCGCCCGCTGGAGCCCGTGAACGCCAGCCGCTTCTTCACTATCCTCAGCGACAGCATCAGCCAGAGCGCGCTGGTCCAGTACTATCGCCTCAAATGGCAGGGCTGGGACAATCCCGGCAGCTAGACCACTCAGGGGTCCGTTCGCTTTTGCGCGACGGGCGCCTGGTTATCTTCGTGGGCGTACCACGCCTTAAAATATTTGAGAAAGCTGTAAAACGTGGCGTACAGGCCGGTGACCACGCCGACTTTGCCATAGCGCCATGCCCCGCTGAACAGATACCACTTAAAGAAAGCGCCAATGGCGCTGACGATCCCCCGCGTCAGCGAAGGTGTGATCTGCTGGTGCTTCACCAGCCGGGTGGTATAGCTGTTCAGCTTATTAAACACTTCATGCAGCGAATAAAAGGTGTCATGGCGTACAAAGCCCGGCAGCCTGACGGAGCGCGCGTGTCCGACCACCTGGTCATCCACCGGCCGGTCGTTAAACCGCGCCTGCTGGCGGTTAAAGAGGCGCACCGGGTAATCCGGCGAGGAAATAGGGTAGATCGTCCGCACCTGCGTGCCGAGGACAAACCAGTAGCGCGGCAAACGCCAGGCGCAGGCCGGGTCAGGTTCCTCCCCCGCTTTTAACGCCTGAATGGCCGCCACGACGTCGTTATCAAGAATTTCATCGCTGTCCATGCACAGCACCCAGTCATGGCTGGCCAGCCCGATGGCATAGTTCATCTGCGCGCCGTGGGCTTTATAGGCATGGTGATGGACGGTGAGACCAAACTGCTGACAAATAGAGACCGTTTCGTCGGTGCTACCGGAGTCGACGACAATACACTCATCAGCCACCTTCAGCAGCGGGGGCAGCACCTCCATGAGCAGACGAGCGGAGTTACAGGTCAGTAAGCATACGGAGAGTTTAAGCATGATCGTTTCAAAGTTAAACCGCGACTAAACACACTGTATAAGCGAATAACCGTAAAATCGATGTAGAAATTGTGCGCTTGATATTAAGCAGGCTAAAAATGTAATCCAAATCTAAATTAAGGCGCCCGCAGGCGCCTTTTTTGCTGATGTTTACAACAGACCGGAGGCGTTATTCCCAGCTCAGAACCACTTTACCGGACTGACCGGAGCGCATGGCGTCAAAGCCCTTCTGGAAGTCGTCAATGCCGAAGCGGTGGGTGATGATCGGCGAAAGATCCAGGCCAGACTGGATCAGCGCCGCCATCTTGTACCAGGTTTCGAACATTTCGCGACCATAGATCCCTTTGATAAACAGCCCCTTGAAGATGACCTTGGTCCAGTCGATGGACATATCCGACGGCGGGATACCCAGCATCGCGATACGGCCGCCGTGGTTCATGGTATCCAGCATGCTGCGGAACGCCGGCGGCGCGCCGGACATCTCCAGACCCACGTCGAAACCTTCGGTCATCCCCAGCTCGGCCATCACGTCGTTGAGGTTCTCTTTCGCCACGTTCACCGCGCGGGTGACGCCCATTTTGCGCGCCAGCTCGAGACGGTACTCGTTAACGTCAGTGATCACCACGTTACGCGCGCCGACATGTTTCGCCACCGCCGCCGCCATCACGCCGATCGGACCGGCGCCGGAGACCAGCACGTCTTCCCCCACCAGATCGAAGGAGAGCGCGGTGTGCACGGCGTTGCCGAATGGGTCGAAGATGGACGCCAGGTCATCAGAGATATTGTCGGGAATTTTAAAGGCGTTAAAGGCCGGGATCACCAGATACTCGGCAAAGCAGCCCGGGCGGTTGACGCCCACGCCGATGGTGTTGCGGCACAGGTGGGTACGGCCTGCGCGGCAGTTACGGCAGTGGCCGCAGGTGATATGCCCTTCGCCGGAGACGCGGTCGCCAATCTTAAAGCCGCGCACTTCCTGGCCAATCCCCACCACTTCGCCGACATATTCGTGCCCGACCACCATCGGCACCGGAATGGTCTTCTGCGACCACTCATCCCAGTTGTAGATGTGCACGTCGGTCCCGCAAATGGCGGTCTTGCGGATTTTAATCAGCAGATCGTTATGGCCGACTTCCGGTTCCGGTACGTCGGTCATCCAGATGCCTTCTTCCGCTTTCAGTTTGGATAACGCTTTCATCTCACACCCTTATTAGGCGATGACGCCCAGTTGTTTGCCGATGCGGGTAAAGGCTTCCACCGCACGCTCAATTTGTTCAGGGGTATGCGCCGCCGACATCTGGGTGCGAATACGCGCCTGGCCTTTCGGTACCACCGGATAGAAGAAGCCGGTGACATAGATCCCTTCTTTCTGCAGTTCGCGGGCAAAGTTCTGCGCCACCACCGCTTCACCCAGCATCACCGGAATGATGGCGTGGTCGGCGCCCGCCAGGGTGAAGCCTGCCGCAGTCATTTTTTCACGGAACAGACGCGCGTTGGCCCACAGGCGATCGCGCAGGTCTGCGCCCTCTTCGACCATCTCCAGCACTTTGATGGAGGCGGCCACGATGGCCGGCGCCAGAGAGTTGGAGAACAGATACGGACGGGAACGCTGGCGCAGCCACTCGACCACCTCTTTGCGTGCGGCGGTGTAGCCGCCGGAGGCGCCGCCCAGCGCTTTACCCAGCGTGCCGGTGATGATGTCGACGCGCCCCATCACATCGCAGTATTCGTGGGAGCCGCGACCGTTTTCGCCGACGAAGCCGACGGCGTGGGAGTCATCGACCATCACCAGCGCATCGTATTTATCCGCCAGGTCGCAAACGCCTTTCAGGTTGGCGATCACGCCGTCCATCGAGAAGACGCCGTCGGTGGCGATCAGCACGTGACGCGCGCCAGCGTCGCGGGCTTCTTTCAGACGCGCTTCCAGTTCCTGCATATCGTTGTTGGCATAGCGGAAGCGCTTTGCTTTACACAGGCGCACGCCGTCGATGATCGAGGCATGGTTCAGGGCGTCGGAGATAATGGCGTCTTCCGGGCCGAGCAGCGTTTCAAACAGGCCGCCGTTGGCGTCGAAGCAGGAGGAGTAGAGGATCGCGTCTTCCATACCGAGGAAATCCGCCAGCTTCTTCTCCAGCTGCTTGTGCGTATCCTGGGTGCCGCAGATGAAGCGTACCGAGGCCATCCCCAAGCCGTGGCTGTCCATACCGGATTTCGCCGCGTCGATCAGCGCCGGGTGGTTGGCCAGACCCAGATAGTTATTGGCGCAGAAGTTAATCACGTGGCTGTCGCCGACGGTAATGTCCGCCTGCTGCGCCGAGGTGATGATGCGCTCTTCTTTAAACAAGCCTTCGGCCCGAGCGGTCTCCAGATTGCTAGTTAACTGTTTGTAGAAATCACCACGCATTGCAACTCTCCAGATTCGGCAAAATTTGGCACATATTACCCAAAGCTATACGCTGATACGAGATGATGCATGCCTGAATGAATTATTTGCAGCATAAATCACGTCAGCCCAGCACCTTATTCTGCGAATGGCTGTAGGCTTGCTCATGTGGTGATATGATATGAGCATTCATGTCCGGATTGTCTCCGGGCTCTCAACTTCAAAGGTACAGTTATGATCATCGTAACCGGCGGCGCAGGCTTTATCGGCAGCAACATCGTTAAAGCGCTGAATGACAAGGGCATTACCGACATTCTGGTTGTCGACAATCTGAAAGACGGCACCAAGTTTGTGAACCTGGTTGACCTGAACATCGCTGACTACATGGATAAAGAAGACTTTCTGATCCAGATTATGGCAGGCGAAGAGTTCGGCGACATTGACGCTATCTTCCACGAAGGCGCGTGCTCTTCCACCACGGAGTGGGACGGCAAGTACATGATGGACAACAACTATCAGTACTCCAAAGAGCTGCTGCACTACTGCCTGGAGCGCGAAATTCCGTTCCTGTACGCCTCTTCGGCGGCCACCTACGGTGGGCGCACCAGCGATTTCATCGAGTCTCGCGAGTATGAGCAGCCGCTAAACGTCTACGGCTACTCCAAATTCCTGTTCGATGAATACGTTCGTCAGATCCTGCCGGAAGCCAATTCGCAGATCGTCGGCTTCCGCTACTTCAACGTCTACGGGCCGCGCGAAGGCCACAAAGGCAGCATGGCGAGCGTCGCTTTCCACCTCAACACCCAGCTGAATAATGGCGAAAGTCCGAAACTGTTCGAAGGCAGCGACGGCTTCAAGCGCGACTTCGTCTACGTCGGCGACGTGGCTGACGTCAACCTGTGGTTCTGGGAAAACGGCGTTTCCGGCATCTTCAACCTCGGCACTGGCCGCGCGGAATCCTTCCAGGCCGTCGCCGACGCGACCCTGGCGTACCACAAAAAAGGCAGCATCGAGTACATCCCATTCCCGGACAAACTGAAAGGCCGCTACCAGGCGTTCACCCAGGCGGATCTGACTAACCTGCGTAAAGCGGGCTATGACAAACCGTTCAAAACCGTTGCCGAAGGCGTAACGGAGTATATGGCCTGGCTGAATCGGGATGCGTAAGAGATAACATGAAAATTCTGGTGGTAGGCCCGTCTTGGGTGGGCGACATGATGATGTCGCAAAGTCTTTATCGTACGCTCAGGGCGCGCTATCCCCAGGCGATTATCGACGTGATGGCGCCAGCCTGGTGTCGTCCGTTGTTATCGCGCATGCCGGAAGTGAACGAAGCGATCCCGATGCCGCTGGGCCACGGCGCGCTGGCTATCGGCGAACGCCGCAAGCTCGGCCACAGCCTGCGCGAGCGTCGCTACGATCGCGCTTACGTGCTGCCAAACTCGTTTAAATCGGCATTAGTTCCCTTCTTTGCCAACATCCCGCTGCGCACCGGCTGGCGCGGCGAGATGCGCTACGGCCTGCTCAACGACGCCCGGGTGCTGGACAAAGACGCCTGGCCGCTGATGGTGGAACGCTACGTGGCGCTGGCCTACGACAACGGCGTGATGCGCTGCGCCAAAGATCTGCCGCAGCCGCTGCTATGGCCGCAGCTGCAGGTCAACGAAGGGGAAAAGTCGCAGGCCTGCAGCGCCTTTAACCTGTCCAACGATCGGCCGATCATCGGCTTTTGCCCCGGCGCGGAGTTCGGCCCGGCAAAACGCTGGCCGCACTATCACTATGCTGCGCTGGCGAAAAAGCTCATCGACGATGGTTATCAGATTGCGCTATTTGGCTCGGCAAAAGATAACGAGGCCGGCAAAGAGATCATCGCCGCCCTCAGCAGCGAGCAGCAGGCCTGGTGCCGGAATCTGGCGGGTGAAACCCAGCTGGAGCAGGCGGTGATCCTGATTGCCGCCTGTAAAGCGGTGGTGACTAACGATTCGGGGCTGATGCACGTCGCCGCGGCGCTGGACCGTCCGC
Organism: Klebsiella sp. JN_Kp127; assembly: GCF_040062505.1. Taxonomy (NCBI): domain Bacteria; kingdom Pseudomonadati; phylum Pseudomonadota; class Gammaproteobacteria; order Enterobacterales; family Enterobacteriaceae; genus Klebsiella; species Klebsiella sp. JN_Kp127. The sequence goes on from NZ_JBEAHS010000004.1 coordinate 71,591, forward strand.
TGGTGGCGCTGTATGGCCCGAGCAGTCCGGACTTTACCCCGCCGCTGTCGCATAAAGCGCGCGTGATCCGCCTGATTACCGGCTACCACAAGGTGCGCAAAGGCGATGCCGCGGAAGGTTATCATCAGAGCCTGATCGACATTACGCCAGAGCGCGTCCTGCAAGAGCTGAACGAATTGCTGACGGAAAAAACCGGGCACGAGGAAGCGTAGCGGATGCGGGTATTGATTGTAAAAACCTCATCGATGGGCGACGTGCTGCACACGCTGCCCGCGCTGACCGACGCCGCGCAGGCCATCCCCGGCATCCGCTTCGACTGGGTTGTGGAAGAAGGCTTCGCGCAGATCCCCTCCTGGCATGACAGCGTCGAGCGGGTGATCCCGGTGGCGATCCGCCGCTGGCGTAAAGCCTGGTTCTCCGCGCCGATCAAAGCGGAGCGTAAAGCCTTTCGCGAGGCCGTCCAGGCGGTCAAGTATGACGCCATTATCGACGCCCAGGGGCTGGTGAAAAGCGCTGCGCTGGTCACCCGTCTGGCGCACGGCGTCAAGCATGGTATGGACTGGCAAACGGCCCGCGAGCCGCTGGCCAGCCTGTTTTACAACCGCCGCCACCACATTGCGAAACAGCAGCACGCGGTGGAGCGTACCCGCGAGCTGTTCGCCAAAAGCCTCGGCTACGCGAAACCCCAAACCCAGGGGGATTACGCCATTGCGCGCCATTTCCTACAGCACGAGGCTAGCGCTGCCGCCCCCTATCTGGTGTTTCTGCACGCCACCACCCGCGACGATAAGCACTGGCCGGAAAACCGCTGGCAGGAACTGCTCGATCTGCTGGCCGACAGCGGCGTCCGCATTAAGCTGCCGTGGGGCGCCCCGCACGAAGAGGCGCGGGCGAAGCGGCTGGCGGAAGGCCGGGAGTATGTTGAAGTGCTGCCGCGCATGAGCCTTGAGCAGGTGGCGCAGGTTCTGGCCAGCGCCCGGGCCGTCGTCTCGGTCGATACCGGCCTGAGTCATCTGACCGCCGCGCTGGATAAACCGAACTTCACGCTCTACGGCCCGACCGATCCGGGGCTGATTGGCGGATACGGTAAAAACCAGCACATCGTGCGGCCGGAAAACAGCGCCAGCACTGGCGATATTACCGCCAGCCGGGTTCATCTTCTTCTGCAAAATCAGGGGCTGCTCTGATGGGATCCCTGTTTAAGCAGATCTATCGCTACACCCGCCCTCGCGCTTATCGTCACAATGAAAATCTGTGGCCTTTTACCCGCATCACCCGCGCGCCGAGCGGCGAAATCAGCGCGTTGCGTTATAAAGGGAAAACGGTGCCGCTGGTCAGCCTGAGCGCGCTGAAAAACAGCATGCAAGGCGAAGTCCTGCTGACCGCCACTGGCCCTTCGACCCGCAATATCGATTTTTCCCTGTTGTCGAAAACGATCCCGGTGATGGGCGTCAATGGCGCCTGGCATCTTGCCGACCAACTGCACTTTTCGCTCTATACCATCGTCGACATGGAGTTTTTCGATAAGAAGCCGGACATTATCCGCGCCATCGTCAGTCAGCCGGACATTCTGCTGTTCACCACCATGCATGGGATCGCCAAAATCGTGGATCGCCATGCGGACGCGCTGCGCTGCCGTTTGGCGTTGATTGAGGACGGTTGCTATAAGATTTACCAGCCGAAAGTCGCCAGCGAAGCGATAAAGCGCACTTACCAGCAGAATCCGGCGATGTGCTTTCATCCCCAGCGCCCGGATATCTGTTTTAGCACCGATATTCGCCAGGGCGTCTTTGATGCCGGCACGGTGGTCTACTGGGCGCTGCAGATCCTCGCCTGGCTGGGCTTCAGCACTATCCTGGTCAGCGGTCTGGATATGACTAACTTCAACCAGCCGCGATTCTACGAAACACAACAAGAAAAATTGCCTTCGTACCTGGCAACAAAAGTGGATACCCTCGTCATGCCCTCCTTTGCACATGCCGCGCAGGTACTGCAGCAACGCCAGATCCGGGTCATTAATTTTTCACCAGAAAGCGCTGTGCCGGACACTATTTTCGAAAAGGTTGCGTTTAATGAGTACTTTAAAAATGAGTAACTACGCCAGACAGGGTTACTCGATTGTTTTTCCTTTGTTTTTATTTTTCAGCGCGATTTTTTGCATGTCCACCCGGACCAATAACCTGCTGCATTTATCGATCCTGCTGCTCTTGCTCTCGCTGGTACGCCCGGAAAACCGCCAGGCGCTGGCCGGCGTGTTACGCGAACAGTGGCAGACCTGGGCGCTGCTGGCGGTCTTCTTTATCTATTACGCCCTCAGTAACCTGTGGGGCCATACGCCGCAGCATATCGACTCGCCGATCACCCACGGCGTGTACCTGACGGGCTATCTGTTGCTGATGGCGATGCTGCTCAGCGACGAACGAACCCGCCGCCTGGCCATGCTGGCGGTGGTTGGCGGGATCACTGTGCTCTCGCTGTGGACGCTGATGTTCGACCACACCCTGGTCCTCACCGAACGGGCGGTCTCCCCCGAGAACCCCGGGCCAACAAACGTTATCGACCTTGCCGGATACTGCGGCATCGGCATCTTAATCTGCGGCATGCTGCTGAAAGAAAAAGCCAGCCACTGGCTCTATCTGCCAGTGGCCATCATGCTGGTGATGATGCTGCTGACCCAAAGCCGCGGGCCGATCATCGCCCTGGTGCTGGCGGTCGGCTGTACGCTGCACCTGCACGTCTTCACCCGCCGTAACCTGCTGATCGCCGCGGCGCTGGCCGTGCTGGTGGCTCTGCTTTTGGTGATGACGCCGGTGGGCGACATGCTGCTCGCCCGTTTCGAAGAGTTGGGCACCCAAAGCGGGCTGCGCCTGAGCATCTGGCACCATACGCTGTCGGAGATGGCCAGCCAGCCCTGGCTGGGACGCGGTTTCAGCTATGAACTGGATTTCATCAACTACAGCGGCGAACACATCACCACCACCCACAGCGTATATATGGGCGCCCTGCTGAAAGGCGGCATCGTGGGTTTACTGCTGTTGCTGGCGGTCATTGCCTGCGGACTGTGCCAGGCGTGGCGCAAGCGCCGCTCCGACAGCCGCTACAGTCTGGCGATCCTGTTTTACGCGCTGGTATTTATGGCCTCGCAGGGGATGTTTATCATCAGCAACCCCCGGGAAACCTGGGTGCTGTTCTGGCTGCCGCTGGGCATTGCGCTCAGCAAAGGGCTGGCGGAAAAGCGTTAACAAGAAAGGGCCGCTGACGGCCCTTTTTTATATTCACTTTTCTATTAACTGCGGGCGGCGACCAGCCGGTCGGCCTGCTCTTTAATCACCGGCCATACCGACTCAATCGCCACATCGGCGACATTCGCTTCTTCACAAACGATCTGCCTCGCTTTGTCATAGCCCGGCGCCCAGATATGATAGCCGGGCAGCCCGGTATCCTTGAGTTTGCGTTTGTTATAGACCGCCACCATCGGTTTATCGAAAGCGCGGGCGATATGCACGATCGAGGTGTCCGGCGTAATGACTAAATCACAGCTGCGAATCACCTCCACGGCGGAGTTGATGGTGCTGTCGGCGACGTACAGCGCCATATCCAGCCCCAGCTGCTGAATTTTCTCGCTGCGACCCACCATCACGATACAGACCCGGTAAGGCAGAGCATGTAGCCGCTCGACCAGGGTCGCCACCTGATGACGACAGAAGTCTTTATCCTCGGAGGCGGTAAAAGGGTTAATGGCGATGCGCAGTGCGACCTCTCCGGCCTGGGAAAGCAAGCGCGCCACTTTCTCCCGCTCATGGCGACAGCCGGGGAGATGATAGTCGTATGGCTGGTCGTCAACGACGCCAAAAAGCTTCACCACCTGTTGATAGCGCAGGGAAATATGGCTGTTGCTGTCAAAAAAAGCGATCGAATGATCGTAAAGTTTATAGGGCTCTTTATTAAAGCCAATCACGCTGGTCGCCCGTAAATCGGCGAGTAATTTAAAGCGTTCATAGCTGGTCACGTCATCAAAATCGATAACCGCATCAAAACCCGCCGCCCGTAACGTATTTAAGGACATGCGTGGTCGATATAAATATACTTGCTCAATGAATTCTGAGCCGGCTAATATTTCGCAGCATATTGGTCCGGTTAACACCGAAACCTGATATCCCCTTTCGGCCAGTATTCTGGCGCAGCCGGTGGTCACCACCATATCGCCGACTTTATCGTCCAGGCGCAATAGCAGCACGCGGCGCACGGGGGCCGGGTCGAAGGGTTTGCGCGCCGGCTTATTTCTGTATCGATAGTTAATTAAATTAAATTTAATACCGCGGAAAAAAGCGTTCTTTTTCCGCGTCAATTGTTTAAGGATACGCATACGGTACCTTGAGCTGTGTTAGCGCTGTGTGATTTTCCGCTGGTAATATTCTGCCAACGTCATGCCCTTCACCTGCGGCGCCAGCCAGCTAAAAAAGGCTTCAAGGTCAGCGTATAAACGCTCAATATCCCGTTCATTCTGGAACGTGGGGCTGCCGCCGGGCATATATTCTGAAGAGTGGAGCATATATTCCACGTAGTCATTGCCCTGCGTCAACGTTTGTTCGACGACTTTTTTCATCGTCTCCACGTTGCCGCCCATCGGACGCAGCCAGTGCACGGAGGGGGAACGCACTTTGCCGCGCAGGCGGTCGTAGCCCTGCTTCACGCTGTTCATCCACGCGGAGTGCTTGTACTGAATGCTCATCGGCACTTCCAGCAGCGGCGAGCGGCCCTCGCGGCTGATGTCATTTTCATCGAGGAAATAGGCATGCTGCGGGAAGCGACGATAATCGGTCCCGCCATCGCCCTGCGGCGCCCCCTTGGCGGTCTTCCAGTTCACCCGCGGGGTCACCGAGCAATCCACCTGATACCCGTACTCCACCAGCAGACGCGCATAGCGCTCGTCAAAGGCCCAGCGCCCGGCGCGATGACTAACCATTTTGGTCTGGAAGGTGTCCTCCAGCAGACGCGTCATATAGTCGACCTTCTCACGCATCATGGCATCGCTGTATTCAATGAGATAAGGCTTATGCCGCCAGTCATCGGCGGTCAGCGGCTCGGTCGGCGGGCTGTTCCAGGCATGCAGATGCATACCGACTTCCGCGGTGCCGCGGGCAATCACGTCTCTGGCGAATTCGATATAAAAGGGATCGATGGCCATTTCATAATTGGTCAAATAGACCGGTTTAAAGCCATACTTTTCGCAAAGCTGCTGAAAACGCGGGAGATAACGCGCATTCTCGGTGGTGATGCTGTCATGTTTTTGCCAGAGGTTATCGCCCTCTGTATCAATCGTGATGAGAAATGCGGGATTGTGCACGAAAACGTCCTCAGGCCATACGTATCGGGTCATGGTAGAGCAATACAACGCTTCTCTCAATCTGTCTGATCCCCTAGAATCGGAACCCTTATCCTGGATGAAGAACAGAGTATGACGCCTGAAACCCTCTCCCGCAGCCCCTTGAACCCGGCGCGGATCCTGGTCATTAAGCTGCGCCATCATGGCGACATGCTGCTGATCACCCCGCTTATTCACGCGCTGAAACAGCAGTATCCCGCCGCCAGCGTGGATGTCCTGCTGTATGAAGAGACCCGGGATATGCTCGCCGCCAACCCCGATATCCACCATATTTATGGTCTCGACCGCCGCTGGAAAAAGCAGGGGAAAAAGCATCAGCTGAAGATGCAATGGCAGCTCATTCAGACGCTGCGCCAGCAGCGATACGATATGGTGCTCAACCTTGCCGACCAGTGGCCGAGCGCGATTATCAGCAAACTGACCGGCGCCGCGACGCGGATCGGCTTTGATTTTCCGAAGCGTCGCCACCCGTTCTGGCGCTATTGCCACACCGCGCTGGCCGCTACCCAACAGCATAATCAGCTGCATACGGTCCAGCAGAATCTCTCTATCCTCGCTCCGCTCGGTATCCAGTTGAACGACGCCCCGGCGCGGATGGGCTACAGCGAAGCAGACTGGGCCACCAGCCGCGCCCTGCTGCCGGAGGACTTCCGGGATAACTACATCGTCATCCAGCCAACGTCGCGTTGGTTCTTTAAATGCTGGCGCGAAGACAGGATGAGCGCGCTGATCAACGCGCTGTCCGCCGAAGGGTACGCGGTGGTACTCACCTCCGGCCCCGACGATAGAGAGAAGAAGATGGTGGAGACCATCATCGCCGGCTGCCCGCAGGCGCGGCTGCACTCTTTAGCCGGCCAGTTAACGCTGCGCCAGCTGGCGGCGGTGATCGATCACGCCCGGCTGTTTATCGGCGTCGACTCGGTGCCGATGCATATGGCTGCGGCTCTCGGCACCCCGCTGGTCGCCCTGTTCGGCCCCTCGAAGCTGACCTTCTGGCGTCCATGGCAGGCGAAAGGCGAGGTGATCTGGGCAGGCGACTTCGGTCCACTGCCCGACCCGGACGCCATCAACACCAACACCGACGAACGTTATCTCGATTTAATTCCTACCGACGCCGTGATCGCGGCGGCGAAAAAGGTACTGGCATGAGTAAATTCAGGCTGGCTCTGGTGCGGCAGAAGTACCGCCCGGACGGCGGCGCAGAACGGTTTGTCTCCCGCGCGCTGGAAGCCCTCGACAGCAGTCATCTGCAGCTGAACGTCATCACCCGCGAATGGCAGGGGCCGGTGAAACCGGACTGGCAGATCCATATCTGTAATCCGCGCAAATGGGGGCGCATCAGCCGCGAGCGCGGGTTTGCCAACGCCGCGCGGGCGCTCTGGCAGCGCGAATCTTTCGACCTGGTGCAGAGCCATGAGCGTATTCCCGGCTGCGATCTCTACCGCGCCGGCGACGGCGTTCATCGCCGCTGGCTGCAACAGCGCTCGCGCATTTTACCGGCCTGGAAAAGCCGCCTGCTGTTCGCCGACCGCTACCACCGTTATGTGATGCAAGCGGAACGGGAGATGTACGAAGACCCGCATCTGCGCGGGGTGATCTGCAACGCCGAGATGATCAAACGCGAGATCATCGAAGACTTTGGCCTGCCGGCGGACAAGATCCACGTTATCTATAACGCCATTGATAACCAGCGTTTCCTGCCGCCGGGCGAAGAAACCTTTGCCGCCTTACGCGCCAAATGGCAGTTGCCGCTGCAGGCGACCTGCCTGATTTACGTCGGCTCCGGCTTTGAGCGTAAAGGGCTGGCGGCGGCGATCCGCGCCATCGCCCCGACCGATCGCTATCTGCTGGTGGTTGGCAAAGATAAAGATCAGCCGCGCTATCAGGCGCTGGCGAAAAGCCTGAACTGCGAAGATCGGGTGCGCTTCTTCGGCATGCAGTCGGAGACGCTGCCGTTCTATCAGATGGCCGATGGCCTGCTGCTGCCGACCCTCTACGATCCGTTCCCCAACGTCATCCTTGAGGCAATGGCCTGCGGTCTGCCGGTGATCACCACCACCGGCTGCGGCGGGGCGGAGTTTATCGTCAACGGCCACAACGGTTACGTCTGCGACGCCCTGGATATCCCGGCGCTGCAGCAGGCGGTGATGGCCCTGCCTGCCCGCGCGCTGGGCTCCGCGGAAGGCGACCGCGCCCGCGAGCGCATTATGGCCTGCACCAGCGAGCGCCTCTCAACCCAGCTGCTTTCCCTTTATCAGGATCTGGTGAAATAACGATGCGCATCTTATTTGTGATTGACGGATTGCCCGGCGGCGGCGCGGAGAAAGTGGTTCTCACCCTGGCGGCGCAGTTCCTGCGCGACGGCGATCGGGTCTCGCTCATTTCGCTACGCGACGTCTGCGAGTACCCATTGCCCGAGGGGCTCGACTACCAGGTGGTGGCCGATCGCTGCCGCAAACCATGGCGCAAGCTGACCGAGCTGTCCCGCCGCGCCCGCCAGCTGGACGCCGCGGTCATCCGGGCCGAGCAGCAGGGACAATTTGACCTTGTGCTCTCCAACCTGCACAAAACCGACCGCATCGTCGCCCGCAGCCGGGCGCTGCGCGAGCGCAACGTCTGGTTCTGCCTGCACGGCGTCTTCTCGGCCTCTTATCTTGGTCACCGTACCGGCTTTGACCGCTGGATGAAGCAGCAGAAAATTAAGCGGATTTACCAGGGGCGCAACGTGGTGGCGGTTTCCGACGCCGTGGGGCGCGATCTGGTGGACGCCTTCGCCCTGCGCCCGGCGCAGCTGAAAACCATCTATAACCCCTTCGATATCGCCGCCCTGCGCGCCGGGGCGGAAGCCGACAGCGAGCGCCCGGACGGCGACTACCTGATTCACGTCGGCCGCTTCCATCCCGGCAAACGCCACGACCGCCTGCTCGAAGCCTACGCGCAAAGCGGCATCGACGCGCCGCTGGTGCTGTTAGGCCAGGGGAAACCGGAGCAAGAGCAGCGCCTGCGCCAGCTGGCCAAAACGCTGCAGATTGACGACCGGGTGTGGTTCAAAGGTTTTCAGGAAAACCCCTTACCGTGGATCAAAGGCGCGCGGATGCTGGTTTTGAGCTCGGATAGCGAAGGATTCGGCAATGTGGTGGTGGAGGCGCTGCTGTTGCATACCCCGGTCGCCAGCACCCGCTGCCCCGGCGGCGTCACCGAGATCCTCACCGGCGAACTTGCCCGCGGTCTGGCGGATCTCACCAGTCCGGCGCTGGCTCAGACGATGCAAAGCATTTACCATAACCCGCCGGCCATCGACGATGCCGCGCTGGAAAAATTCAGCGTCGTGTCCATTTGTCAGCAGTACCGTCAGCTGCAGCGCATCTGACGCCGTTAGTTAACCAGGATCGAAGATTTATGAGTCAAACGCCTTTACTGAGCATCGTGGCTGCCGTCTACAACGGTGAGAAATTTCTTGCGCAATTCTTTGAGTGCATTGAACAGCAGCAGCTGGACAGCTATGAACTGATCCTGGTGAACGATGGGTCGACGGACAACAGCCTGGCGGTGATCGCCGAATGGCGGGATCGGCTGCAGAACGTCCAGGTGCTGGAGCAGGAAAACCAGGGCGTCTCGGTCGCGCGCAATACCGGCCTGGCGGTTGCCAGCGGCAAGTACCTCGCGTTTCCGGACATCGACGATAAACTCTATCCGGGCATGTATCGCACGCTGCTGGAGATGGCGGAGAAAGCACATCTCGATGTCGCCACTTGCAACGGCACCTACGTGTACGAAAAGCGCCGCGAGAGCCACCCGATCTTTCCGCTGGATCGCTTGCCCTCGACCGGTGTGCTGCCGGGCCATGTCTGGCTCAAGCAGGCCCTGGACTCGCGGAAATTTCTGCACGTCACCTGGCTCAATATCTATCGCCACGATTTTATCCGCCAGCATCACTTCCATTTCGAACCCGGCCTGCGCCATCAGGATATCCCGTGGACCACAGAGGCGCTGCTGGCCGCGGAGCGCGTGCAGTACACCAGTCAGCAATTCTATGATTACTACATCCACTCTGAGTCGGTGTCGCATAAGCCGGACAACGACGACACGCTGATGCGTTCGGCGCGCCATTACATGAAAATTCTGGAGATGCTGGAGGCGATCAACCAGCGTTACCCGGACAAAGTGCGCCATATCGCCGCCTGTCGCTGGCAGATCGCCAAAGAAGGTCTGGGGATCATCCACACCTTCGACAGTATGAAAGATGAGTCGAAAAAGCATGTTATCATTAAAGAATTCTTCGACCGCGGTATCTGGCGGTTAATCTGGAAAAACGCCTGTACTTTCCGTTTACGCTGGCGCCTGGGACGCCGTTATCTGCGTATTAAGCGTTATCGCCACGCGGGATAGACCAAAAACCCGCTGTTTCCGCCAAAGAGATAGCTTTACGCGGGCTAAATGCTTAGAATTTGCCCGCCAAAACAGAGAACGGATAAATAGTTTGGAATTGCTTTATACCACCCTACTTTACCTTATTCAGCCGCTGGTGTGGCTGCGGCTGCTGCTGCGCAGTCGTAAGGCTCCTGCCTACCGTAAACGCTGGGCGGAACGCTATGGCTTCTGTCAGAACAAGGTAGAGCCGGATGGCATTCTGCTGCACTCCGTTTCCGTCGGCGAGACCTTAGCCGCCATCCCGCTGGTTCGCGCCCTGCGCCACCGCTACCCTTCTCTGCCGATCACCGTCACCACCATGACGCCGACCGGCTCCGAGCGCGCCATGTCGGCCTTCGGCAAAGATGTCCATCACGTCTATCTGCCCTACGATCTGCCCGGCGCCATGAACCGCTTCCTGGACACCGTTCAGCCGAAGCTGGTGATCGTCATGGAGACCGAACTGTGGCCGAATATGGTAGCCGCGCTGCATAAGCGTAAGATCCCGCTGGTGATTGCCAACGCGCGCCTGTCCGAACGTTCCGCCAAAGGCTATGCCAAACTGGGCGGCTTTATGCGCCGCCTGTTGAGCCGTATTACGCTTATCGCCGCGCAGAATGAAGAAGATGGCAACCGCTTCCTCGCGCTGGGACTGAAGCGCAACCAGCTGGCGGTCACCGGCAGCCTGAAATTCGATATCTCCGTCACGCCAGAGCTGGCGGCCCGCGCGGTGACGCTGCGCCGGCAATGGGCGCCGCACCGCAAAGTCTGGATTGCCACCAGCACCCACGATGGCGAAGAGCAAATTATCCTCCAGGCGCATAAAAAGCTGCTGGAGACCTTTCCGAACCTGCTGCTGATCCTTGTTCCTCGCCATCCGGAGCGCTTCCCTGACGCCCGCGACATGGTGCAAAAAGCCGGAATGAGCTTCACTCTGCGCAGCACCGGCGAGATCCCCTCCTCCAGTACCCAGGTGGTCATTGGCGATACCATGGGCGAACTGATGCTGCTCTACGGCATTGCCGACCTCGCTTTCGTCGGCGGCAGCCTGGTGGAGCGCGGCGGCCATAACCCGCTCGAGCCGGCGGCGCACGCCATTCCGGTGCTGATGGGGCCGCATACCTTCAATTTCAAAGATATCTGCGCCAAGCTGCAGCAGGACGATGGCCTGATCACCGTCACCGACGCTAACTCGCTGGTCAAAGAGGTTTCCACGCTGCTGACCGATGAAGACTACCGCCTGTGGTATGGCCGTCACGCGGTGGAAGTGCTGCACCAAAACCAGGGCGCGCTGTCGCGTCTGCTACAGTTACTGCAACCTTACCTGCCGCAGCGGAGTCATTAATGTCGAACCGGCTTTCCGTGGTGATGATCGCCAAAAACGCAGCGGACCTGCTGCCGGATTGTCTGGACTCCGTTAGCTGGGCGGATGAAATTATCGTCCTCGACTCCGGCAGTACCGACGGCACCGTCGAGCTGGCTCGCCGCCTCGGGGCGCAGGTCTATACCCATACCGACTGGCGAGGCTATGGCATTCAGCGCCAGCGCGCGCAGGACTACGCCACCGGCGACTGGGTGTTGATGATCGATACCGATGAGCGCGTCACGCCGGAACTCAGGCAGGCTATTCTTACGGTACTGGCAGCCCCGCAGCGCGGCGCCATCTACAGCATCGCCCGCCGTAACTATTTTCTCGGACGCTTTATGCGCCACAGCGGTTGGTACCCCGATCGCGTCCTGCGCCTGTACGAACGCGCCCGTTACCGCTATAACGATAATCTGGTCCATGAATCGCTGGATAGCCTGGGCGCCGAGGTCATTCCGTTGACCGGCGATCTCCTGCATCTGACGTGCCGCGACTTCGCTGGCTTTCAGCAAAAACAGCTGGCTTACGCCGCCGCATGGGCGCTAGAACGCCACCGGAAGGGCAAGAAGACCTCGATGGCGGGGATATTCAGCCACACGCTGGGCGCGTTCCTGAAAACGCTGCTGCTGCGCGGTGGGGTGCTGGACGGTAAGCAGGGCTGGTTACTGGCGATGGTCAACGCGCAGTATACGTTTACGAAATATACCGAGCTGTGGGCGCTGAGCCACGGCTACTCGGAGAAAGAGTCATCATGAGCACAAAAGCGATCTATCCGGGTACCTTCGATCCCATCACCAATGGCCATATCGATATCGTCACCCGCGCGGCGAGTATGTTCGATAAAGTGGTGCTGGCTATCGCCGCCAGCCCGAGTAAAAAGCCGATGTTCAGCCTGGATGAACGTATTGCGCTGGCGGAGCAGGCGACGGCCCACCTGGTGAATGTTCAGGTGGTCGGCTTCAGCGACCTGATGGCCAGCTTCGCGCGCGCGCAGCAGGCCAATATCCTGATCCGCGGCCTGCGGGCGGTGGCGGATTTCGAATATGAGATGCAGTTGGCCCATATGAACCGCCATTTGATGCCCACCCTTGAGAGCGTGTTCCTGATGCCGTGCAAAGAGTGGTCGTTTATCTCCTCTTCGCTGGTCAAAGAAGTCGCGCGCCACCAGGGCGATGTCTCTCACTTCCTGCCAGCCAACGTCCACCAGGCGCTGTTGAATAAGCTGAAGTAACGCATCTGCTGGGGCATGAGCCAGGCTGGCGCTGCGCTTACCTAGCCTACAAACGTCCCCGGCCCACCAGATGCGCCCCCGCAGGTCCGCTGACCTTGCCGACAATCATTCCTGTTCCGGTGACTATTTCTGACACTGGCGGCAATAAAAGGTCGCCCGCTGGGCATGCTTGGTCCCGACAACCGGCGTGCCGCAGATCCGGCAGGGTTCGCCCTTGCGGCCATAGACCTGTAGCTCCTGGGCAAAATAGCCGGGCTTGCCATCGCTTTGCAGGAAGTCCTTCAGCGTGGTGCCGCCCTGCTCTATCGAACGCAGCAGGACCAGCTTAATCACCTTCACCAGCTGCTCGCACTCGTCCCGCGACAGTGAGGACGCCAGCCTGTCAGGGTGGATCCCGGCGGAGAACAGCGATTCACTGGCGTAGATATTGCCGACGCCCACCACCAGCTTGTTATCCATCAGCCAGGGTTTGATCGCGGTTTTCTTCTTCGCGCATTTCTGCTGGAGATAATCGGCGTTGAAGGCGTCGCTCAGCGGCTCCGGCCCCAGATGCGCCAGCACCGGGTGGCCTTCCAGCTCTTTGGTCCACAGCCAGGCGCCAAAGCGGCGCGGATCGGTATAGCGCAGGACTTTACCGTTACTCATAACCAGATCAACGTGATCGTGTTTTTCCGCAGGCAGCTCTTCGCTCAGGATGCGCAGGCTTCCCGACATCCCGAGATGGACGATGATCCAGCCGTTCGGGAGTTCCAGAAGCAGGTATTTGGCGCGACGACGCACGCTGAGCACCGGAACGTCGCTCAGGCGATAAATCTCTTCAGAAACCGGCCAGCGCAGCCGTCCGTTGCGCACGACGGCGTGCAGAATGGTTGCGCCAACCAGGTGCGGCTCAATGCCGCGGCGGCTGGTTTCAACCTCTGGTAATTCAGGCATGATTTTCCTCCATTAACCCGGCGTATTGTGCTTCACGGACAGGTGGCTGAAAAGGGAGTGTGTGAAAGCAATATGGGGGAGTTTTAAAAACAAAAAACCCCGCCGGAGCGGGGTTTTTATACAAGGAGGCTAAAATTATTTGATTTTAGCTTCTTTGTAGATAACGTGCTGACGTACAACCGGATCGTACTTTTTCAGTTCCATTTTTTCCGGTTTGGTACGTTTGTTCTTCGTGGTGGTGTAGAAGTGACCAGTACCAGCGGAAGAAACCAGCTTGATTTTCTCACGAATACCTTTAGCCATGATTTATTTCCTCTAAGTACTTAGTACTTTTCGCCACGGGCACGCAGTTCAGCCAGAACTGTATCGATGCCTTTCTTATCGATTACACGCATACCTTTAGCAGATACGCGCAGGGTGACAAAACGCTTCTCGCTCTCAACCCAGAAACGGTGAGAGTGCAGGTTCGGCAGGAAACGGCGTTTAGTCGCGTTCAGTGCGTGGGAACGGTTGTTACCGGTCACCGGACGCTTGCCAGTAACTTGGCAGACTCGGGACATGTCTATTCTCCAAAAATCAAATTAGCTCGAGCTTCGTATGGGGTATTGGCGCCTCGTCAGGCTTTACAGCCTGGTCATCGCAGTTCAATGTGAACTCTCGACTGCCAGGCCCAAATGCCAAACCCGAGATTCTCAAAGGTGGCGTAGTATACGCTGACTCGGCGATGTGCTCAAGTCCCGAACAGACAAAGATCCCGAAGGATCGCCAGTTCGGGGCTAAATCCAGCCACGTTCGGCAAAAGATACATACGCACCGCGGCCGATAACCAGATGGTCAAGCACGCGTATCTCCATGAATCGACAACACTTTACCACCCTTTCGGTAATCAGCCTGTCAGCCTGACTCGGCTCCGGACTACCGGAGGGATGATTATGCGCAAGGATCACGGCGGCAGCGTTCACTTTGATGGCTTCGCGTACAATTTCTCGCGGATGCACCTCAACGTGGCTAAGAGTACCAGAAAAAAGGCGGCTATGTTTCAACACGCGGTTCTGATTATCTAAAAAGATCACCATAAAGATCTCGCGCTCCTCTTCCGTTAGCTGGCTTTGCAAAAATTCCCGCGTCATCGAGGGGGTGACCAGCGCGGCCTCCTCAACCAGCTGCGAGCTAAAATAGCGCCGCGCCAGCTCGGCAATCCCCTTCAGTTGCGCATATTTCGCCAGCCCCAGCCCGTCAACGGCAACCAGTTGCGCTTTATCAGCGGAAAGCAGAGCGTAGAGCGAACCAAAACGCTGCAATAATGCCTGGGCGTAGCTCAGCACATCCTGACGGCGTGTGCCAATGCGCAGAAACAGCGCCAGTAGCTCAACGTCCGTCAGCGCCTCGATGCCGAATTGCAGCATCTTCTCCCGTGGCATCAGATTTTCCGTTCCGTCCATGCGCCCTCCTGCGTGAATCAGCCTATCCTGGCACAACCTGACGACGCTGCCGACCCGCCGCTTTTCACCCTGCGTAGCCGCTCGCAAAGTGAATGCCCGTCAGAGGCACGACGGCGGCAGGATTGTGATAAGATGCGCGGATTCTGGTCTACGGCAACAGGAATACATCATGATGACTCTGGCGGGTAAAAAAATCGTCCTGGGCGTCAGCGGCGGTATCGCGGCGTATAAAACCCCGGAACTGGTACGGCGACTACGTGAACGCGGCGCGGAAGTGCGTGTCTCAATGACGGAGGCGGCAAAAGCGTTCATCACCCCACTCAGCCTGCAGGCGGTATCCGGCTATCCGGTCTCCGACAGCCTGCTCGATCCGGCGGCGGAAGCGGCCATGGGCCATATTGAGCTCGGAAAATGGGCCGACCTGGTGATCCTCGCCCCGGCGACCGCCGATTTGATCGCCCGCGTGGCGGCAGGCATGGCCAATGATTTGGTGTCGACGATCTGTCTCGCCACCCCTTCCCCGGTTGCCGTCTTGCCCGCCATGAACCAGCAGATGTATCGCGCGCAGGCCACCCAGCATAATCTGCAGACGCTCGCATCCCGCGGCCTGCTGCTGTGGGGACCGGACAGCGGTAGCCAGGCCTGCGGCGACGTCGGCCCGGGGCGAATGCTCGATCCGTTAACCATCGTGGAGATGGTCGCACAGCATTTCGCCTCCCCTGTCAAAGATTTGCAACATCTCAACCTCATGATTACCGCGGGCCCGACCCGTGAGCCGTTGGATCCGGTGCGTTACATCTCAAACCACAGCTCCGGTAAGATGGGCTTCGCGATTGCCGCCGCCGCCGCACAGCGCGGCGCGAACGTGACCCTGGTCAGCGGACCGGTATCGCTACCGACACCGCCCTTTGTGCAGCGCATTGATGTCACTACCGCGCTGGAAATGGAAGCGGCCGTCCAGGCCAGCGCTCAGCAGCAGCACATTTTTATTGGCTGCGCCGCGGTGGCGGATTACCGCGCCGCCGCCATCGCCGAAGATAAAATAAAAAAACAAGGTGATGAATTAACAATAAAAATGGTTAAAAACCCGGATATCGTCGCCGGGGTTGCAGCGCTAAAATCGCATCGCCCCTACGTCGTTGGGTTTGCCGCCGAAACGAATAATGTGGAAGAATATGCGCGGCAAAAACGTGCCCGCAAAAACCTCGACCTGATTTGCGCCAACGATGTTTCCCAGCCTAATCAGGGATTTAACAGCGATAGCAACGCATTACACCTTTTCTGGCAGGATGGGGAAAAGCGCTTACCACTTGAGCGCAAGGAACTCCTGGGCCAATTATTACTCGACGAGATCGTGACCCGTTATGATGAAAAAAATCGACGTTAAGATTCTGGACCCGCGTGTCGGCCAGCAATTTCCGCTGCCGACCTATGCCACCTCCGGCTCCGCCGGACTTGACCTGCGAGCCTGTCTCGACGACGCCGTAGAGCTGGCGCCGGGCGCAACCACGCTGTTGCCGACCGGCCTTGCGATTCATATCGCCGATCCCGCTCTGGCGGCGGTGATCCTGCCGCGCTCGGGCCTGGGTCATAAGCACGGCGTGGTGCTGGGCAACCTGGTGGGCCTTATCGACTCCGATTACCAGGGGCAGCTGATGGTGTCCGTCTGGAACCGCGGTCAGCAGAGCTTTATTATCGAGCCGGGCGAACGTATCGCGCAGATGGTCTTTGTGCCGGTCGTGCAGGCGGAATTTAACCTGGTGGAATCTTTCGATGCCACCGACCGCGGCGAAGGCGGCTTCGGTCACTCAGGGCGTAAATAAGCCCAGCAACACGGAATCTGCATCCCAACGCGCATAATGCAATAACATCACCGCAAACTCTGGTTTGCGGTCGCGTTGTGGATGTCTGCCTGACAAGTGCTTATTTTCAGGGGTATTTTAAAACATGGCAGAAAAGCAAACTGCGAAACGGAATCGTCGCGAAGAAATACTTCAATCTCTGGCGCTAATGCTGGAATCCAGCGATGGTAGTCAACGTATTACCACCGCGAAACTGGCGGCTTCCGTCGGCGTTTCTGAAGCCGCGCTGTATCGCCATTTTCCCAGCAAAACCCGCATGTTTGACAGCCTGATCGAGTTCATTGAAGACAGTCTGATTACGCGCATCAATTTGATTCTGAAAGATGAGAAGGACACATCCGCGCGCCTGCGCCTGATTGTTCTGTTGATTCTTGGGTTTGGCGAGCGTAATCCTGGGCTGACGCGCATCCTCACCGGACACGCGCTGATGTTCGAACAGGATCGGCTGCAGGGCCGTATCAACCAGCTTTTTGAACGCATCGAAGTGCAGCTGCGTCAGGTGATGCGCGAGAAAAAAATGCGCGAAGGCGAAGGCTACACTCTCGACGAAACGCTGCTGGCCAGCCAGCTGCTGGCCTTCTGCGAGGGCATGCTGTCGCGCTTTGTGCGCAGCGAGTTCAAATACCGTCCGACGGATGATTTCGACGCCCGCTGGCCGCTGGTCGCCGCACAGCTGCAGTAGTTTTTTTGCATTGCCCGGTAGCGCTCTGCTTACCGGGCATTTTCGTTACACGCCGTAGGCTTCGCGATAAGCGCGAACTGCCGCCAGGTGTTCCGCCATCTCCGGTTTCTCTTCCAGGTAAGCGATCAGCTCTTTCAGGGTGACGATCGAGATAACCTGGCAGCCGTAATCCCGCTCCACTTCCTGAATGGCGGAGATTTCGCCGCGGCCGCGCTCCTGACGATCCAGGGAGATCAGCACACCCGCCAGCTGTGCGCCGTTGGCCTGGATGATCTCCATGGATTCGCGAATCGCCGTACCGGCGGTGATCACATCATCCACCAGCATGACCCGGCCCTGCAGTGGGCTACCGACCAGATTGCCGCCTTCGCCGTGAGTCTTTGCCTCTTTACGGTTAAAGCAGTAAGGCAGGTCGCGGTCATGGTGTTCGGCTAACGCCACCGCGGTGGTGGTGGCAATCGGGATCCCTTTGTAGGCCGGGCCAAACAGCAGGTCGAACTCAATCCCGGAATCCACCAGCGCCTCGGCATAAAAACGGCCCAGCAGAGCCAGATCGCGCCCGGTGTTAAACAGGCCGGCGTTAAAGAAATAGGGGCTCTTACGCCCGGATTTCAGCGTGAACTCGCCAAACTTAAGAACCTGCTTGCTAAGCGCAAACTCAATAAACTGGCGCTGATACGGCTTCATGGATTCGCTCCTCATCTTACTTTTTTACGGTCAAAAAAAAGGCGACTTCTCAGTCGCCTTAAAAACTAATCTGCTAACGCCGCCTTCTGCGTCGTAATAATGGATTCGATCCCCCCTCGGGCTAACGCCAGGAGAGTGAGGAGCTCTTCATGGGTGAACGGCTCGCCTTCTGCCGTACCCTGCACCTCGATGATGCGACCATCTTCGGTCATCACCACGTTCATATCGGTTTCCGCGGCAGAGTCTTCGATGTACTCCAGATCGCAGATGGCTTCGGCATTAACGATCCCAACAGAGACCGCCGCCACCATCCCTTTCATCGGGTTAGTTTTCAGCTTGCCGGCCGCCACCAGCTTATTCAGCGCGTCGGCCAGCGCCACGCAGGCACCGGTAATAGACGCGGTGCGGGTGCCGCCGTCGGCCTGCAGCACATCGCAGTCGAGGGTGATGGTAAACTCGCCCAGCGCTTTCAGATCAACCGCCGCGCGCAGCGCACGGGCGATCAGGCGCTGAATTTCCATCGTCCGGCCGCCCTGTTTGCCTTTTGCCGCTTCACGCGCGTTACGCGTGTGCGTTGAACGCGGCAGCATGCCATATTCAGCGGTGATCCACCCCTGTCCCTGTCCTTTCAGGAAACGCGGTACGCCTTCGTCAATGGAGGCGGTGCACAGCACTTTGGTATCACCGAATTCAACCAGCACAGAGCCTTCAGCGTGTTTTGTGTAATTACGGGTCAGGGTAACGGGGCGCACCTGGTTGGCGCTACGACCTGCTGGACGCATGATAGAAATCTCCGGCTTGAAACGAATGTAAGGCCGCATTATACGAATTTCATGGCGAAAAGCCTATGCCAACACCTGCCGGGCGCGCACATAATGTCAGTCCAGCGTTTTCCGATAAGATTTCAACCCTACGCCGATCACTATCACCGCCAGGCCAATCAGCGGCAACAGATCGGGTAATAATGCCGTCGCAGAATACCCTTTCAGCATAATGCCCTTTACCAACCGGATGAAGTAGGTCAGCGGCAAACAGGAGCCAATGGCTTTCGCCCAGTCGGGCATACTAATAAAAGGACTGATAAAGCCAGACAGCATAATGGAAGGGATAAAATAAAATGACGACATTTGCAGCGCCTGCAGTTGGTTTTGCGCTATGCCAGAAATACCAATGCCGATTGACAGGCAGAGGAAGACATAAATCAACAACACTAAAAAAAGCAGGAAAACGCTGCCATGAAGAGGAATATCAAATAACAGAACGGCGGCAATCAGAATTAACGTCGCCTGAAACAGGCCAATGATAACAAAAGGTGTTATCTTACCAACAATGACCTCAAGCCCGGTCAAAGGAGAAACCAGTAAATTTTCTAACGCACCGTTTTCTCTCTCACGAGTAATCGACAGAGCGGTCATCAGGATCAAGGTTGTACTGAGTATCGACCCCATAATACCGGGAATCGTATTAAACTGGGTGATCCCCTCCGGGTTAAACATGCGATGGATAATAAGCTCAAAATCATCCTCTTTTTGCTCTACACGCATTTCACCCGGCAAGTCTTGCTGAAACATCGATTTCGCAACCTGCACCAGAGCACTTAACGCATTTCCCGTGGTCATCGGATCGATAGCATCCCCCTGAATAAGCAGCTGAGGTTTTTCTCCACGCAGCATCTTGCGCGTAAACCCCTCGGTGATCGTTACGATAAAAGTGACATCACCTCGAACAAATGCTTTCTGAGCTGCCTCTTCAGAATCGACAGGTATCATCGAAAAATATCCGGTATTTTGCGCTCCTGTCACAAAAACCTGACTCATGCGTTCGCTATCGTAATTCAGTAATGCGGTAGGAAGATGATGCGGGTCCATATTTATCGCATAGCCAAGAATGATCAGCTGAAAAATAGGGGTAAGGAGTACCATGCTGATACTGACTTTATCACGACGTAATTCGTGGATCTCCTTAATAACCACACCAAACCAGCGGGTTAGAGAGAAGTTTAAATTAATTTTTTTCACAATTGTTTTTCATCAGATAGGTAAATGCGTCTTCCAGATTGGTATCGACCTGGCAGAACTCATAACCCTGTTGTTTAAAAGCAAATAGCGCGGATGCTAACTTCGCTTCATCTCTGGAAGTAACATAAAGCTGATTGCCAAAAATGACCGTTTGTTCAATATCCGGCAAGCGCTGGAGCTGGCTTTCAAGCACCGTCAGCCCAGCGCCGCTGGTTCTCACGGTAATAAGATTCTGCGAAGCGATAATCGATGCAATAGTGCCATTCGCCAGTAGCCGGCCATAAGAGAGGTAAGCAACTTTATGGCAGCGCTCAGCCTCGTCCATATAATGCGTACTCACCAGTATTGAGATCCCTTTGTCAGAGAGCTGATGCAGCATTTGCCAGAACTCCCGTCGCGCTTTTGGATCCACACCAGCGGTCGGTTCATCCAGAAACAGCAAAACAGGTTCATGCAACATGCAGGCGGCGAGGGCCATTCTTTGCTTCCAGCCGCCAGAAAGTTCCTTAGCCAGCTGGTGCTGTCGGGAAGTAAGACCTAATTCTGTAAGCGCATCCTCAACCCGGGCCTTACGCTGGTCGAGGCCATATAATCGTGCAATAAAAAATAAGTTTTCCCGAATAGTTAAATTTCCCCACATCGAGAAATACTGAGTCATGTAGCCTATCTTTTGTTTTATTTTTTCCCGCTGAGTGAAGATGTCCATACCCAGACAAAAACCTTCACCTGAATCGGGCGTAATCAAACCGCACATCATCCGTATCGATGTCGTTTTTCCGCTACCGTTCGGACCAAGAAAACCGTAAATCTCGCCTTTTGCCACCTGTAATGAGAAATCCTTTACGACATGATGTTCGCCAAAATGTTTATTGAGATTTTTCACATCAATACAAAGATTATTCATTGCCAATAATCTCCACATCAAACGGCTGGCCGATTTTCATCCGTTCAGCCTGCTCCAGGATAGGGATCGCCTCGGCCATAAAAATAAGTTTTTCACGGCGTTTCGTACTGTAAATAACCGGGGGCGTAAACTCTGCTTCAGGACTGATATAATTAATAACGCCAGGAATAGGTTCGGCACAACCGTCGCATAAAAGTCTTACCTTCGTCCCGATATTAAATTTACCGAGCATCGCCTCGGGTATAAAGAAACGTACTTTTATATTCTCAGGTGGTAACAGACTGATTATTGGTCTGCCAGCTGAAGGACGCTCCCCAACACGATATATAATATCAAAAACTTTGGCATTTATTGGAGATACAATCGTCGTTTGCTGAACATCCCGAAGCGCTTTATCACGTTCGAGTTTTGCCGCGGCCACCATCGAGAGCTGTTGGCTAATCTCATCCTGACGGGCCGGTAGTTGCCGTGCCTTGAGTTGATTAATTAACTCTTCAACCTGTGCGCCTTTTTGCGTTAACTCATCCCTGATATCCTCCCATTCCGCCCGCGATATGGCATGGTTGGCATAAAGATGACGATATCGCCCAAGCTGCCGCTTTACCTGTGATTCTGCCGATTGGGCTTTTTTTAGCTGTGACCGTATAATATCCAGCTCTTCTGGCCGCTCTCCCGATTTCAGATTTCGTAACACTGCGCTCTCAGCTGAAAGTTTTTCTTCAGCACGCAGGAAAATATTTTGTGCATCGAAGGAGTCAATCTTCACTAACTCCTGTCCTGGAATGACATTATCGCCCTTATTAATGAAGATTCGTTCTATTTTTTCATTACCAGAATAAGAAAGGTATACAAATTCACCATGTGAATAACCGGATAGCATGTTATCCGGTTTGTTATCACATCCCGAGAGTACTAGCATCGAAATCATGACAAAGCATTTAGTTACTGACTTTTGCATTAAAACGTATCCATACGCATATCATTTCCCTTATTACTGACGGCTGGATTAAAGCATTATTACTCCAGTACCCGTTAGTCATCGTCAACTCAGTCTTTTAAATAATGTTTAACGTATACTTCATTCAATTTATCAATAGCGCTCAGATTTAACCCAGCTATCGAGTTAAAAGCCTCATCTTTAGTAAATGAAATAATCGACGATCCACCTGGAGAGAACCACTTAGCAGTCTGTTTAAAAGGCCAGGGCAGCTTATAACCTTTTTCTCTCAGAAGATGATTTAACATACTCCAGTCTTCGCTAAAATCGTTTCCGCTAAAAGGACTATCGCTTTGTGTAGTTTCTACCGTGAACAGGGCTATTGGTGTACAAAAATCAGTCGTGGTGGGAAAGTACATATTATAAAAACTCACAATCAGTTTCTGTACCTCTTCAGGAAAAGATCCTGGGATAGTCAACACACCTAATAAATATTTATAGTTGGGGTATCTTTTTATAAAATCGAATATACCTTGCCATAAATAATCAAGAACATTACCTTTTTGATAAGGTTTCTGGATAAAGCCACGACCTATTTCTACACACTTTTCTAAGCACAAATAGGCGCTATCATGATATTTAAATAAGCTATTACTATAGAGGCCAGCTATTCCATGGCGGGCGAGTTGCTCGCCAACAGGAACGAGACGGTACGCCCCCAGAATTTCTGTTTCAGCAGGATCCCACAATATAATGTGGTAATAGCTTTCATCAAAAATATCATTATCTCTATCTTTACCGGACCCTGAACCAATATCGCGATAACAGCGTTCGCGTAAGCGTCCTAACTCATCAATAATTGGTGAGAAACGGCCAGTTTTGCAGCGATAAATCAATAATTTTCTTCCATCATCAAACTGTCTTAATATTTCGCACTCATCTATCGCACTTATTAAATCCTCTCTATCTTCTTTTAGTCCTTGTGGCGAAATCGTATCGACAAGAGCTGCTCCATTCTTCCCTATGCTCTGGAGGTGCATCAAACATACATTAGCTGCTGCAGAAAGATCTTTATTGTATTTTTGCAATGAAGATAAGGCTATTTGCTGTCCGATATTGATTCCCATGGTCTTTCCACGATGGCGGAGAGCTTCACGAATAACCATTATATTAGACAGTTGCCGCCAGATCGTTGCAGTAAGATAATAAACGTTACTGTTTTTACCCGTAATATGAATAGGCACCAGCGCCGCATTATTTCTCATCGCCAGCTGTAAAAAACCGGGGTTCCACTTATGCTCCTGTAAACCTGAAAGAGACCAGTTAGCCAGTTTACCCGATGGACATATAATTAATACGCCTCCCTCTCGCAGATGATTGTTCATCTCTCTAAATTTTTTATGGCTCATCTTACCGGCCATATTTTCAATACCAATGGTCAGTTCTTCCACCTGTGGAAATATAATTGGCAAAATGTGGTTGGCAATTATTTTTATATCTTTCCTCACCCGGGAGACCGTATGTATTAAAGCAAGACCATCGATGACTGTTGGATGATTTGAAATAACAACCGCTGCCCCATTTTCGGGTATGTTATTAAATTGATGTTGTTCGGTTGCACATTGCAATTCAAGGAGATCGACGACCGAATTAACCCATTCGACTCCACTTTGATTAACTAACCGATCGTTATATATTATACGAGTAAATTTCTTATTGCCGAAAGCGGACCTGAAAAGCCATTTTTTCCAAAAGGGTATATTTGTATTTGGGAAAAATTCTCTAATGACTTTATCAAAGATAGTGTCCATATTAAAATCCTTTTTATAGAACTCATCTAAAATGACTATACTCGCGATCTTGCTGCCGGACAATACTACATAAAGTTAAATCATTGCCATTACAAAACAAATAAATATAATTAAATTGATTATATTCATGAAGAGAATGCACCCAACAGAGATATTAATACTTTTGTCATATTGAATTCAGAAAAAGCATACATAATAGTTAAAGGTAATACCCCATAACATTTTTGGCGGTTATACTTTGTAAAAAATACCACGATATAGCTTTAAGACGATACAAAAACATGTGGATGATCATACTCACATTCAATAATAAAAATAGGCCTACGGTTTTTCACTCTTTTTTATTCTGCCTGAAAGCAGGGAGAGATAGCTTTACTGCGAATAGACAGAATTCAGTTGATAAAAATTAACAGCATAATGATTCTTAAGCCGCGAAAGAATCAAAGCTTATTTCCTATCCGCTATAAAAGGATACATTTCACTAAGCAAAGTAATCGCATTAAATACACCGAAGCTATGTCCCTTAAAAAATCAGTCTTGAAGTATTCATCACTATTCCTGTTAAGTCACCGCCGGCATAGCTATAATCCTTGCATTCATTATTACGAAAACAGGAACGTCTATGATCCGCAGTATGACTGCCTATGCCCGCCGTGAAATCAAGGGTGACTGGGGTAGCGCCGCATGGGAGCTGCGCTCGGTAAACCAGCGCTATCTGGAAACGTACTTCCGCCTGCCGGAGCAGTTCCGTAGCCTGGAGCCCGTGGTACGCGAGCGCATTCGCGCCCGCCTGACTCGCGGTAAAGTCGAATGCACCCTGCGTTTTGAACAAGACCCCAGCGCTCAGGGCGAACTGATTCTCAACGAAAAGCTGGCTAAACAGCTGGTTAACGCCGCCAACTGGGTAAAAATGCAGAGCGATGAAGGGGAAATCAATCCGGTTGATATCCTGCGCTGGCCGGGCGTGATGGCCGCCAAAGAACAGGATCTTGACGCCATCGCCGCCGACATTCTGGCAGCCCTTGACGGCGCGCTGGATGACTTCATCGTCGCTCGCGAAACGGAAGGCCAGGCGCTGAAAGCGCTTATCGAGCAGCGTCTTGAAGGCGTGAGCGGCGAAGTGGCGAAAGTTCGCGCCCATATGCCGGAAATTCTCCAGTGGCAGCGCGAGCGTCTGGTCGCCAAGCTGGAAGATGCGGAAGTGCAGCTGGAGAATAACCGTCTCGAGCAAGAGCTGGTGCTGATGGCGCAGCGTATCGACGTTGCCGAAGAGCTGGACCGCCTCGAAGCCCACGTAAAAGAGACCTACAACATTCTGAAAAAGAAAGAGGCTGTGGGTCGCCGTCTCGACTTTATGATGCAGGAGTTCAACCGTGAGTCGAACACCCTGGCGTCAAAATCGATCAATGCCGAGGTCACCAACTCTGCGATTGAGCTGAAAGTGCTGATCGAGCAAATGCGCGAGCAGATCCAGAATATCGAGTAATCTCAGATACCTTTCTGAAGGCCGGTTTACCGGCCTTTTTTCATTCATTTCAAAAGCACTATTTTTTATCCAGTACCCGGCAGGTCAAAAACGCCCCTGCCGCGCACAGCAGCGTCGGGGCCAGATAGCTGTGATCCATGTGGGTGAACTCCATCACCAGCACCACCGCCGTCAGCGGCATCTGCATGGAGGCGGCGAGAAAAGCGGCTGCCCCCACCAGGGCGAAACTGCTTTCATCTCCGCCAGGGAACCCTGATTGCCAGAGCGCGCAGAGCAGCAGGCTGGCCAGCCCGCCCACCGCCAGCCCCGGGGTTAACAACCCGCCTTCCGCGCCGCCGCGCAACACCGCCAGGATCACCACCAGCTTCAGCCCTAACAGGATCGCGACCATGGAGTGAGGCAGCCCGTCGCTGAGCGCCAGCTGCATCGGCCCCTTGCCATTGCCCGGTAGCGCAGGGAACCAGAGGCTAAGGACGGCCAGAAGCGAAAACGCCAGCAGACAGAACACCGGCATCTGCCAGTTACTTCGCACGCGTGAACGCGCTGCGCTGGTCGCTTTGCGAAAGAGCCAGGCGCCGGCGCCAAGAATCGGGCCCGCCAGAATCGCCCACCAGAGAAAGGTATGCGGAAGCGCGCTGGAAACAAAATGGTATTGCGATTCATCCCCTAACCCGAGGGTGGCCGTCCAGGCGGCAATCGCCGAGGTCATTATCGCCGCCAGCGTTTTTTCCCAGCTAAACGACAGCAGCATGACCTCGAGGGTGAACAACGCCCCTGCCAGCGGGACGTTATACACCGCCGCCAGGCCCGCGCCCGCCCCACAGGCAATCAGCGTACGGGTTTCATCCTCCAGCAGGCGCAGCTTACGCGCCACCATCCCCGCTCCCAGCGCGCCCATTTCCCGAGGAGCCACTTCGCGGCCAAGCGGGGACCCCAGCGCTACGGTGACGATCTGCAGCAGAGCGTGGATCGTCGTGGTGCCCGCGGGCATGGGGACGGAAGGGTTAGCCACCGCCGCGGCAATGGAAACCCGCTTCTGCCCATAGCGACCAAGCAGCCACCAGCCAAATCCGGCGACGATGCCGCCGGCCACGATTGCCGCGATGCGACGTGGCCAGGGCGACGCCGTGACGCCCTGTAAAAATGACACCGAACCAACGATATGCGCTGGACTGTAGCCAAAAGCCAGGTGCTGAATGGCATGTAAAATCAGCGCCAGCGCCATACCGGACAGACCGGCCAGAATCCCGGTTAATACTACGGCCATCAGGCGAGTCAGAGAATGTTTGTTCCCGGCGGCGACACGCATTTTCTCATCTCCTCGAGAAAGAAAATAAAAGGATAAAGGTCGGGACTTAAACATTAGGTATTCATAGCGTTTTCAATATAGATAACCGATCGGGAATAAGACATTACTTTTTCTAATCTGTAAAAATTCAAAAAATAATACTTAACCACCAAATAAAGCCAATTTAAGCCATGTTGTCATTACTTTTTCCTGGCCTAACGACTTCACTTTAGAAAATATCAATCGTGATCCTGCGCACAAATCGTTAACCTGCCGGCCACTGTCTGGGGGGATCTATGCTGCTTCATGTTCTGTATTTAATCGGTATCACCGCGGAAGCCATGACCGGAGCGCTGGCTGCCGGTCGTCGGCGGATGGATACGTTTGGCGTCATTATTATCGCCACCGCGACCGCGCTGGGCGGGGGTTCTGTTCGCGATATCCTGTTGGGACACTATCCTCTCGGCTGGGTGAAGCATCCGGAATACGTCATCATTGTCGCCGTCGCCGCCGTCCTTACCACAATTGCCGCCCCGGTAATGCCGCACCTTCGCCGGCTTTTCCTGGTGCTGGATGCGCTGGGGCTGATCGTGTTTTCCATCATCGGCGCGCAGATCGCCCTGGATATGGGCGAAGGCCCGGTTATCGCCTCTATTGCTGCGGTCATCACCGGCGTTTTCGGCGGCGTACTGCGCGATATGTTCTGCAAGCGCATTCCGCTGGTCTTCCAGAAAGAGCTGTATGCCGGGATCTCGTTTGCCGCAGCGGTACTCTATATAGCGCTGCAACACTACGTCAGCAGCCACGATGTGGTGGTCCTGGCCACGCTGCTGTTCGGCTTTACCGCCCGCATGCTGGCGCTGCGCTGGAAGCTCGGGCTACCGGTCTTCCACTACACCCACGACGCCCACTAACCGCCTCAAAACCCGGGGATGCGCTGCCTGCTAAGCCATTGCGCCAGCGCCGCCACGTCAGGGTCATGCAGGAAAGCCACTAACTGTCGGGCTCTGATCGCCCCCACGCCCGGCAGCGTGCGCCATTGCGCTTCACTCTTTGCCGTGAGGAGGCGCCAGTTTTCACTGCCAGGCTGCGCCAGCGCCCCCTGGGGCACCGGGATCCCCATCGCCAGCACCCAGCGTATAAAAGGCCGTTTACGAATAAGATCAAACTGATGCCAGAGGTGCTGCCCGCGGGCAGCCGAGATCCCCGGCATCGCCTGCAGCTGCTCCGGCGTGAGCGCCAGCCAGGAAAAAAGATGCTCTATCGGGTGCTGCTGCTGAATAACGCGCCATACGCTTTCCCCTACGCCATCGATATCCAGCGCCGACTTTGATGACAACCAGACCAGCCGGGAAAGGAACTGTTCGCTGCACTCGGGGGTGGCGAAATAGCAGGTTAGCGCATTGAATTTCGCCGCCGGCGGCGTCGGTTTATGGCGCTCGACCGTCCGCCAGACAACAGCGTCGATCCGTGGAATACCCTGGCCTGCCAGACTGATCTGCAGCTGATCGCCAACCCCAATATCCAGCGCCTGCCAGCGGCTCACAGAGCCAACGTTAACCCGCTGCACGCGTTTGTCATCCAGCCGCTGGGGCTCAAGCTCAGCCACTACGTTGAGTCTGCCGCTGCGGCCAGTACTGAAATGGATCGCCCGTACCTCCATCACCCGCGATGCCGGAGGATATTTCCAGGCTGCCAGCCACTCGCCCCTTCCCGGTGACCAGACGCGCCCCGACGGTTCGCGTCCTTCACGCACAATCACGCCATCGCTGACGAAGGGGAGCGGCGAGCGATACCAGCGCTGGCGCCACTCCGCCACCTGCTCAACGCGCGTTACCGAATGGGTGTATTGTCCGCTGTAGCCAAACCCCGCCGTCGCCAGCAGCTGCTGCCGACGGCGCATATCCGAGGGACCGTCTGGCCAGGCCCAGATAAAAACGTCCAGCTGGCTGAGCAGCGCCGCCGCCGCGTCAGCCCGCATCATCAACCCGGCGACTTTCGCCCGCGCGTTCATTCCGCCAGCCTGCTGCTGAATATGCCCCTCCCGACGCAGAAATAGCTCCCCCTGCAGCACGCTGTTGGCCAGTTCGCCGGTCGTTAGCTTCGCCAGCGCCGGGATCTGCCGCGCTCGGGCGGTCCACAACTCACCGCGCAGGCCATCCCCGCGGCTGATAGCCTGAACCAGATGCCCCTGGCGATAGATCAGGGTGACCGCCACGCCGTCCACTTTAGGCTGTACCCACAGGTCGGCTTTATTTTTCATCCAGCGGGCCACGCTGGCCTCATCCGCCAGCTTGCGCACGCCGGTATGGGCGACCGGATGACGCGTATCGCCGGTCGGCGGAGGCAGATCGTCATCCTCCGGCGTC
This sequence comes from Klebsiella sp. JN_Kp127, assembly GCF_040062505.1. Classification (NCBI taxonomy): domain Bacteria; kingdom Pseudomonadati; phylum Pseudomonadota; class Gammaproteobacteria; order Enterobacterales; family Enterobacteriaceae; genus Klebsiella; species Klebsiella sp. JN_Kp127. The sequence continues at coordinate 100,403 of NZ_JBEAHS010000004.1, forward strand.
GCGCCCGGAAAGCATTGCCGCCACTGCGCCAGGCGCAGGGTGAGCTGGTCGTAAACGTCATCGCTCACCTCGCTGGCGCCCTGTCGCCAGTAAGCCTCGTTCCAGGCGTCAATCTGCTGATGTAGACGTGCGATCTCCTGTCTGCCTTTGGCCGGCGGCCAGTCCGGACACGACGCCAGCGCGCTGGCGGAGAACATCCCTATCGCCAGCCACCCTCCTCCTTTACGCATTGCTGTCCCCTCCTTCATCACCTGGCGGAGAGTCTGCGGCAGAATGCCGGAAACCACGACGGGCGCTTTTTCACCCTGCGAAGCGCCTTCCAGGATTTACACCTCGTTGCAGCAACGGCTGGCGAATTCAGGAAAACGGCAGGCAAAATGAAAGAAACAGCGGCAAAAAGTGTGACAAGGACTGCGTCACGCCGCGGCGACGTGTATAATAGGCTCGTATGTAGGACCTCTTTCGATAACCACATACAAAAGACACTCATGGCTCAAGGCACGCTTTATATTGTTTCCGCCCCTAGCGGCGCGGGTAAATCCAGCCTGATTCAGGCTTTATTAAAAACCCAACCGTTGTATGACACCCAGGTATCGGTTTCCCATACCACGCGGGCGCCGCGTCCGGGTGAAGTGCACGGCGAACATTATTTCTTCGTGAATCACGACGAATTCCGCTCGATGATTGGCGAAAACGCGTTTCTGGAACATGCAGAGGTCTTTGGCAACTATTACGGCACGTCGCGTAAAGCGATCGAGCAGGTGCTGGCGACTGGCGTTGATGTCTTCCTCGATATCGACTGGCAGGGCGCGCAGCAGATCCGTAAAAGCATGCCTGGCGCACGCAGCATTTTTATTCTGCCGCCGTCAAAAGATGAACTGGACCGTCGCCTGCGCGGCCGCGGCCAGGACAGCGAAGAGGTGATCGCGAAGCGAATGGCCCAGGCCGTTGCGGAAATGAGCCATTACGCCGAATATGATTACCTGATTGTGAACGATGATTTTGACACCGCCCTGAGCGACCTGAAAAATATCATCCGCGCTGAACGTCTGCGCATGAGCCGCCAAAAGCAGCGACATGGCGCTTTAATCACCAAACTATTGGCAGACTGAACCCACATTCAGTATCATGCCCAGTCATTTCTTCACCTGTGGAGCATTTTAAGTATGGCACGCGTAACTGTTCAGGACGCTGTAGAGAAAATTGGTAACCGTTTTGACCTGGTACTGGTCGCCGCGCGTCGCGCTCGTCAGATGCAGGTAGGCGGAAAGGATCCGCTGGTACCGGAAGAAAACGATAAAACCACCGTAATCGCACTGCGCGAAATCGAAGAAGGTCTGATCAACAACCAGATCCTCGACGTACGTGAGCGCCAGGAACAGCAAGAGCAGGAAGCCGCTGAATTACAAGCCGTTACCGCGATTGCTGAAGGTCGTCGTTAATCACACAGCGGGTCGCCCTTGTATCTGTTTGAAAGCCTGAATCAGCTGATTCAAAACTACCTGCCGGAAGACCAGATCAAACGTCTGCGGCAGGCGTATCTCGTTGCACGTGACGCTCACGAGGGTCAGACACGTTCAAGCGGTGAACCTTATATCACGCACCCGGTCGCGGTAGCCTGTATTCTGGCCGAGATGAAGCTCGACTACGAAACACTGATGGCCGCGCTGCTGCATGATGTGATTGAAGATACTCCCGCCACCTACCAGGACATGGAACAGCTTTTTGGTAAAAGCGTCGCCGAACTGGTAGAGGGGGTATCGAAACTTGATAAGCTCAAGTTCCGCGATAAGAAAGAGGCACAGGCCGAAAACTTTCGCAAAATGATCATGGCGATGGTGCAGGACATCCGCGTCATCCTCATCAAGCTTGCCGACCGCACCCACAACATGCGTACCCTGGGCTCGCTACGCCCGGATAAACGCCGCCGCATCGCCCGCGAAACGCTGGAAATCTACAGCCCGCTGGCGCACCGTTTAGGTATCCATCACATCAAAACCGAGCTCGAAGAGCTGGGCTTTGAGGCGCTGTACCCGAACCGCTACCGCGTCATTAAAGAGGTGGTCAAAGCGGCGCGCGGCAACCGTAAAGAGATGATCCAAAAGATTCTCTCGGAAATCGAAGGGCGTTTGCAGGAAGCGGGGATCCCCTGCCGCGTTAGCGGTCGCGAAAAGCATCTGTACTCGATCTACTGCAAAATGGTGCTTAAAGAGCAGCGTTTTCACTCGATCATGGATATCTACGCCTTCCGCGTTATCGTCCATGATGCCGATGTCTGCTACCGCGTGCTTGGCCAGATGCACAGCCTCTATAAACCGCGTCCAGGTCGTTTCAAAGATTACATCGCTATTCCGAAAGCGAACGGCTATCAGTCTTTGCATACCTCGATGATCGGCCCCCACGGCGTCCCGGTCGAGGTACAAATTCGTACCGAAGACATGGACCAGATGGCGGAGATGGGGGTCGCGGCGCACTGGGCTTATAAAGAGCACGGCGGCGAAAGCAGCACCACCGCGCAAATCCGCGCCCAGCGCTGGATGCAAAGCCTGCTGGAGCTGCAGCAGAGCGCCGGCAGCTCGTTTGAATTTATCGAGAGCGTTAAATCCGATCTGTTCCCCGATGAGATTTACGTTTTCACCCCGGAAGGGCGCATTGTCGAACTGCCCGCTGGCGCCACGCCGGTGGACTTCGCCTATGCGGTGCATACCGATATCGGCCATGCCTGCGTCGGCGCGCGCGTCGACCGCCAGCCCTATCCGCTGTCGCAGCCGCTCTCCAGCGGTCAGACTGTCGAAATTATTACCGCGCCGGGCGCACGTCCGAATGCCGCCTGGCTGAACTTTGTCGTCAGCTCGAAGGCGCGCGCCAAGATCCGTCAGCTGCTGAAAAACCTCAAGCGCGATGACTCGGTCAGCCTTGGCCGTCGTCTGCTCAACCACGCGCTGGGCGGTAGCCGCAAACTCGCCGAGATCCCGCCGGAGAATATCCAGCGCGAGCTCGACCGGATGAAGCTGGCCTCGCTTGACGATCTGCTGGCGGAGATCGGTCTGGGCAACGCCATGAGCGTGGTGGTGGCGAAAAACCTGCAGCAGGGCGAAGCCGCTGCGGCGCCGGTGCCGGCCAATGCCTCAAACCACGGCCATCTGCCGATCAAAGGCGCCGATGGCGTGCTGATCACTTTCGCCAAATGCTGTCGCCCGATCCCCGGTGACCCGATTATCGCCCACGTCAGTCCCGGCAAAGGGCTGGTTATCCATCATGAATCCTGTCGTAACATCCGCGGCTACCAGAAAGAGCCGGAGAAATTTATGGCGGTTGAGTGGGATAAAGAGACCGCTCAGGAGTTCATTACGGAGATCAAGGTGGATATGTTTAACCACCAGGGCGCACTGGCTAACCTGACGGCGGCGATCAACACCGCCTCTTCCAATATCCAGAGCCTGAATACGGAAGAGAAAGATGGCCGCGTATACAGCGCCTTTATCCGCCTGACCGCCCGCGACCGCGTGCATCTGGCGAATATCATGCGCAAAATACGCGTCATGCCGGACGTGATTAAAGTCACCCGTAACCGAAATTAGCTTTTAGACAAAACATTCGAATTGCATCAAGGCGGCAAGCGAATGACAAATCTGCCGGGAGCAGATTTGAACGCTGCCTGCAGCGCCCCCGTCAGGGGCGAGGCCCAGGGATGGGCCGCGTGATCCGCAGCGGCTAAAGAGGTAATTCGAAGGATTAAGTGCAATGAATTCACAGCGTTATGCGCGTATCTGCGAGATGCTCGCCAGGCGTCAGCCTGACCTGACGGTCTGCATGGAGCAGGTCCATAAGCCCCATAACGTCTCTGCGGTCATCCGGACCGCAGACGCCGTTGGCGTACACGAGGTGCACGCGGTCTGGCCGAGCAGCCGGATGCGCACCATGGCCTCCGCCGCCGCGGGCAGCAACAGCTGGGTGCAGGTGAAAACCCACCGTACCATCGCAGATGCCGTCGGCCACCTCAAAGGCCAGGGTATGCAAATCCTCGCCACCCATCTTTCCGACAAAGCCATCGATTTCCGTGAAATCGACTATACGCGCCCAACCTGCATCCTGATGGGTCAGGAGAAAACCGGCATCACTCAGGAAGCGCTGGCCCTGGCGGATCAGGACATTATTATCCCGATGATCGGCATGGTGCAGTCGCTGAACGTCTCCGTCGCCTCGGCGCTGATCCTGTATGAAGCCCAGCGGCAGCGACAGAATGCCGGGATGTACCAACGCGCCAACAGCATGCTGCCGCCGGAAGAGCAACAGCGCCTGCTGTTTGAAGGCGGCTATCCGGTGCTGGCCCGCGTCGCGAGACAAAAAGGGCTGCCTTACCCCCACGTTAACGAGCAGGGCGAAGTGGAAGCCGATGCCGCGTGGTGGGCCACCATGCAGGCTGCGAGGTAAACCCGATGTCAGGCCGCCTGTTAGATGCCGTTCCGCTCAGTTCACTCACCGGCGTCGGGGCTGCGCAGAGCAGCAAGCTGGCGAAGATCGGCCTGCATACGGTACAGGATCTGCTGCTGCACCTGCCTTTGCGCTACGAAGATCGCACCCATCTTTACCCGATAGCCGATCTGCTTCCCGGCGTTTATGCCACCGTGGAAGGCGAAGTGCTCAACAGCAATATCACCTTCGGCGGCCGCCGAATGATGACCTGCCAGATCAGCGACGGCACCGGCATCCTCACCATGCGCTTTTTCAACTTCAACGCGGCGATGAAAAACAGCCTCGCGACCGGTCGACGCGTGCTGGCCTACGGTGAAGCCAAACGCGGGAAGTACGGCGCCGAAATGATCCACCCGGAATATCGCGTCCAGGGCGATATGAGCACCCCGGAGCTACAGGAGACCCTAACGCCGGTCTATCCGACTACCGAGGGCATTAAGCAGGCGACCCTGCGCAAGCTCACCGATCAGGCGCTCGAGCTGCTGGAGACCTGCGCTATCGGCGAACTCCTGCCGCCGGAGCTGGCGCAGGGGATGATGAGCCTGCCGGAGGCGCTGCGCACCCTGCATCGTCCGCCGCCATCGTTATTGCTTAGCGAGCTGGAAAGCGGCAAGCACCCGGCGCAGCAGCGCCTGATTCTGGAAGAGCTGCTGGCGCACAACCTCAGCATGCTGGCGCTGCGGGCAGGCGCCCAGCGCTATCACGCCCTGCCGCTCGGCGCCAACGATACCCTGAAAAATCAGCTGCTGGCCTCCCTGCCCTTTAAGCCCACCGGCGCGCAGGCGCGGGTCACCGCCGAGATCGAGCGCGATATGGCGCTGGACGTGCCAATGATGCGCCTGGTGCAGGGCGACGTCGGCTCCGGTAAAACGCTGGTCGCCGCCCTGGCCGCGTTGCGCGCTATCGCCCACGGCAAACAGGTGGCGCTGATGGCGCCCACCGAACTGCTCGCCGAGCAGCACGCCAATAACTTCCGCAGCTGGTTTGCACCGCTGGGCATTGAAGTCGGCTGGCTGGCGGGCAAACAGAAAGGCAAAGCCCGCCAGGCGCAGCAGGACGCGATCGCCAGCGGCGAGGTGCAGATGATTGTCGGCACCCACGCCATCTTCCAGGAACAGGTGCAGTTTAATGGCCTGGCGCTGGTGATTATCGACGAACAGCACCGCTTCGGCGTACACCAGCGGCTGGCGCTGTGGGAGAAAGGTCAGCAGCAGGGTTTCCATCCGCATCAGCTGATCATGACCGCCACGCCGATCCCGCGCACCCTGGCGATGACCGCCTACGCCGACCTCGATACCTCGGTTATCGACGAGCTGCCGCCGGGCCGAACCCCGGTGACCACCGTCGCTATCCCGGACACCCGGCGCAGCGATATTATCGACCGCGTGCGCAACGCCTGCACCCACGAAGGCCGCCAGGCCTATTGGGTCTGTACCCTCATCGAAGAGTCCGATCTGCTGGAGGCCCAGGCGGCGGAAGCCACCTGGGAGGAGCTCAAGCTGGCGCTGCCGGAGCTGAATATCGGTCTGGTGCACGGGCGGATGAAACCGGCGGAAAAGCAGGCGGTGATGCAGGCTTTCAAGCAGGGCGAAATGCACCTGCTGGTAGCCACGACGGTCATTGAAGTCGGTGTCGACGTGCCGAACTCGAGCCTGATGATTATCGAAAACCCGGAACGTCTGGGTCTGGCGCAGCTGCACCAGCTCAGAGGGCGCGTCGGGCGCGGCGCGGTCGCTTCCCACTGCGTGCTACTCTATAAATCGCCGCTCTCTAAAACGGCGCAGAAGCGTCTGCAGGTGCTACGCGACAGCAACGACGGTTTCGTCATCGCGCAGAAAGACCTTGAAATTCGCGGTCCCGGCGAGCTGCTCGGCACCCGCCAGACCGGCAACGCCGAGTTTAAAGTGGCGGATTTACTGCGCGATCAGGCGATGATCCCCGACGTTCAGCGCATTGCGCGCCACATTCATGAACGCTATCCGCTGCAGGCCCAGGCGCTGATCGAGCGCTGGATGCCGGAAACCGAACGCTATTCCAACGCGTAGCGCGCTTTTGCCGCGCTGCGGGCAATTTTTCTACACAATGAGTGGATTATGAAACGAGAACTGGCCATCGAATTTTCGCGTGTCACCGAAGCCGCCGCGCTGGCGGGCTATAAATGGCTGGGCCGCGGCGATAAAAACTCCGCCGACGGCGCCGCGGTGAACGCCATGCGCATTATGCTTAACCTCGTCAATATCGACGGCACCATCGTCATCGGCGAGGGCGAAATCGATGAAGCGCCGATGCTCTATATCGGCGAAAAAGTGGGCACCGGCAAGGGCGATGCGGTGGATATCGCCGTCGATCCCATCGAAGGCACCCGGATGACGGCGATGGGCCAGGCTAACGCCCTGGCGGTGATGGCGGTCGGCGATAAAGGCTGCTTCCTCAACGCGCCGGATATGTATATGGAAAAGCTGATTGTCGGCCCGGGCGCTAAAGGCGCTATCGACCTCAGTCTGCCGCTGGAAGAGAACCTGCGCAATATCGCCCGCGCGCTGAACAAGCCGCTGGGCGAGCTGACCGTCACCGTGCTGGCGAAACCGCGCCACGACGCGGTGATTGCTCAGCTGCAGCAGCTGGGCGTGCGCGTGTTCGCCATTCCCGATGGCGACGTCGCGGCCTCCATTCTCACCTGCATGCCGGATAGCGAAGTCGACGTGCTGTACGGCATCGGCGGCGCGCCGGAAGGGGTGGTTTCCGCCGCGGTGATCCGCGCGCTCGACGGCGATATGCAGGGCCGCCTGCTGGCTCGTCACCACGTGAAGGGCGACAGCGAAGAGAATCGTCGCATCGGTGAAAACGAGCTGGCGCGCTGCAAAACCATGGGCATCGAAGCGGGTAAAGTGCTGCGCCTTGATGAAATGGCGCGCAGCGATAACGTCGTCTTCTCCGCCACCGGCATCACCAAAGGCGATCTGCTGGACGGCATCACCCGTAAGGGCAATATGGCCACCACCGAGACGCTGCTGATCCGCGGCAAGTCGCGCACCATCCGTCGGATCCAGTCGATTCATTACCTCGACCGTAAAGATCCGGACGTCCAGCAGCACATCCTGTAATACCGCTTTCTCTCCTCCAGGCAACCGTCCGCGGGCGGTTGTCCTGTTCTTCGTTTATATTTGATCAATAGAGCTTTCTTGCGCCTGCGGGGTGGAAATCTTGCCCGTCTGGGCCGAAGATAAAGCATCGCTTGGCAACAGGAGAAGACGATGGCGGACTGGGTTAGCGGCAAAGTGACAAAAGTGGAGTACTGGACGGACGCCTTGTTCAGTTTATACGTGCGGGCGCCGGTTCAGCCGTTTACCGCCGGGCAATTTACCAAGCTCGGGCTGGAAATCGACGGCGAACGCGTGCAGCGCGCCTACTCCTACGTCAACGCTCCCGGCAATCCCGATCTCGAGTTCTATCTGGTCACCGTCCCGGAAGGCAAACTGAGCCCGCGTCTGGCGGCGCTGAAGCCGGGCGATGAGGTCCAGGTGGTGAGCGAAGCGGCTGGCTTCTTCGTCCTCGAGGAAGTACCGAATTGCGATACCCTGTGGATGCTGGCGACCGGCACCGCGCTTGGGCCTTACCTGTCGATTCTCCAGGAAGGCAAAGATCTTGAGCGCTTTAACCATCTGGTGCTGGTCCATGCCGTGCGCTACGCCGCGGACCTGAGCTATCTGCCGCTGATGCGCGAGCTTGAGCAGCGCTACGCCGGCAAATTACGCATCCAGACGGTGGTCAGTCGCGAAACCGTGGCAGGCTCGCTGACCGGCCGGGTGCCGTTCCTGATTGAAACCGGGGCGCTGGAGGAGGCGGTCGGCCTGCCGATGACCAACGACACCAGCCATGTGATGCTGTGCGGCAACCCGCAGATGGTGCGCGATACCCAACAGCTGTTAAAAGAGACCCGGCAGATGACCAAACATCTGCGTCGCCGGCCGGGCCACATGACGGCGGAGCATTACTGGTAATCAGGCGTCCGCTTTCCAGCGCACGTCCTGGGTCTCCTTGCCGAACTTATTCTCGCCCTGGGTGCCGACAAACGCCCCCAGGTCGATCAGCATCATGACAATAATCAGCGTCGGCACAAAGCGCCCGACGCCCCACTGCCAGACCTGCGGCAGCATCGCCCAGTTCCCCGCCAGCAGCATCCACGCCAAAATCATCAGCAGCGCCCACAGTCCGGATTTGCCGCGATCGTGCAGTCGCTTCACCACCACCGCCGCCGTCGGCCACAGCAGGCAGACGATAATAAACGCTGCCGTTTGCAGATTAAGCAGATTGCTGCCTGCCAGGGTGAACAGAGCGCTCATGGTCACCAGCCAGATGGCAATCCAGATCCAGAAATCGCGGCGGCCAATGCGCCCTTTAATTGAGAATAACCACTGCTGTAGGGTCATGCGTTTTTCCTTATCATCATCGTCTGCGTAGTTTACCCTGGCGTCGTGACTTTTTGACAAGCGCCGCGCTTCCCGATTTAATCGTCAGCAGGCAAAAAAAGGAACGACGGGCATGAAGAAGTGGACAATCTTGTGTTTCAGTGGGCTGATGGGCCTTGCCGTCGGCCCGCACGCGTTGTCCGCAGAAAGCGAATCGACGACCGCTGCCCCCTACCTGCTCGCCGGCGCGCCGAGCTTTGACTTGTCGATCAGCCAGTTCCGGGAAAAATTTAACGCCGATAACCCGAAGCTGCCTCTGAATGAATTCCGTTCCATATCAACCAGCCGCGATCGGGCTAACCTGACCCGCGCCGCCAGCAAGATAAACGAAAATCTCTATGCCTCCACCGCGCTGGAGCGCGGCACGCTGAAGATCAAATCCATGCAGATCACCTGGCTGCCGATCCAGGGGCCGGAGCAAAAAGCGGCGAAGGCCAAAGCGCTGGAGTATATGAGCGCCATGATCCGCGCCTTCGTGCCCACCCTTAGCCCGGCGCAGAGCCAGCAAAAACTGCAGAAACTGCTGACCGCCGGCAAAGGCAAACGCTACTTCGCCGACACCGAGGGCGCCGTGCGCTATGTGGTGGCAGATCATGGCGAAAAGGGTCTGACCTTCGCTATTGAACCGATTAAGCTGGCGCTATCTGAAACGCTGGAAGGTAACAATAAATGACAAAAAGCAAAGCCTTTCCAGTGACGAGTCTCTATACTGTTTCACAGACCATGCTGCCCTCGGGGGCGGCTATATTCCTTAATTCGCTTAAGTAGCGTGGAGAATTAAAATGCGACATCCTTTAGTGATGGGTAACTGGAAACTGAACGGCAGCCGCCACATGGTAAACGAACTGGTTGCGAACCTGCGTACCGAGCTGGCTGGCGTAAGCGGCTGTGCAGTTGCCATCGCCCCGCCGGAAATGTATCTGGACCTGGCTAAGCGTGCGGCAGAAGGCAGCCACATCCACCTGGGCGCGCAGAACGTTGACGTGAACCTGTCCGGCGCTTTCACCGGTGAAACCTCCGCCGAAATGCTGAAAGATATCGGCGCGCAGTACATCATCATCGGCCACTCCGAGCGTCGTACCTACCACAAAGAATCCGACGAGCTGATCGCGAAGAAATTCGCCGTGCTGAAAGAGCAGGGTCTGACTCCGGTACTGTGCATCGGTGAAACCGAAGCGGAAAACGAAGCGGGCAAAACGGAAGAAGTTTGCGCGCGTCAGATCGACGCGGTACTGAAAACGCAGGGCGCTGCCGCTTTCGAAGGCGTGGTTATCGCTTACGAACCCGTATGGGCTATCGGTACCGGCAAATCCGCGACCCCGGCTCAGGCTCAGGCGGTGCACAAATTCATCCGTGACCACATTGCTAAAGCTGACGCCAAAATCGCTGAGCAAGTGATCATCCAGTACGGCGGTTCCGTTAACGCTGGCAACGCAGCAGAGCTGTTCACCCAGCCGGACATCGACGGCGCGCTGGTTGGCGGCGCTTCCCTGAAAGCAGACGCTTTCGCGGTGATCGTGAAAGCTGCAGAAGCGGCGAAAAAAGCCTAATCCGCTTTTCCCGGCGGCGACACGCGACCGGGATGACTGATAACTCTCTGAAGCCCGGCTTCGCACAGCGCAAGCCGGGCTTTTTTTGCCGCTACAGTTTCCCCAACAGCTGATACCAGGCGTAGTCCAGCGGCAGCAAAATCAAATAGCTCACCGCCGCCAGCGCCAGACACAGCAGCATCCCCGCCCTCGCCGGGACCTTGCCTAACCCCATCGCGACCACGATCGGCGACGCTTGATACGGCAGCAGCGGCGTGGAATAGCCCAGCACCTGAATCATAATTACGCTCAGCAACGGGAAGCCGGTGGCGTCGGCAAAGCTCTGGGCAAAGGTGGTGTAGAGCGCCGGCACGCCGTTGGCGGTCATAATAAAGTTCAGCGCGCTGGTTATCCCGGTCAGAGCGAGAAAGCTGGTGAAAGGATTGTCTTTATCCAGGGGCATCACTTCCAGCAGCGCATTGCCCACCACGCCGCCAATCCCGGTTTGGGTGACGGTGATCGCCAGCCCCAGAATCCCGGCGACGTAGATGCAGGTGCGCATATTCACGCCGCTGGCAAACTCCTCGCCGCTGATAAAGCCCACCCGCGGCAGCAGCGTTACCACCGCCGCCGCCAGGCCGGTCCACGCCGGGCCGACGCCGTGCCAGCTCTCGGTCACCCACAGCGTGAGGACCACCGCCAGCAGCCACGCCAGACGCTTCTCGTCGCGGCTCATCGCCGGCAGCGGCGCCAGGTCGCGCGGCGGATGCGGCTTACCAGGAAACAGCCAGCAGATTAGCGCCACCAGCACCGCCCCTTTCAGCCAGCCAAGCACCGGCGTATGCAGCAGTAAATAGGGGACATAATTCAGGTGGATACCGTACGAGCCTTCCGCCGCGCCGCTCATCACCAGATTCGGCACGTTGGCGGGCAGAATGGTCGCCGACAGCTGAAAGGTGCCGAATCCCACCGCCAGCGCCAGGCCGAACCAGCCGCGGCTACCGTCGGCAATGGCCGCCCGGCGGGCCATCGCCGCCACGATCGGCATCAGCAGCGCGATGCGCCCCATGTTGGAAGGCATCACGAACGCCAGGGCGTAGCTCAGGAGTACCACGCTGGCGACCATCCGCGGCCAGGAGTCGGTTAGCCGCGCAGACAACGCCTGCGCCGCCCGGTCCGCCAGCCCGGTTTTACGGATCGCGATGCCGAGCACAAAGCCGCTGAACACCAGCCAGAAGGCCGAGGAGGCAAAGCCGCCAAAGATCACCTCCGGCGGGGCGATTTTCGCCATCATCGCCGCAGCGAAAAACAGCAGCGCGGTGATAAACTCCGGCAGCAGCGACGTCGCCCAGAGCACAATGGTGACGCCGACAATCAGTGAAGGGAGGAACAGCGGGTGGGTAAGCCAGAGCGACATGCCTGTCTCCTGTCGTTTTTTTCAGCAAGAATACGACGACAGGTAAGACAGGTAAACGCCAGAACTAGTGGTTTGCGTTAAGGATGGCGCAGCGATGATCCTGAATCTCTTCCGCCGAGGCCCGGTTCAGGGAGAGCAGGTTACGCTCCGTCGCCAGCAGCACCAGCGAGCCGTCGCCCTGCTGGGCCATCGCCAGCGCGAAGCGTCCCATATGCTGACGCGCCTCCGGCACCTCTTCCGCCAGCATCAGGAATGGGCTGCGCTGGGCCAGCTCCGCCTCCGTCACCCGGCGCGCCAGGTATTCATGGCCCTCAAGCCCACCCGGTAGCGGCAGCCAGCGGCTGCTGATCGCCGCCGCATCCTTATCTAACTGCGCGCGCACATCGGGGCGCAGGCAAGAGATATGAATATGGAAATGGTTTTGCGTGCGTCCGCTGCGCGAGTTGATTGCCAGCGATACCGCGTTATCCGGAACCGGCGCGCCGTGGCGCTGGCTCATGATTTCACGCCCCTGCCAGGCCTGCCAGAAGAAGTTGGGCGTCAGCGGATCCAACAGCAGCGGGCTTTCGGTGCCGTTAATGCGGTAGGTCGGCATCAGCAAATACTGCAGCGGGCCGTTACGGTCTTTAAACAGCACATAGCCGCCCTTGAGGTTCACTTCGGCGCACGGCGACGGGTTTTGCTGCTGTTGCTGATGGGGAACGCACTGCTGCAGAACAATCTTGCGCAACGCGTCCGGGTTGCCAGAGTGCAGCCAGTAGTAGCCGCCGGCCAGCGCCGCGAGGATCGCCACCAGCAGCGCCAGCAAAAAGTATCTTACTCTTCTCATTTTCATTCCCTGTTAAGCCTGAAGCGGAAGAGTAACGTAATTTGATGACTAAATGAAAACAGATGACGGGCGGGGCGCTTTTCCGGATGGCGGCTGACGCCGTACCCGGGCTACGTACGGCGCAAAACTGTAGCCCTGCTAAGCGTAGCGCAAGCAGGGATTCCCGGGTAGCGGCTGACGCCTTACCCGGGCTACGCACGGCGCAGAACTGTAGCCCTGCTAAGCGTAGCGCAAGCAGAGATTCCCGGGTGGCGGCTGGCGCCTTACCCGGGCTACGCACCGCGCAGAACTGTAGCCCTGCTAAGCGTAGCGCAAGCAGGGATTCCCGGGTGGCGGCTGGCGCCTTACCCGGGCTACGTACTGAAGGCCCGCGTAAGCACAGCCGCTGCAGGGCGATGGCAGCAAGCCCCGCCGGAGCGGGGCTGGAGAGGTTTAACGCTGGCTAATCTGGTCGAAGGTGCCGCCGTTGGAGAAGTGCGCTTTCTGCGCTTTCGTCCAGCCGCCGAACTCCTGATCGATGGTGAACAGCTTCAGTTTCGGGAATTCATTAGCATATTTCTTCGCCACGTTCGGATCGCGCGGACGGTAGAAGTTCTTCGCCGCAATCTCCTGGCCTTCCGGCGAGTAGAGATACTTCAGGTACGCTTCCGCCACCTGGCGGGTGCCTTTCTTATCCACGACTTTATCGACCACCGAAACGGTCGGCTCAGCCAGAATCGACTCACTCGGAGTCACGATTTCAAACTTGTCTTTGCCCAGTTCGTTGGTCGCCAGCAGCGCTTCGTTTTCCCAGGCGATCAGCACATCGCCGATCCCGCGTTCTACGAAGGTATTGGTCGAACCGCGCGCGCCGGAGTCCAGCACTTCCACGTTTTTATACAGCGCCTTGACGAACTCCTGGGCTTTCGCCTGGTCGCCATGGTTCTGATGCAGGGCATAGCCCCAGGCCGCCAGGTAGTTCCAGCGAGCGCCGCCGGAGCTTTTCGGGTTCGGGGTAATGACCGACACGCCCGGTTTGATCAGGTCGTTCCAGTCATGGATCTGTTTCGGGTTGCCCTTACGGACGAGGAACACGATGGTGGAAGTATAGGGCGCGGAGTTATCCGGCAGGCGCTTCAGCCAGTTTTTATCGATACGGCCGCGCTCGGCGATCGCGTCGACGTCGTAGGCCAGCGCCAGCGTAACCACATCCGCTTCAATACCGTTAATCACCGAGGTCGCCTGCTTGCCGGAGCCGCCGTGCGACTGGCGGATCACCACGTTGTCGCCGGTCTCCTGCTTCCAGTGCGCGCTGAACGCTTTGTTGTACTGTTCGTACAGCTCGCGCGTTGGATCATAAGATACGTTTAATAGCTGAATGTCTTTTGCCAGAACGCTGGCGGATGCCAGCAACAGAGTTAACCCTACGCCCCACTTATTCATCGCACCGCTCTCTTTATGTCGTGTTGTGATGGGCTAAGCGTGCCAGAAAGCGATTCAATGATTAAAGAATAAAAAAAGATTGGCTATAACTTGCGAGAATAAAGGGAGGGATAAGGATCACCCCCTCCCTGGCGGGAGAGGGCGCGAAGCGATTAGACTTCTTCCATGCGGCCCAGCAGCGCCTGCAGACGCTCCTGCCAGCCCTGCTGCTGCTCTTTCAGCTGGCTGTTTTCGCGCTCCAGCTCTTCACGACCATGCTGCGCGCTCTGAACTTCCTGCGCCAGGGTGTTGTTCTTTTCTTTCAGCTCTTCGATTTCCATCTGCAACAGAGTGATGGTATCAATCGCCTGCTGAACCTTAGATTCTAATTTCTCAAACACTTCTAATGACATCGTCATACCTCTCCTGAACTTGCAAGGCGTTGATAGAAACTGGTGTTTCGTATACGCGGTCCCGCCTTAACGAAAATTAGCGCACATAGCGGTGTTATCGTCGATTGTATGAATCCCCGCCTCCCCTGTCCAGCGGCAAGCCGCGCAGATTGCGGTTTGCAACACTTTTCAGTCTTTACCTGGTACTTTCAGCGCAGTTCGCTCGTACTTCATGAGCCATTGTTAATTTTATGGTTAACAAAATGCGAGGTGAAACGCTCCGGCAGCGCGCTCAATGCGCGCGAATGGCGCGAAAACGCTCATTTTCTTGACGTGGTACACACATTTGAAGTTCGATATTTCTCGTTTTTGCTCGTTAACGATAAATTAACACTATGCCTACATGGCAATATGGTCGTCTGTGACCACCCTACATACAATAATCATCACCACGCTTCAGGATTCGATTATGAGCCAAACATCAACCTTAAAAGGCCAGTGCATCGCAGAGTTCCTCGGTACCGGGTTGTTGATCTTTTTCGGCGTTGGGTGCGTGGCTGCGCTCAAGGTCGCGGGAGCCAGCTTCGGACAATGGGAAATCAGCATCATCTGGGGTCTGGGCGTCGCCATGGCGATCTACCTGACCGCCGGGGTATCCGGTGCGCACCTTAACCCTGCGGTGACCATCGCGCTCTGGCTGTTCGCCTGCTTCGATGGCCGCAAAGTGGTTCCTTTTATTATTTCGCAATTCGCTGGCGCCTTTTGCGCTGCGGCATTAGTTTACGGGCTTTATTACAATCTTTTCCTCGATTATGAAACCACCCACCATATGGTACGCGGCAGCGTGGAGAGCCTTGATCTGGCTGGCATCTTCTCCACTTACCCGAACCCGCATATCAATTTTGTGCAGGCCTTCGCGGTAGAGATGGTGATTACCGCTATCCTGATGGGCGTCATCCTGGCGCTGACCGACGATGGCAACGGCGTGCCGCGCGGTCCGCTGGCGCCGCTGCTGATCGGCCTGCTCATCGCGGTGATTGGCGCCTCCATGGGCCCGCTGACCGGCTTCGCCATGAACCCGGCGCGTGATATCGGCCCGAAAGCCTTCGCCTGGCTGGCCGGCTGGGGTGATGTCGCCTTCACCGGCGGCAAAGATATACCTTATTTCCTGGTGCCGCTGTGCGCACCGGTGGTCGGCGCGGCGCTGGGCGCGTTCAGCTATCGTAAGCTGATTGGCCGCCACCTGCCTTGCGACACCTGCGTGGACGAAGAGCAACAGAGCCCCTCCTCTTCCACCACTCAACATAAAGCTTCGCTGTAATCTGACTACGGGACACCGACTATGACCGACAAAAAATATATCGTTGCGCTTGACCAGGGCACTACCAGCTCCCGGGCCGTTGTGATGGATCATGATGCCAATATCGTCAGCGTCTCCCAGCGAGAATTCGAACAAATTTATCCTAAGCCAGGCTGGGTCGAACACGACCCGATGGAAATCTGGGCGTCCCAAAGCTCGACGCTGGTCGAAGCGCTGGCCAAAGCGGATATCAACTCCGATCAGATCGCGGCCATCGGTATCACCAACCAGCGTGAGACCGTGGTGGTGTGGGAGCGTGAGACCGGCAAACCGATCTATAACGCCATCGTCTGGCAGTGCCGCCGCACCGCAGAGATCTGCGAGCAGCTCAAGCGTGACGGGATGGAGGAGTATATCCGCAAGGCCACTGGCCTGGTGGTGGACCCCTACTTCTCCGGCACCAAGGTGAAATGGATCCTCGACCATGTCGAAGGTTCCCGTGAGCGTGCGAAGCGCGGTGAGCTGCTGTTTGGCACCGTGGACACCTGGCTTATCTGGAAGATGACCCAGGGTCGCGTACACGTCACCGACTACACCAACGCCTCGCGCACCATGCTGTTCAACATCCACGACCTGGACTGGGACGACAAGATGCTCGACGCGCTGGATATTCCGCGCGCCATGCTGCCGGAAGTGCGCAAGTCGTCCGAAGTGTACGGCCAGACCAACATCGGTGGTAAAGGCGGGACCCGTATTCCTATCGCCGGGATCGCCGGTGACCAGCAGGCGGCCCTGTTCGGCCAGCTGTGCGTCAAGGAAGGGATGGCGAAAAATACCTATGGCACCGGCTGCTTTATGCTGATGAACACCGGCGAAAAAGCGGTGACCTCCACTCACGGTTTGCTGACCACCATCGCCTGCGGTCCGCGCGGCGAGGTGAACTACGCTCTGGAAGGGGCGGTGTTTATGGCTGGCGCCTCCATTCAGTGGCTGCGCGACGAGATGAAGCTCATCAGCGACGCGTTCGACTCCGAGTACTTCGCCACCAAAGTGAAGGACACCAACGGCGTGTATGTCGTGCCCGCGTTCACCGGTCTTGGCGCGCCCTACTGGGACCCGTATGCCCGCGGCGCGATTTTCGGCCTCACCCGCGGCGTGAACTCGAACCACATTATCCGTGCGACGCTGGAGTCCATCGCCTATCAGACCCGCGACGTGCTGGAAGCAATGCAGGCTGACTCCGGTATCCGTCTGCATGCCCTGCGCGTGGACGGCGGCGCGGTGGCCAACAACTTCCTGATGCAGTTCCAGTCCGATATCCTCGGCACCCGTGTGGAGCGTCCGGAAGTGCGCGAAGTCACAGCCCTGGGCGCCGCCTATCTGGCCGGGCTGGCGGTCGGCTTCTGGCAGAACCTTGATGAGCTGCAGGAGAAAGCGGTGATTGAGCGCGAATTCCGCCCGGGCATTGAAACCACCGAGCGCAACTATCGCTACAGCGGCTGGAAGAAAGCGGTGAAACGCGCCCTGGCGTGGGAAGAGCACGACGAAGCGTAAGATTGTTGAGGTATTCCCGGCTGGCGGCGTAAACGCCTTGGCCGGGATACAACCAGCAGGCCGCACACCCCGTAGCCCGGCTAAGCGCAGCGCGAGCCGGGGAGAAGCCGCGCCAACGCATAAATCCCGGGGTATCCCCGGGTTGCGGCGTAAACGCCTTACCCGGGCTACACAGCCCGCAGACCGCATAATCAGGTAGCGCACCGCCTCCGGGTTTTTATCAGCCAAACACCGGCAGCAGCAGAAACAGCTTAATCACCAGCGCGTTGACGATATCGATAAAGAACGCCCCCACCATCGGCACCACCAGGAAGGCCATGTGCGACGGGCCAAAACGGTCGGTAATCGCCTGCATATTGGCAATCGCCGTCGGCGTTGCCCCCAGACCAAACCCACAGTGGCCCGCCGCCAGCACCGCGGCATCGTAGTTTTTGCCCATCATCCTGTAGGTGACGAATACCGCATACAGCGCCATCGCCAACGCCTGGACCGCCAGGATAATAATCATTGGCAGCGCCAGGGAGGCCAACTCCCACAGTTTGAGGCTCATCAGCGCCATGGCGAGGAACAGCGACAGGCTGACGTTGCCCAGCACCGACACCGCGCGATCGAACACCCGATACAACCCCGCCAGCGCCAGGCTGTTGCTAAGGATCACGCCGATAAACAGCACGCAGACGAAGGTCGGCAGCTCAAAGACGCTGCCCGCCAGCAGTTGCGCAACCACCTTGCCCAGCGTCAGACAGATGGCGATCAGGGCGATACTCTCGATCAGCACCAGCGACGTGATCACCCGCCCCACGTCCGGCTTTTCAAAGGCGGTCGGCGCCACCTGATCGTCCGGCGTCCCGTCAGGAGAGGAAGAGTGCTTCACCAGGTAACGCGCCACCGGGCCGCCGATCAGACCGCCGAGCACCAGGCCGAAGGTCGCGCAGGCCATCGCCACCTCCGTGGCATTGGCAAAACCATAGCGCTCAATGAACAGCTTGCTCCACGCCGCGCCGGTGCCGTGGCCGCCGGAAAGGGTGATAGTGCCGGCCAGCAGCCCCATCAGCGGATCCAGCCCCAGCAGCTTCGCCATGCCGATACCGAGAGCGTTCTGCAGCAGCAGCAGACCAACCACCACAATCAGAAAGGTACCCAGCACCTTGCCGCCCGCCCGCAGGCTGGCGAGGTTGGCGTTAAGCCCGATGGTGGCGAAGAACGCCAGCATCAGCGGATCTTTGAGGCTCATATCGAAATCAATTTCGATATCCATACTTTTTTTCAGCACCAGCAGCGCCAGCGCCACCAGCAGACCGCCGGCAACAGGTTCAGGAATGGTGTATTGCTTGAGGAGGGGAACGGTTTGGACGAGTTTTCTGCCGAGTAACAGCACAAGCGTTGCGGCAACGAGCGTCGATAAGGTATCGAGATGAAACATAAAAAGCTCCTTATGGCGCATGATCCATTCACACGCGACGATATTCCTGGTGTCTTTAGCTTCTCATCATGAGGAGTCAGAGGGGGATTTTACGCAGAACGGCGGAAAAAATGACAGAAAAACATATTTTGTATCCTGAATGATGCGATTTAGCATACAAAATGTTAATTATCTCGTTGCGCATATTCACGGCATAAATTTTTATGGGCAAACGCTGGCAAACGTTTGCTTTTGGTCTACAGTCCGATAAAATTCCCGCTTTGCCACCTTGGGATTGCTTGTGATGTCCGTTAACACCGCAGAGTCAGAAAATGCGCAACCGGTTGCGCATAAACCAGCCAGCGAATTAATCTACCGCCTCGAAGATCGCCCACCGCTACCGCAAACCCTGTTCGCCGCCTTCCAGCACCTGCTGGCGATGTTTGTCGCGGTGATCACCCCGGCGCTGTTAATCTGCCAGGCTCTCGGTCTCCCGGCGCAAGATACCCAACATATCATCAGCATGTCGCTGTTCGCCTCGGGCGTGGCCTCCATTATTCAGATCAAAGCCTGGGGCCCGGTCGGTTCCGGACTGCTCTCCATCCAGGGCACCAGCTTCAACTTTGTCGCCCCGCTCATCATGGGCGGCACCGCGCTGAAAACCGGCGGCGCCGACGTCCCGACAATGATGGCCGCCCTGTTCGGCACCCTGATGCTGGCCAGCTGCACGGAAATGGTCCTCTCCCGCGTCCTGCATCTGGCGCGCCGCATCATTACCCCGCTGGTCTCCGGCGTGGTGGTGATGATTATCGGCCTGTCGCTGATTCAGGTCGGATTGACCTCCATCGGCGGCGGCTACGCGGCGATGGCCGACCACACCTTCGGCGCGCCGAAGAACCTGCTGCTGGCGGGCATCGTGCTGGCGCTGATCATCATTCTCAACCGCCAGCGTAATCCCTATTTGCGCATCGCTTCGCTGGTGATTGCCATGGCGGCGGGCTATCTGGCGGCGTGGTTCCTCGATATGCTGCCGGCCAACACCGCCCCGACCAACAGCAGCCTCATCACCGTTCCGACGCCGCTGTACTATGGCCTCGGCATCGACTGGAGCCTCCTGCTGCCGCTGATGCTGGTGTTTATGATCACCTCCCTGGAAACCATCGGCGATATCACCGCCACCTCCGATGTCTCCGAGCAGCCGGTCTCCGGTCCGCTGTATATGAAACGCCTGAAAGGCGGCGTGCTGGCTAACGGCCTCAACTCCTTTGTTTCCGCGGTCTTCAACACCTTCCCGAACTCCTGCTTCGGCCAGAACAACGGCGTGATCCAGCTGACCGGCGTCGCCAGCCGCTACGTCGGCTTTGTGGTAGCGCTGATGCTGATCGTCCTCGGGCTGTTCCCGGCGGTGAGCGGTTTCGTACAGCATATCCCTGAGCCGGTGCTCGGCGGCGCCACGCTGGTGATGTTCGGCACCATCGCCGCGTCCGGCGTGCGCATCGTCTCCCGCGAGCCGCTGAATCGCCGGGCGATCCTGATTATCGCCCTGTCGCTGGCGGTGGGCCTCGGCGTGTCGCAACAGCCGTTGATCCTGCAGTTCGCGCCGGACTGGCTGAAGAATCTGCTCTCCTCCGGCATCGCCGCCGGCGGTATCACGGCGATTGTTCTGAATTTAATTTTCCCGCCGGAAAAAGCCTGATTTAACGCGCCCCCGGTCGTGCCATCGGCCGGGACGCCCCCCTGTTGTTCTCCACCGCCTGCTCCGTCACGGAAATAAACCACGCCTGCCTTGAGAAGTGCGCCTAAATCGGGCATAACACGGTTATGTGCATCTCACAGAATGGAAGACCATGAAATTTCTTGGAAAGCTGATTCTCTGGCTGCTAGTCGCTCTGCTGCTCGTCATGGTTGGCGCGTGGTTCCTGCTGCAAACCCACTGGGGCGCCCGCCAGGCCAGCGCCTGGCTCAGCAATGGCACCGGCTGGCAGGTCTCCTTCGATGCGATGGATCATGATTTCTCCTCCCCTCTGCATGTGCAGTTGCAAAACGTCACCTTTGGCCGGGAAGGCAAGCCGGCAACCCTGGTGGCGAAAACGGTCGATATTGGCTTCAGCACCCGCCAGTTTAGCGACCCGCTGCATGCGGATGAGATTGTCCTTAACGACGGTACCCTGAATCTGTCCCCCCACTCTGCCGACCTGCCGTTCGCTGCCGACCGGCTGATGTTGCGCAATATGGCTTTCAATAGTCCGGAAACCGGCTGGGCGCTCAGCGCGCAGCGCGTCACCGGCGGCGTCAGTCCATGGGCGCCGGAGGCAGGCAATGTGCTGGGGGAAACGGCGCAGATCCAGATGAGCGCGGGTTCAATGACGCTCAACGGCGTCGAAGCCAGCAACGTCCTGATTCAGGGCAAGATTGATCAGGGCGAAGTCACCCTCTCCACCCTCGGCGCCGATGTCGCCCGCGGCACCTTAACCGGCAATGCGAAACGCAGCGCCGACGGCAGCTGGCTGGTGGATAACCTTCAGCTAAATGAGATCCGACTGCAGAGCGCCGCCTCGCTGGCCGACTTTTTCGCGCCGTTAACCACGGTCCCCTCTCTGCAGATTGGCCGCCTGGATATCACCGACGCCCGTCTGCAGGGGCCGGACTGGGCGGTAACCGACCTCGACCTGAACCTGCGCAACCTGACGCTCAGTCACGGCGGCTGGCAGAGCCAGGACGGCACGCTGTCGATGAATGCCAGCGAATTTATCTACGGCTCGCTGCACTTTTTCGACCCGATCGTGAATGCCGAATTTTCACCCCAGGGTATTGCCCTGCGCCAGTTCTCCTCGCGCTGGGAGGGAGGCATGGTGCGAACCTCCGGCAACTGGCTGCGCGCCGGTAACGCGCTGGTGCTCGACGACACCGCCTTCGCCGGGCTGGAGTACACGCTGCCGGCGAACTGGAAGCCGCTGTGGATGACGCCGCTGCCGGCCTGGCTGCAAAGCCTGACGCTGAAAAAATTCAGCGCCAGCCGCAACCTGATCATCGATGTGGACCCTGCCTTCCCATGGCAAATTACCGCTCTCGATGGCTATGGCGGCGAGCTTCAGCTGGTGAAAAACGGCAGCTGGGGGGTGTGGAACGGTAGCGCGACGCTGAACGCCGCGGCGGCGACTTTTAACCGAATTGACGTGCGCCGCCCTTCACTCAAGCTGAGCGCCACGGCGTCGACGCTCAATATCACTGAGCTCAGCGCGTTCACCGAGCGCGGTATTCTGCAGGCCACCGCCGCGGTATCCCAGCTGCCGCAGCGCCAGGTCAATCTGAGCTTGAACGGCCGCGGCGTGCCGCTGAATATTCTGCAGGCCTGGGGCTGGCCTTCGCTCCCCATCAGCGGGGATGGCAATCTCCAGCTGACCGCCAGCGGCAGCGTACAGGCCGATGCCCCGCTCAAGCCGACGGTCAACGCACAGCTTAGCGCCGTGAACATGGAGAAACAGCAGGTGGCGCAAACGATGCGCAACGGCGAGGTCAATACCGCCCCCGCCGCGCCAGCGCCCGCTCCCGTCACGCCATAGCGATATCCCATCACCCTCTCCCCCACGGGAGAGGGAAAGTTTCTCAGCAAACGCCGCTCTGGCTACGCCCTCTCCCTGTCAGGGAGAGGGTCTGCAGGCATTCTGAAACCTGTGTGCAATAAGCGGCTATCTGTGCCTATTTACCGCTACTGGTTCCCTTCAAATATCAGAGTTGCTATAACCAAAATACTGGAAGTCGATAAAAAACCGCTCCCTGTCCCTACAAAAATATAAAAGGATCAATCATGCCTGAAATACGTCAGCGTATTCTGGAGAATATGCAAAAATTCTCCCGGGCCATGATCGGCGCCGTATTGTTCTTGCCGGTCATTGGCTTAATTCTGGCCCTCAGTTCAGTATTAACTAATCCGACATTAATTGCTGAAACCAGTTTCCTGCACCAGCTTGGGCAGATGCTCGGCGATACCTTTTGGCCTTTATTTGGCAACCTCGGTTTATTATTTTGCGTCGGTATTAGCTATGGCCTGGCAAAAGATAAAAAAACCGAAGTCGCGCTGGTTGCGGTGATGTGCTTCATTATGTTTCTTGGCGCCAACCACTCCTGGCTGGAACACACCCACGGACTCGCCGAAAAAATTAACGGTGAATATTATGGCACCGGGCAAACCCAGCTGCTGGGCTTTGTGGTGGTGGATATGGGCGTTTTCCTTGGCATTATTCTCGGCTGCACCATCGCGTGGGTGCACAATAAAGTCTCTACCATTGACCTGCCCGGCGCGCTGTCGATGTACGGCGGCGCCAAGCTGACGCTGGTGGCGATGACGCCGGTGGTTATCTTCTACGCCATCGCCTTTACCTGGATTTGGCCGTTTATGACCCACGGCATCTCCGCCCTCACCGGCTTTATGAAAAATGCCGGGGTCGCCGGGGTCTTCGTCTATGGTTTCTTTGAAAAATTTCTTATCCCGACCGGCCTGCACCATTTTGTCTGGTCCCCCTTCCAGCTCACCCAGATTGGCGGCACCCTGAACGTGGACGGCCAGGTGGTCTCCGGTACCCAGGCCATTTTCCTCGCCTATATGCGCCACCCGGATCTGACCCCGGTGATGAATGAGGCCCTACGCTTCTCACAGCAAGGGATGACCACTATCTTCGGCCTCGCCGGCGCCTCGCTGGCGTTCTACCACACCGCGAAGCCGGAGAAAAAAGTAATGGCTAAGGCGATTCTGCTGCCGGCGATTATCACCTCCATGCTGACCGGCATCACCGAGCCGATTGAGTTCACCTTTTTGTTTGTCTCGCCGCTGCTGTGGGTGATCCATGCGACGTTAACCGCCGCCTCGCAGGCCATTTGCGACCTCTTCACCGTACGCCCCTGGGGCGCATCGGGCCTGATCGAATTTCTGATCTATAACCTGCCGCTGCCGGTCTCCTTAACGCGCTGGCCGGGATATGTCCTTATCGGGATCGGCCAGTTCGCCGTCTACTACGTGATTTTCCGCACCCTGGTGGTGAAGCTGAATCTGAAAACGCCGGGCCGGGAAGATGACGAGAACGTGAAGCTCTACAGCAAAGCGGAGTACCGCCAGAAAGTCGCGCAGCCGCAGTCGATTACCGATGACATTATCCGCGGCCTCGGGGGCAAGGAGAATATTCTCTCCGTCGATAATTGTTTTACACGTCTGCGCGTAACCGTGCGCGATATGGCGCAAGTTGATGACGCGCAATTAAAAAATACTGGCGCCAACGGCGTGGTGCGCAATCGTAATGAAGTTCAGGTTATTTATGGCGTAAAAGTGGGACAGGTACGTTCCCGGGTTGATAACTGGTTAGCAGAAAATTAATGAGGAGTTTGTATGAAATTAACCGTATTAGGCGGGGGCGGCGTTCGCTCTGCATTTTTAGCGAAATCTCTGGCCTATAATGCTCACCGCATTGGTTTAACGGAGGTGGTTTTTCTCGATAACTCTGCGGATAATCTGGCGATATTCGGCGAAATTGCCCGCTATGTATTTACGACCATTCGCCCGGATATTCATTTCACGACCACCACCGACCCGGTCGCAGCGCTGCAAAACGCCAATTATATTATTACCACCCTGCGGGTCGGCGGCGATGAAAGCCGCATTCGCGACGAGCGCATTGCGCTGCAACATAACACCCTCGGCCAGGAGACCACCGGCGCCGGCGGCTTCGCGATGGCCATGCGCTCGATCCCGGCGATCCTCGACTATTGCCGGCTGATCGAAGCCCATGCCGCCGAAGACGCCATTCTGTTTAACTTTACCAACCCGTCAGGCCTGGTGACGGAAGCGATCGTCAAGTCCGGCTTTAAGCGTCGGGTCTATGGGATCTGCGATGCGCCTTCCGAGCTGATTCGTGAACTGCCGGCGATCCTCGGCTGTGAGGAGCGCGACCTGAGCGTGGAATGCTATGGGCTGAACCATTTCTCCTGGTTTACCCACTTCACCGTGCGCGGGGAAGCGGTGACCGAGCGGCTGATCGCCAGCCCGGCGCTGTACCAGAAGACCGCGATGCAGTACTTCTCACCCGAGCTGGTGCGGCTGTGCGATAACCAGTTACTCAACGAATATCTCTATTATTACTACTATCGCGACGAGGCGCTGAAGGCGATTCAGGGGGCAGGCGAAACGCGCGGGGAGCAGATCGCCCGTATCAATCAGGAGATGCGCCAGGCGCTGCGCACCGTGGATGCCAGTACGCAGCCGGAAGCCGCCTTCAATATCTGGATGCAGCACTACCTGCGCCGGGAAAACAGCTATATGCAGAACGAATCCCGGCAGGAGAAATTTCATACCCGCGAGCCGCTGACGCTGCGGCAGTTTATCGAAGAACCGGACACCGGCGGCTATGCCGGGGTGGCGCTGGATATTCTGGAAGCGGTGAACAGCACCACCACCAAGCGGATCGTGGTGTCGATCCAGAATAATGGCACGCTCGACTTTTTGCGCCCTGACGACGTGATTGAGATCAGCTGCGACCTGAGCCGGGAGGGCCTCAGGCCGGTCACGCCGACGAAGGTGCCGACGGCGCAGAAGAATATGATTTCCTGCGTGAAAGAGTATGAGCGGCTGGCGGTAGCGGCGATCCTGCAGCAGGATAAGTCGCTGGCGGTGCGGGCGCTGATGGCGCACCCGCTGATCGGTTCCTGGTCGCTGGCGAAAACCCTGGTCGAAGCTTATCTCGACGATAAGCAGTTCGCCGCCTGGCGGTAAATCACTGACCGGACCTGGAGGCGTAGGCCGGGTAAGGCGCAGCCGCCACCCGGCAACATGGCGGCGCGGCGCCTGATATATTGCCCGGCGGCACTGCGCTTAGCGGGGCTAGCTATTGCTACGTGCGCGGGTAAACCACATCTTCAGTAGCCGCTCAAAGCCTAGGATGCAGTAGCCGAAAAACGGGTTGCTCCAGTAAATATCATCGTCGAACTTCTGCGGATCGTGAATGATAAACGCCGTATCCGCAGCCTGCGCCAGCGGGCTCTGATAATCACCGGTAAAGCAGACCAGGTTGATCTCCTTCCCCTCCAGGGCCTTCACCCAGTTGAGCGCCGAGCTGCTGCGCCCGGATTTAGAAATGATCCAGATGGAGTCGAAGCGAGCGGCGTTTTTCTGCTCAAGGATTTCGTAATCCGGCCACAGCGCCAGGCTGGCATTCACCCCAGTGACGAGGAACTTGTTATAAATATACTGGGCAATCAACTGCGAAAAACCGCTGCCGTGGATCAGGACGCGCTGCTGCGCGAGGCTTGCCAGCAGCGGCGTCAGCGCCTCCGCCGGCTGAATGCTCATATAGTCGATATCGTTGGTGACATCGAGCTTCGGCATGGTGATATTGAACTTGATGAAATAGACCAGCTCCAGCCAGCCGCTGAACTTAAGCTTTTTCGCCAACCGCACCAGCGAGGAGGGGTTACTGTAGCACTGCTCCGCCACGGCGCGGATCCCCTGGCGGATACACAGCTCCGGGTCGTTCTGGATAAAGCGCAGCACGGTCATTTCCGTTTTGCTTAGCTTCACGTCACGAAAGATATTTTCTAAGTCCATGGCGGGCTCCTCTCAGCGGCAGCATACGCTATCACCGTTCAGGAATAGCGTCTGCGGCCTGAGTCACCAGACTGAAATGAATGTTACTTTTTGTACAAAAATGGAATAAAAAAACCCTCTCCGCCGGAACGAGGGTGAACAAGGCGAGAATAATGGGGAGGGTGGCGCCGTCGACCATGATGCCGTAGCCAATTTTCTCTTTGGCGGACAAAATAGGATCTTTCATATGGGCACAATTCCCTTGGCGGCACCACGGATGGGTACCGGTTACATTATTTGTCAGCCTTTGCCGCAGGAAGATGAATTAGGTCATTATCAGAATATGTTTCATGTATTTTGCGATCGCGTTAGCCTGAAAAGAGTATGAAAAGTGTAACTCATGGATTTTGAACGGATTTGTCTCAGACTGTTCTGCAAAGTCCAGTTTTAACAGTAAAAAAGTGCGTTCAGGTATGTGGTAAACGGCTGAAAGTAGCTATAATGCGCCCCGCCTCCATGTAGCAATCGAGGCGCGGAAGATCGTCATCTCCGGTGAGGTGGCTGGACTTCAAATCCAGTTGGGGCCGCCAGCGGTCCCGGGCAGGTTCAACTCCTGTGATCTTCCGCCAGTTTGCCTCTGCTCGCCCTCAGCCACGCCCAACCAAACTGAGTCGCAAAACCCATCATCTCAGCCAATCATTTTCATCCAAACCCTGCGTTATTTTGTCTCCTGCAAACCCGTTACACTGGCGCAAAGGCCGCGTGCCGTTGCCAACCGAAACAGGAGAGCCATGATGACCCCCGAACTGAGACACTGTTTTTCCATTACCATCCAGGTTGATAAACCGGTGATAGTCTCCCGCAGTCCGCAGACCGGCAAGCGCCAGCTGATCCCGATTCTCGGCGGCAGCGTCTCGGGTCAACTACGCGGCCACGTGCTGCCCGGCGGCGTCGATAGCCAGATTATCGGGCCCGACGGCACATGCAGGCTATCCGCCCGCTATGCCCTGCAGGTGGAGGAAGGGACGGTGTACGTGGAAAACAACGGTATCCGCCGGGTGCCGGCCCACTATCATGACCAACTGTTCGCCGACGATATGCGCTTTTTTAGCACTATTCCGCCGGAAGATATCTATTTTCGCACCGTCCCCACCTTCGAGGTTGATACCCCCGCGCTCAGCTGGCTAACCACCTCGCTGTTTATCTGTGCTGGCGGGCGTACTCAGGATGGGGTGATGCTCGATTTCTATCAGGTGGGCTGATTTTCACTTTCTGCATATAACTGTTATTGCCGTTAACCCGTTTTTCCCCTCCCGGCACCGGTCTACTATCGCGTCATCGCTTTATTCACCCGATTCACAGAACGGAGCAGTTATGAAAGCTATCGCCATTACTCAAGCCGCCGCTGACGGCGACAATATCCCTTTTTTAACCGAGATCGACCTGCCGGTCCCCTCCGCCCACGGGCGTGACCTGCTGGTTGCCGTGAAGGCGGTCTCGGTCAATCCGGTAGACACCAAAGTGCGCGCCGGCTTCCAGGGCGACACGCCGCGGGTGCTGGGCTGGGACGCCGTTGGCGTGGTGCAGTCCGTCGGCGAGGAAGTGACGCTGTTCGCGCCAGGCGATGAGGTCTGGTACGCCGGCGCCCTGGGCCGGGCCGGCAGCAACAGTGAATATCAGCTGGTGGATGAGCGCCTGGTGGCGCACAAACCGCGCACCCTCGATAACGCCTCCGCCGCCGCGCTGCCGCTGACGGCGATCACCGCCTGGGAGCTGCTGTTTCACCGTCTCGGCGTCACGGAAGGCGGTAACGCGGGCGACACGCTGCTGATCGTCGGCGCGGCGGGCGGCGTGGGCTCGATCCTGACCCAGCTGGCCAGCAAACTGACCGCCATGACGGTGATCGGCACCGCCTCGCGTCCGGAGAGTCAACGGTGGGTCCGCGAGGCGGGCGCGCACCATGTTATCGATCACAGCAAGCCGCTCGCCGACGAGCTGGCGCGTATCGGCATCAACGCGGTGACCCATGTCGCCAGCCTGACCAACACCGACCAGCACTTCAACGCGCTGATTGACGCCCTCGCCCCGCAGGGCAAGCTGGCGCTGATTGATGATCCGGAGACCCTGGACGTGGTGCCGCTGAAAGCCAAAAGCCTCTCCCTGCTCTGGGAATTTATGTTCACCCGCTCAATGTTTGAG
Organism: Klebsiella sp. JN_Kp127; assembly: GCF_040062505.1. Lineage (NCBI taxonomy): Bacteria > Pseudomonadati > Pseudomonadota > Gammaproteobacteria > Enterobacterales > Enterobacteriaceae > Klebsiella > Klebsiella sp. JN_Kp127. The sequence continues at coordinate 128,941 of NZ_JBEAHS010000004.1, forward strand.
ACGGATGACATGATCGCCCAGCATCAGCTGCTGACCCGCGTGGCGGCCCTGATCGACAACCACACGATCAAAACCACCCTCGGCGAACACTACGGCGCCATCACTGCCGACAATCTGCAGAAAGCGCATCGCCAGCTGGAAACCGGACGCGCGGTGGGCAAGATTGTGCTGGAGGGATTTTAAGATGATAACCCTGCTCGCCGTGCTCAAGGCGAAACCAGGCCAAACGGACGCGCTGCGCCAGGCCCTGCAGAAGCTGCTCCTGCCGACGAGACAGGAGCCGGGCAATCTCGACTACGCGCTGTTCCAGCTGCGCGACGCGCCGGACACTTTCTACATGCGCGAAGCGTGGCGTGGGCAGGACGCCCTTGATGCGCATGTAGAGATGCCCTATTTTCAGGCGTTTGTTATGCAGATGGAGCGTCTGCTGGCTGAGCCGCTGCGGCTGGACTACCTGACGCCGATTGAGCCCTAAGCGGACCAGCAGGTGGGGGGCGACAAATCACGCCCTTCGCCTGCCAGGCTCAAAAATTGGCGGGAAGCGGTTGGGCGATAGTCATCAACACCCCGCGGTGGATAATAATATAACCGCCTTTGCGCAGCTCCGACAGAATCGACATAATGCGGCTACGCGACAGGTTGGTACGCCGCTGGATAAACCTTAATACATTGATCTGTCTACGATACGTCTCCGAATAGACCGCCAGCTCCATTAACAGGATGCGCACCATCTGGTAAGAGTCCACCCCCAGCAGCTCCTGCTCGCGCATGCTCAACACCATCAACCGCTGCGTCAGGATATGGGCCATCTCCTGCCACAGGTTTTTCTCATTCAGGATATTGACCGCGGCCTGATGCGCTATCCAGCGCCCGCTTAAATCCGTCTCAGCAAACAGAGAACAGTGGCGTTTATCCGGGAGCCCGTTAAACACGCCATAATTATCAATTAATCCCAATATTGCCGGGGCGAGGATCGTCGATATCACCAGTTGATTTTCCGCAAAGCAAACTGAAGCCACGCCTTCTTCGAGGAGAATGAAGCCGGATTCGCTTTGGGCCAAGGGAAAATGGTAATAGTTTGACTGCGCCAGTTCAAAAGGGGTGCTGACAGGCCGGAACGCGGATAATAAGGATTCCACCGCAGGTAACGGTTTTGTTCGTCGTCCATAAAAAAAAGAGGGTAATGACCGGGAATTCTGGCCGTTGGCGTCAGGTTTCGACATCGTGTTGTGTCATTAAGTCAGGTTGAAGGGCATGATTTTCAGCGGTAATAGTATCAACACGCGCAATCATGAATAAAAACCAAGTCGTTTCCATAATAAAAAGAGTGTAAGCATTATTATCGGCATAAGCGGTTTACCTCGATTTTACATCACTAAAAAACAATAATTTTCGTAAATATTTATACGGCTTAGTCGCTTAAATGATAAACCTGTCTTATAAATTGCGGCTCCGGTGACTCGCTCGCTTACGCCGTGCCTGATGCCGCTTTCCCCCTCGCATCTCTCCCAGTCCAGGCTACCCTTATCGATGCCACTGACCACCCGCATCCATCTCCCGCTCTATTCGATCAAGAGGTTTCGCTATGCTGATCAACGCTATAGGTACCTACTCCGCCAGCCAGCCGCTGGAATCAATGGCCATCACCCGCCGCGAACCGGGGCCGCAGGACGTGCAGATCGCCATCGCCTACTGCGGCGTCTGCCACTCCGATCTCCACCAGGCGCGATCGGAATGGGCGGGAACGCTCTATCCCTGCGTGCCGGGGCATGAAATTGTGGGCCGGGTCACCGCGGTCGGCGACGCTGTCTCGCGCTACGCCGTCGGCGATCTGGTGGGCGTCGGCTGCATGGTCGATAGCTGTCAACAGTGCGAGGAGTGCGCTGAGGGGCTGGAGAACTACTGCGACCATATGGTGCTGACCTACAACGGACCGACCCAGGACGCGCCGGGCCACACCCTGGGCGGCTATTCACAGCAGATCGTGGTTAAAGAACACTACGTGCTGCGGATAACCCATCCCGAAGCGCAGCTGGCCGCCGTCGCGCCGCTGCTGTGCGCCGGGATCACGACCTACTCGCCGCTGCGCCACTGGCACGCCGGGCCGGGTAAAAAAGTCGGCGTGGTCGGCATCGGCGGCCTTGGGCATATGGGAATCAAGTTGGCCCACGCCATGGGGGCTCACGTGGTGGCCTTTACCACCTCCGAATCCAAGCGTAATGCGGCCAGAGCGCTGGGCGCCGATGAGGTGGTGGTGTCGCGTAACGAAGACGAAATGGCGGCCCACGTCAAAAGCTTCGATTTCATCCTCAACACCGTGGCGGCGCCGCATAATCTCGATGCCTTCACCACGCTGCTGAAGCGCGATGGCACCATGACGCTGGTGGGCGCTCCGGCCACGCCGCATCCGTCGCCGGAAGTGTTCAATCTGATCATCCGCCGCCGGTCGATTGCCGGGTCGATGATTGGCGGGATCGCGGAAACTCAGGAGATGCTCGACTTCTGCGCTGAACACGGCATCGTCGCCGATATCGAACTGATCCGCGGCGATGAGATCAACGAAGCCTGGGAAAGAATGGTCAAGGGCGACGTGAAATACCGCTTCGTGATCGACAGCGCGACCCTCGCCGGCTAAGCGCCGCGGCGAAAGGTGCGCCGCCATTCGGTCGGACTGACGCCAAAGCGCGCCTTAAACTGCTGACGCCAGGTGACGGCAGAGAGATAACCCACCGCCTCCGCCACCTGCTCCACCGGCAGATCGCCCGCCTCAAGCAGGCTCTGGCTGCGGCGCAGGCGTTCGGCGGTCAGCCAGTCGGTAATGCTCATCCCGGTCGCCCGGGCGAAGTGGCGGGTCAGGCTGCGGCGGCTCATCGCCACCACCCGGGCCAGCGAATCGAGATTATGCGGCTCGGCAATATGCTGCTGCAGATAATCCAGCAGGCAGTTGATTCGCGCATCGCGGGTGTTTTTCGGCACCGGCTGGGCGATGAACTGCGCCTGGCCGCCCTCGCGGTGCGGTGAAACAATCAGCCGCCGGGCGATCTGGTTGGCCGCGAGGCTGCCGAAACGCTGGCGGATGATGTAGAGGCAACAGTCCAGCGCCGCCGCGGTGCCCGCCGAAGTAATGATCCGCTGGTCGTCGACATACAGGGCGTTGATATCCAGCCGCACCTGCGGAAACCGGCGCTGAAAATCCTGCTCAAACTCCCAGTGGGTCGCCGCGCGTTTCCCGTCCAGCAGCTCGGCGTAGCCCAGGACGAACGCGCCGAGGCACAGACCGACGATTTCCGCGCCGTTATTCCGGGCCCGCACCAGGCTATCAAGCAGCGCCTGCGGCGGGCGGCGGTCAACCTCGCCCCAGTAAGGCACCACCACGATATCCGCCTGTTCCAGCACGGCGTAATCGCCGCTGGCGTACAGCACAAAGCCGTCGCGGGCGCGCAGCAGCCCCGGCCGCTCGGCGCAAATGTGCAGGTTAAAGCGTTTGCTTTCAGAGACCGAATCGCCAAACAGCATGCAGGGAACGGCGTAATGAAACGGGCTAAAGCCCTCTACGGCAACAATCGCCACGTCGGTGAGTTTCATCGTTCCTTCCCCTTGCGCACGTTAATAAACCACGGTTTCCCCATCCTGCGGGATACACACTACCTCGGATATCTGATTATCCAGCGCATACTGGCGCATCTCTTCCCGGCTCACCAGGCAGTGGTTGACCGCTTCCAGGTGAATCGCCATGATTTTCGCTTCCGGCAGGGTGAAGTGTACGTTCAGGAGATCCTCTTTGCCCATGATAATCGGGCCAAAGCCGATGACGTGGGCGTAGCCGGCGTTGAGGACCACCACGTCTGGGCGCAGCTTCAGCAGGTCGGCTGCAATTTCATCACGCCAGATGGTATCCCCCACCAGCCACAGCGTCTTCTCCTGCGGATGGCGAAACAGCACGCCGCAGGCCTCGCCCAGGCGTTCGGCCATCGCCGGCACCGCGTAGGTGCGATCGCTGCCGTGCTGGCCGGAGGTGGTTTTCAGCAGGCGCACGCCGGCAAATTCGCTGTCTGCCGTCAGCAGGCGGATATCCTGGAAACCCTGGCTGCGCAGCAACGCGCCGTCGGCTTCATGCTGGACGAACACCGGCAGGGTTTTCGGGATCGCGGCGATCGCCGCCTCGTCCCAGTGATCGTCATGGGTATGGGTGACGATCACCGCGTCAACGTCGATGATTTTATCGCGGGAAAAAGGCAGCGCCACCAGCGGGTTGCGCAGCTCGCTGCGCGCGGTGCCAGGAAAACCCGGCCAGGCGCCCTTGTCCGCCAGCATCGGATCGATCAGAAACTTTTTCCCGGCGTATTCAATAATCTGGGTCGCGTTACGGATATGGGTGATGTTCATGTTGGCGTTCCTCAGGGGGGGTGATTTGACGAACATCGTACTGAGTACCAGCCTGGCGCAATAGGGGCATTTGGGCAAGGATCGATGAAATCGGGCCAACCTGCGGCGATTGCTATCCGCCTCCGGCTATGTTGTTCTGAAGGCTCCATTTTTGACAGGAGTGGCAGGATGAAGAAAAAACTGACCGCCGCCGATATGCACGACCCGCAGGTCATCGCCGAGACGCCGTGGTTCAGCATGCGCAAGGTGGGTATTGATATCGCCCCCGGCGAGCGCCGCGACTTTTACGCCATTCACTATCCGCGCCCGGCGGTGGGGATTGTGGCTATCCAGGATGACAAAGTGCTGCTGATTCGCCACTACCGCTACCTGATCGACAAGGTGGTGTGGGCCATTCCGTCAGGCGGCGTTGACGAAGGGGAAGATCCGGCGGCGGCCGCGCTGCGCGAGCTGCGGGAAGAGACCGGCTGGCAGGCGCAACGCGTCGAGGAGATCATTCGCTTCAACCCCTCCTACGGCAGCAGCGACCAGCTGTTTATCACCTGGCTGGCCACCGGTTTACGCTGGGTGGGGATGGATGCGGATCAGGATGAAGTGATGGAAACCGGCTGGTTTACCTTTGAGGAGATAAACCAGCTGATCGCCCGCGGCGAAATGCCGGACGGGCTGTCGCTGGTGCCGCTGCTGCAATTGATGGCGCAGCCGCGCACCGGGCAGGCTACGGCTTAAGCATCCGCCAGCGGAACCACAGCTGGGCAACCAGGATCAGCACGCCGCCGATAATCTTCTGCAGCGGCAGCTGTTCGCCATACCACAGCGCGGCGGCAATGACCGTCAGCAGCGGTTCGAGCACCATAATGATCGCCGCGCTGGCCACCGCCGCGTACTTCTGCCCCTTCATCTGCAGACCGAAGCGCAGGCTGGTGGCGATGACAATGCTGGCCACCAGCCAGCCGAAGGTCGGCAGGGTCATCGGCTGGTCCCAGCGTTCAACGGCAGCGGAGAGGGTCAACCCGACGATACCAGTGATCGCCAGCTGGACGGTGGTCAGGGGGATCAGCGGTACTTCGCGCGCGCAGCGGCTGGTGTAACAGAACCAGATGGACTGCACCAGCGCCGTCAGCAAAAACCAGCCCTGGCTGGGATGGAAGACTATCGGCATGTGCAGGCTGAGCAGGCCCAGGCCCACCACCGCGATCGGCAGGCACTCCCACCAGGCCCGCGGCGGACGCACCTTCATCATCACCCACGCGGTCAGCGGGACGAACATCATCGACAGGCTCATGATAAACGCCCCTTCGCCGAGCGACGCCGTCGTGGAGACCGAGTAGATCCACAGGCAGAGGTTGAGCGCAAACCATAGCCCGCTGATGATGAGCTTTGGCCAGTGCTGCTTTTGCGGGCGAAACCCGCGGCAAAACGGCAGCAACAGCAGCGCGGCGAAGAAAAAGCGCAGCCCAAGGAACGCGAATACCGGCATGCCGGCGATCGCCTCGCGGGAAAAAATCCAGCCGCAGGCGGCAATCACCGTCGCGGCAATCAGCAGCAGATCGGCCTGCCGTTGGCGTACCATACGCGCCTCTCCCTGTAAGTTGGCTTACCAGCCCGGCACCGCGCCGCCGTTGAAAATAGTCTCTGCCGCCTTCGCCACCTCCGGCGACTGGTACGACTGCATAAACTCTTTCACGTTTTCCGCGTCTTTATTGTCTTCACGGGTCACGATGATGTTCACGTAGGGCGAGTTTTTATCTTCGATAAAGATGCCATCGCGAACCGGCGACAGCCCGGTTTGCTGCAGGTAGGTGGTGCTGATGATGGCCACGTCGACTTTAGGATCGTCGAGTACGCGCGGCAGTTGCGCCCCTTCCAGCTCCATAATTTTCAGATGATGCGGGTTGTCGGTGATATCCACCGCCGTCGGCAGCAGGCCGGTACCGGCTTTGAGGGTTATCAGCTTCTCTTTTTGCAGCAGCAGCAGCGCCCGCCCGAGGTTGGTCGGATCGTTGGGGATAGCGATCGTCGCGCCGTCTTTCAGTTCGGCGACTGACTTTATCTTGCGCGAATAGCCGGCCATCGGGAAGACGAAGGTATTGCCTACCGCCACCAGATGGTAGTTATGCGCTTTGTTGTCCTGCTCAAGGAAAGGCCGATGCTGGAAGACGTTGGCGTCCAGATCCCCGGCGTTGGTCGATTCGTTAGGCAACAGCGAGCCGCTGAACCCCACCAGCTCAACCTCCAGACCATACTTCTCTTTGGCCACTTTCTTCGCCACTTCCGCCACATCCTGTTCAGCGCCGTTAATCACGCCGACCTTAATGTGCTTCGCTTCATTACCCTTTTGGTCGCAGCCGACCAGCGCCAGACCCGCCAGCATTACCGCGGCGGCGGCACGTAAACGTAATCTCATCCTCTTCACCCTGTCCGTCCTGACTGTCATTGTTTTTTTCGTGCAAAACTATAGCGACTTTCGGGTGGGGTAATAAACAGCAAACCACGCAACCGGAAATAAAATCATCTTCGCCAGGCGCGAAGCGCTAGCCCCGTCGCCACTCGCCCGGCGTCACGCCATAGCGCATTTTGAAGCGCTTCGAGAAGGACGCCAGCGACTGAAAGCCGCAGCGTTCGGCAATGACCTCGAGGTTGGTCTGACGCTCCAGGCGCAGCAGCCGGGCGGCCAGCGCCATTCGCAGCTGCGACAGCCACGCCTGCGGCGTCAGGTGATAAACGCGGGCAAAATGGCGGGCAAAGGTGGCCCGCGACAGAAAGGCGCGGGCGGCCATGGTTTCCAGCGTCCACGGCTGCTCCGGGGTCGCCATCACCGCCAGCACCGCCGGCATCAGGCGCTCATCGCTCATCAGACGCAGCAGCCCGCCTGGCGGCTGCTGCTCGCCAAGCAGCATGCGCAGCAGCAGCACCAGCAGCGTATCGCCGAGGCTGCGCACGATAGCGCTGCCGCCGGGACGCTGCGCCAGACTTTCGCGGACCAGTATGTTAAGCAACGGCTGCAGCTCCGGGCAGTCTTCGCGCGCATCGGTATGGAGATGGATCAGCGTCGATGCCTCAGTGAACAGCCAGCTGACGTGCGGACCAAAATAGAATTCGCCGCACAGCATCTCCAGCGCCCCCTCCGCCGGGCCGGCGCGCATTTCCGTCACCGTGCCGTTAAAGCGATGCGCCACCGGCAGCACCTGGCCCCACTCCACCAGGCTCTCCATCAGGTGCGGCGAACCGTGCGGCAGGAGGACCACATCTCCCGCGCGCAGGTGATGGGTCTGGCCGCCGACGTTGAGCCGCCCCTCGCCGCGCAGCACCACGTGCCATGGCACCACGCCGGTGCGCATTTGCTGGTGCCCGGCCTGCCAGCGGCCGCCGAAGCGACAGTGCAGGTTCACTTCGCAGCGCGGCGCCAGCAGCGCCAGCAGATGACTGAGACTGTCCATGCTTCTCCTGAGACGATAAGACAAAAAGGTGAGACGAAGACCGCCAGTCTAGCATGCGGCAACCGCCTAAGATGACCCCAATGCCAACACACACCCTCGAAAACAACAGGAGTTAACCATGAGCCGTTTAGCTGATATCCGTGAACAAGACGCCACCGGCAAAGCCGCCGATATTTTCGCCGGGATCAAAAAAGCGATGGGCAAAGTGCCGAATGCCTACCTGACCATCGGCGGCCACTCGCCGGCCGCGCTGCAGCAGGCGCTGGCGCACAATGCGATGCTACATAAAGGCAGCCTCAGCGCCCAACAGCTGGAAGCCATTAACCTGTCGGTCAGCGAAGCCACCGGCTGTGACTACTGCCTGGCCGCACATACGCTGATGGCGAAAAAAGCCGGCTTCAGCAGCGAACAGATCCACGCCCTGCGCCGCGGGGAGTATGCGGAAGAGGCACAGCTTGATGCGCTGGTGAAATTTGCGCAGACGCTGGTGACCACCACCGGCACGCTGCCGGAAGCCGACGTCGCCGCGCTGCGCAACGCCGGTTTTAGCGACCAGCAGGTGATTGAGATTATCAGCGCCATCAGCGCGATCCTGTTCACCAATATGGTGAACCGGGTTAACGACACGGTGGTCGACTTCCCGAAAGCCGATTAATCCGTCGCGCAGCGCCGGTTTTACAGCCCCAGGTCGCTGAGCCCCGGATGATCGTCCGGGCGACGCCCCTGGGGCCAGTGGAACAGGCGCTCGCTTTCGGCGATCGGCAGGTCGTTGATGCAGGCGTAGCGCATCTGCATCAGCCCGTTCTGATCAAACTCCCAGTTTTCATTGCCGTACGAGCGAAACCAGTTGCCGCTGTCGTCGCACCACTCATAGGCGAAGCGCACGGCGATGCGATTTTCCTGCCATGCCCACAGCTCCTTAATCAGCCGATATTGCTGCTCCTTACGCCATTTTCGCTGCAGGAATTCGACAATTTGCCCCCTGCCGTGGACAAACTCGCTGCGGTTGCGCCATTCGCTGTCCATGGTGTAGGCCAGAGCGACCTTTTCGGCATCGCGGCTGTTCCAGCCATCTTCCGCGGCGCGGACCTTCTGAATAGCGCTGTCGCGGGTAAACGGCGGTAACGGGGGACGTTGTTCGGTCATGCTGACTCTCCTCTGCGGGCTAATTGCTGCTGCAGGCGCTGATTCTCCTGCTCCAGGTCATGAATACGTTGCTGCAGGTTCTGGCTGTACTCCGTCACCTGCTGCGCGCTGTAGCGCGGCGTAATGTGCTGCGGGCAGTTCCAGTCAAACGCCTGCAGATGAAAAAGAAACAGGCGCTCGATGCGGGCGCGATAGTTGGCCGGCGCCACCTGCGCCAGCAGCTGCGGGTGGTTCTCTGCCGCCACGACCTCGACGGTGGCGTAGATTTTCAGCCTGGCACGGCGCGGATAATCCATCAAAAACAGGCAGGCCCGGTCGCTGCCGCGCAGGTTGCCGGTGGTAATGTACTGACGATTGCCGCCGAAATCCGCCATCGCCAGGGTGGTATCATCCAGCAGATGTAGAAACCCCGGCGGGCCGCCGCGATGCTGAATGTAGGGCCAGCCGCTCTGCGACACCGTCGCCAGATAAAAGCTGTCGCGGGTGGCGATCATCCCCGCTTCGCTGTCGCCGAAGCGGTCGGCCTGGCGGCGGCTGTGCGGCGTTTGCCACAGCTGGTCGCTGCCCATTTCATGCTGCACATCCATCACGTCCGGGGTGATGGCGATATCGAGAAAGGTTGCTGCCATAGCGCCTCCTGTTGTCTGGCGCCATCATGGACTGTACTGCGAAAAATGATAATACTGGTTTAGTGGCAATCATCTTTCCAAAAATCGGGAGAATAATGGATCGATTAAGCGCGATGGCGCTGCTGGTGAAAGTGACCGAGCTGGGGAGTATGTCGGCGGCTGCGCGGGCGCTGAATATGCCGTTGACCACCGTCAGCCGCCATATCGGCGAGCTGGAGAACGCGCTGGGGGTGCGCCTGCTGGCGCGGACCACCCGCAAACTGACGCTCACCGACGCCGGGGTCGATTATGTCGCTGCCGCGCGGCGGATCCTTGAGGAGGTGGAAAACGCCGAACGCCAGGCGACGGGCGAGTATCAGGAACCGAAAGGCGAGCTGGTGATCTCTGCGCCGACAATGTTTGGACGCCAGCACGTTCTCCCGGTGATCGCTGAATTTATCGCCCGTTACCCGCAGATTCACGTCCGTTTGCTGCTCAGCGATCGTAACGCCGACCTGGTGGGCGACCATATCGATCTGGCGGTGAGGATAGGCGACCTGGCGGACAGCAGCATGGTGGCCACCCGCCTCGGCAGGATGCGCATTGTGGCCTGCGCCCATCCGGCGCTGCTGGCGAAATACGGCGAGCCGCAGCGGCCGCGCGATCTGGCGGCGCTGCCGATCATCCGCATTGAATCGCCGATGCCCTATCGCGGCTGGCGCTTTCGCGCCGCTGAGCGCGAGGACCAGTTGATTAACCTGCCGCCGGCGTTATCGGTCACCACGCCGGAGAGCGCTGCCGATGCCGCGCGGCTGGGGGTGGGCGTAGCTCGCTTACTGCACTATCAGGCGCTGGACGGCCTGCGACAGGGTGAGCTCCGTCTGCTGCTGGAGCGCGTCGAGCCGGAGCCGGCGCCGGTCCATTTGCTGTATACCGCCCGGGACCTGGCGCCGCTTAAGCTGCGAAAATTTATCGATTTTGCCGCGCCGGCGCTGCGTCAGGCGCTGCTGCGCATCGCCGGGGCCGCTTAGTGCGTCGCGGTCTTCAGCGGCGCCTCCTTTAACAGCCAGGAGAGGACAAACGCCACCGCCATAATGCAGGCCGCCATGAGGAACGCCGCATGGATCGCCGCGCCGAAGGCGTCGAGATAGTCGAGGCGGATATCCGCGGGCAGGTGCTGCACCGCCACCGGATTCATTCCCGGCGGCAGTACCGCGCCTTCCGGCAACAGCTTTTGCAGGTTGCTCTGCAGCACGTGCGTGAAAACCGCGCCAAACAGCGCCACGCCGATGGAGCCGCCGATCGAACGGAACAGGGTCACGCCGGAGGTGGCGACGCCGTAAAGCTTCGCCGGCATCGCGTTCTGTACCGCCAGCACCAGCACCTGCATCACCAGCCCCAGACCGGCCCCCAGCACGCCGGTAAACAGGTACAGCTGCCACAGCGGTGAGTGAATGGTGATCCGGGTCAGCAGCACCATGCCGGTCACGCCAAGCAGGGTACCGAGGATCGGAAACAGGCGATATTTACCGGTACGGCTGATAATCCGCCCGCTGATAATCGAGGTCAGCAGCAGGCCGCCCATCAGGGGGATCAGCTGCAGCCCGGCCTCGGTGGGGGTCGCCTCCTTCACCACCTGCAGATAGAGCGGCAGGAAGGTGACTGATCCAAACAGCGACATGCCGATGACGAAGCCGATCAGACTGCACAGCAGGAAGCTGCGGTTGCGGAACAGCGACAGCGGAATAATCGGCTCGGCGGCCATTCGCTCTTCGTAGATAAAGCCGATGACCCCCACGATACCGAAGGCCAGAATGCACCACAGCTGCGGGTCATTCCACGCATGAACGCTGCCCCCTTCCGAGGTAAACAGGATGATGCACAGCAGCGCCATGCTGAGGTAAATCGCCCCCAGCCAGTCAATCTCATGCTGGCTGCGTTTATTGCTGCTGTGGAATACCGCGCCGATCACCAGCAGCGCGAAGAGACCCAGCGGCAGGTTGATGTAGAAGATCCAGCGCCAGGAGGCGTGCTGCACCAAAAAGCCGCCGATCAGCGGGCCGATCACCGTCGCCAGGCCAAAAACGCCGCCGAACAGCCCCTGATAGCGGCCACGGCTGGCGGGCGGGATGACGTCGGCCACCGCCGCCATGCTGATAACCATCAGGCCGCCGCCGCCGAGCCCCTGCAGGCCGCGCATTAGCACCAGCTGGGTCATGTTCTGCGCCAGCCCGCAGAGGGCGGAGCCGACAAGAAACAGCCCAATCGCCACCTGCAGCACGATTTTGCGGCCGAACAGATCGCCGAATTTACCGTACAGCGGCACCGCGATGGTGGAGCTGAGGATATAGGCGGTAACCACCCAGGAAAGCTTGTCCAGCCCGCCCAGTTCGCCGACAATCGTCGGCAGCGCGGTGGAGACAATGGTCTGATCCAGCGCGGAGAGGAGCATCACCAGCAGCAAGGCGCTAAACAGCAGGCGTATCGACTGCACCGGTGGGTTCGCGACTTGAGAAGTCATCACAACACTCGCTTGAAATTAATTAAATGCATAATTAATATTTAGTGAAAGAATGAGTCGGGTCAAGAGATCGCCATATCATGACAGCACAAAAGGATCAGGATGCCCCCCGCCGCCCGGGGCGGCCGCGCGGCAAAAAACCGGGTACCGCCAACCGCGAACAGCTGATGGACATCGCCCTGACGCTGTTTGCCCGCGACGGCGCGGCCCGCGTGTCGTTGAACGCCATCGCCAAAGAGGCCGGGGTGACGCCAGCGATGCTGCATTACTATTTCAGTTCGCGGGATGCGCTGGTGACGCAGCTGATCGAAGAGCGCTTTATGCCGCTGCGCAACCACATCAGCCGCATCTTTGTCGACCATCCGCAGGACCCGGTGCTGGCGCTGACGATGATGGTCGAGACGCTGGCGCACATGGCGGAGAAAAACGCCTGGTTCGCGCCGCTGTGGATGCAGGAGATCATCGGCGAGATGCCGATCCTGCGTCAGCATATGGACGCCCGCTTCGGCGAGGAGCGTTTTCAGGTGATGCTGGAGGCGGTGCGCCGCTGGCAGCGGGAGGGCAAGATTAACCCGGCGCTGTCGCCGGAGCTGCTGTTTACCACGGTGATTAGCCTGGTGCTGGTGCCGTTTTCGCGCATCCACAGCGATCCGCGTTTACAGGCGGTCGACCGCCAGACCATCGTCAGCCACGCGCTGGCGTTAATGGGCCATGGCGTCGGGGGTTAAGGCGTGGTTTTGACGCTTTTGTAGCCCGGATAAGGCGCCACGCGCCGCCATCCGGGATTTTCCCTGCTCGCGCTACGCTTAGCAGGGCTACAGAAATAACGGCACAACCGTAAATTTCCCTGCTCGCACTGCGCTTAGCAGGGCCAGCACTCCCGTGTTATGTCCGGGCAGATTGCGCTCCCGATATTTCTTCAGCGTTATGCCTGGCATGGCGCAGGGAGCGCACAGGGGGCGGCCAGTCGCCGCCAGCACCGGCAGTTTCAGTCGCGCAAGTGGGTATATCAACAACAGGCCGCTCGGCATCATGGCGGGCACAGCACGAACCGTAGGCCGGGTAAGGCGCAGCCGCCACCCGGCAAGAATACAGGTGCCGTGCCTGATATCCTGCCCGGCGGCGCTGCGCTTGCCGGTCCTGGGTGGGGCGAAACGACGGGAGAACTGTGTAGGCCGGGTAAGGCATTTATGCCGCCATCCGGCACAATCACAGGTACGGTACCTGACCGCCCGGCGATATCAGGACCGTTACAGCGCCTTCGACAAATAGTGACGCTGCATCCCCGCATGCGGGAAGTCGGGCAGCGACATCTGCAGCTGATAGCCTAATTTCTGATAAAACGGCAGCGCCTGGAAGCTAAAGGTATCCACCAGAAGATGGCTGCAGCCCAGCGCCTGCGCCTGCCGCTCCGCCTCCTGCATCAGCTCGCTCCCCAGTCCGCGACCGCGCGTCGCTTCGCTGACCCACAGATACTCAATGCACAGCCAGTTACCCTTACGTTTGGCAATCAGCCCGCCCTGCATCACCCCTTGCGCATCGCGGGAGTAAACGCCCAGATCGCCAAACTGCGCCGCATCAAGATACTGCTGATTATAGTGCCGCAAACCGGCAAACAATTCTTGTTGGTCGTCGGGATTAATGCTTTTTGTAATGATTAACGCCATTAACTATCTCCAGTATCGCAGTGCCGAAAGGTTATTTTTCCTCTCCACTTTCACAAAAAATTCTTATTTTCTCCATGATTATTTGCCTTAATTTTTTGCGTTCTAAAAGTAAGCAAAAAAACCTTTCCATTATCGCGGCGGATCGTATAATGGGAAAAAATGAGAATGATCATTCTCACTACAAAACCAGAGGAGATGCGCTTTTCACCTCCTGAAGGCCGAAGAGGTTGGCTTCAGCGGAGACACAATAACAATCACGTTCAGGAACATCTGTGTTCCTTTTTTGTCATTTTCGCTTAGCCGAAAATGCCTCAGCGCCCAACCTATTCCCTCGTTTTTAAATAAACGGGGCGGACGTCTTATATCTTGAGAAAATATAATGAAATACATCATAGCTCCCATCGCGACAGCATTATTTCTCCTCAGCGGATGCGATAATGCGCAGACATCTGCCCCGCAGCAACCCACGCCGGAAGTGGGCGTGGTCAGTCTGCAAAGCCAGCCGGTTCCGGTAGTCAGCCAGCTCACCGGCCGCACCACCGCCTCGCTCAGCGCCGAAGTACGCCCGCAGGTGGGCGGCATCATCCAGAAGCGCCTGTTTACCGAAGGCGATATGGTGAAGGCCGGGCAGGCCCTTTACCAGATCGATCCCTCCAGCTATCGCGCGACCTGGAATGAAGCGGCGGCGGCGCTGAAACAGGCCCAGGCGCTGGTGGTCTCCGATTGCCAGAAGGCTCAGCGCTACGCGTCGCTGGTCCGGGATAACGGCGTCTCCCGCCAGGATGCCGACGACGCCGCCTCCACCTGCGCCCAGGACAAGGCCAGCGTGGCATCGAAGAAAGCGGCGCTGGAGAGCGCGCGCATCAACCTGAACTGGACCACCGTCACCGCGCCGATTGCCGGACGCATCGGCATCTCGTCGGTCACGCCGGGGGCGCTGGTCTCCGCCGATCAGGATACCGCGCTGGCGACGATCCGCGGGCTCGACACCATGTATGTCGATCTGACGCGATCCAGCGTCGATCTCCTGCGTTTACGCAAACAAAGCCTGGCCAGCAACAGCGATACCCTCAGCGTGACGTTAATCCTTGAAGATGGCAGCACCTACAGCGAAAAAGGGCGTCTGGCGCTCACCGAAGTCGCCGTCGATGAATCCACCGGCTCGGTAACCCTGCGCGCCATCTTCCCCAACCCGCAGCACGTCCTGCTGCCGGGGATGTTTGTCCGCGCGCGCATCGATGAAGGCATCATGAACGACGCGATCCTCGCCCCGCAGCAGGGGATTACCCGCGATGCCAAAGGCGACGCCACGGCGCTGGTGGTCGATGCCGACAACAAAGTTGCGCAGCGCGCCGTGGAAACCGGCGACACCTACGGCGATAAATGGCTGGTGCTGAGCGGCCTGAAAGCGGGCGACAAGCTGATCGTCGAAGGCACGGGTAAAGTGGCCCCTGGCCAGACGGTGAAGGCCGTTGCCGTCAACAATAACGGAGGCAACGCCTGATGTTCTCCCGTTTCTTCGTGCGTCGCCCGGTCTTTGCCTGGGTGATCGCCATTCTGATTATGCTCGCCGGCGTGCTGGCGATCCGCACTCTGCCGGTAGGCCAGTACCCGGACGTCGCCCCGCCGGCGGTGAAAATCTCCGCCACCTACACCGGCGC
The DNA here is from genome assembly GCF_040062505.1 of Klebsiella sp. JN_Kp127. Taxonomy (NCBI): domain Bacteria; kingdom Pseudomonadati; phylum Pseudomonadota; class Gammaproteobacteria; order Enterobacterales; family Enterobacteriaceae; genus Klebsiella; species Klebsiella sp. JN_Kp127. The sequence goes on from NZ_JBEAHS010000004.1 coordinate 144,370, forward strand.
CTCTGCCGAAACCCTGGAGAACAGCGTCACCCAGGTGATCGAGCAGCAGCTTACCGGCCTCGACCATCTGCTCTACTTCAGCTCCACCAGCAGCTCCGACGGCTCGGTCAGCATCACCGTCACCTTTGAGCAGGGGACCGACCCGGACACCGCCCAGGTGCAGGTGCAGAACAAAGTCCAGCAGGCGGAATCGCGGCTGCCGAGCGAAGTCCAGCAGTCCGGCGTGACGGTGGAAAAATCGCAGAGCAGCTTCCTGCTGATCCTCGCGGTGTATGACAAAACCGACCGCGCCACCAGCTCCGATATCTCCGACTGGCTGGTCAGCAACCTGCAGGACCCGCTGGCGCGCGTAGAGGGCGTCGGCAGCCTGCAGGTGTTCGGCGCCGAATACGCGATGCGCGTCTGGATGGACCCGACTAAACTCGCCTCCTACTCGCTGATGCCTTCCGACGTCCAGTCGGCGATTGAGGCGCAGAACGTGCAGGTCTCCGCCGGTAAAATCGGCGCCCTGCCATCGTCCAGCGCCCAGCAGCTGACCGCCACCGTGCGCGCGCAGTCGCGGCTGCAAACCCCTGACCAGTTCAAAGCGATCATCGTGAAAAGCCAGGCCGACGGCTCGGTGGTGCGCCTGAGCGATGTCGCGCGGGTGGAGATGGGCAGCGAGGATTACACCGCTACCGCCAATCTCAACGGCCACCCGGCCGCCGGGATCGCGGTGATGATGGCCCCCGGCGCCAACGCGCTGGACACCGCGACCCTGGTGAAAAGCAAAATCGCCGAATTCCAGCGTCAGATGCCGCAGGGCTACGATATCGCCTATCCAAAGGACAGCACCGAGTTCATCAAAATCTCGGTCGAAGACGTGATTCAGACCCTTTTCGAAGCGATTATCCTCGTGGTCTGCGTGATGTATCTGTTCCTGCAGAACTTCCGCGCCACGCTGATCCCGGCGGTAGCGGTCCCGGTGGTGCTGCTCGGCACCTTCGGCGTGCTGGCGCTGTTCGGCTACTCGATTAACACCCTGACGCTGTTCGCCATGGTGCTGGCGATCGGCCTGCTGGTGGACGACGCCATTGTGGTGGTGGAGAACGTCGAGCGCATTATGCGCGACGAAGGGCTGCCCGCCCGGGAAGCCACCGAAAAATCGATGGGCGAAATCTCCGGCGCGCTGGTGGCGATCGCCCTGGTGCTGTCGGCGGTCTTTCTGCCGATGGCCTTCTTCGGCGGCTCGACCGGGGTCATTTATCGCCAGTTCTCGGTGACCATTATCTCGGCGATGATGCTGTCGGTGGTGGTGGCCCTGACCCTCACCCCGGCGCTGTGCGGCGCGCTGCTCAGCCACTCCAGGCCTCATACCAAAGGGTTCTTCGGCGCGTTTAACCGCCTGTGGGGGCGCACGGAAGCGGGCTACCAGAGCCGCGTGCTCGGCGGCCTGCGCCGTGGCGCGGTGATGATGGGCGCTTACGTCCTGATTTGCGGGGCGATGGCGCTGGCGATGTGGAAACTGCCGGGCAGCTTTCTGCCGGTGGAGGACCAGGGCGAGATCATGGTCCAGTACACCCTGCCCGCCGGGGCCACCGCGGTGCGTACCGCCGAGGTGCGTCGCCAGGTCACCGACTGGTTCCTGACCAAAGAGAAAGCCAATACCAACGTCATTTTCACCGTCGACGGCTTCAGCTTTAGCGGCAGCGGTCAGAACGCCGGGATGGCCTTCGTGTCGCTGAACAACTGGTCGCAGCGCAAAGGCGACGACAATACCGCCCAGGCCATCGCCCTGCGCGCCAATAAAGAGCTGGGGACGATCCGCGACGCCACCCTGTTCGCCATGACCCCGCCGTCGGTGGACGGTCTCGGACAGAGCAACGGCTTCACCTTCGAGCTGATGGCCAGCGGCGGTACCGACCGCGACAGCCTGATGAAGCTGCGCAGTCAGCTGCTGGCGGCGGCCAACCAGAGCGGCGAGCTGCAGTCGGTGCGCGCCAACGACCTGCCGCAGATGCCGCAGCTGCAGGTGGATATCGATAACAACAAAGCGGTCTCGCTGGGGCTGTCGCTGAGCGACGTGACCGATACCCTCTCCAGCGCCTGGGGCGGTACCTACGTGAATGACTTTATCGACCGCGGCCGGGTGAAGAAGGTGTACATCCAGGGCGAGAGCGACGCGCGCGCCGTGCCCTCCGACCTCGGCAAATGGTTCGTTCGCGGCAGCGATAACAGCATGACGCCCTTCTCCGCCTTCGCCACCACCCACTGGCAATACGGTCCGGAAAGCCTGGTGCGCTACAACGGCTCCGCCGCCTTTGAGATCCAAGGCGAAAACGCCGCCGGCTTCAGCTCCGGCGCGGCGATGGACAAGATGGAAAAGCTGGCCGACAGCCTGCCGGCGGGCTCCACCTGGGCGTGGAGCGGCATTTCGCTGCAGGAAAAGCTGGCCAGCGGCCAGGCGATGAGCCTGTACGCCATCTCGATTCTGGTGGTGTTCCTGTGCCTGGCGGCGCTGTATGAGAGCTGGTCGGTGCCGTTCTCGGTGATCATGGTCATCCCGCTCGGCCTGCTCGGCGCGGCGCTGGCGGCGACGCTGCGAGGCTTAAGCAACGACGTCTACTTCCAGGTGGCGCTGCTGACCACCATCGGCCTGTCGTCGAAGAACGCCATCCTGATCGTGGAGTTCGCTGAATCCGCAGTGGATGAGGGTTATTCGCTCTCCCGGGCGGCTATCCGCGCCGCGCAGACCCGTCTGCGCCCAATTGTCATGACCTCGCTGGCGTTTATCGCCGGGGTGCTGCCGCTGGCCATCGCCACCGGCGCCGGGGCCAACAGCCGCGTGGCGATCGGCACCGGCATCATCGGCGGCACCCTGACGGCCACCCTGCTGGCGGTGTTCTTCGTACCGCTGTTCTTCGTGCTGGTGAAACGCTTCTTCACCCGCCAACGTTCTTCTCAGGAGTAAGGTATGTTTCGTTTGAGTTTTATGTTTATCGCGCTCCTGACCGCGGGCTGCGTCTCGCTTGACCCGCATTATGATCGCCCGGCCGCGCCGGTGCCGGCTACCCTCCCCGGGGCGCACGGCGAATCGACGGCGGTGGTCGGCGACTGGCAGAAAGTGGTCAATGACGCGCGGCTGAAAAAAGTGGTCAGTATCGCGCTGAACAGCAACCGCGATGTGCAAAAGGCGCTGGCCGATATCGAGGCCGCGCGCGCCCAGTACGGCGAGACGCGGGCGTCGCTGTTCCCCACCGTCGATGCCGAGCTGAGCCATACCCGCAGCAAAACGGTGGCCAGCGGCCTGAGCTCCGCTTCGCAGGCCGACGGGGCGGTCTCCAGCTTCGAGCTGGATCTGTTTGGCAAGAACCAGAGCCTGTCGCGCGCAGCGCGCGAAACCTGGCTTGCCAGCGAATTCACCGCGCAGAATACCCGGCTGACGATGATTGCCGATTTGACCACCGCCTGGGTGACGCTGGCGACGGATAACAGCAATCTGGCGCTGGCGCAGCAGACCATGGACAGCGCAGCAAACTCGCGCAACATCGTCGCCCGTCAGATGGCGGTGGGCACCGCCTCCGCCGGCGATTTAAGCTCGGCGGAAAGCGTCTATCAGCAGGCGCGCGCCAGCGTCGCCAGCTACCGCACGCTGGTGGCGCAGGATAAAAACGCTATTAACCTGCTGGCGGGGGAAACCGTGCCGGAGAGCCTGCTGCCCGGCACCCTCGACAGTCTCGGGGATAACTGCATCGCCCTGGCGCCGGCGGGGGTGTCATCGTCGGTGCTGCTGCGCCGGCCGGATATTCAGGAAGCGGAGCATAATCTGAAGAGCGCCAATGCCGATATCGGCGCGGCGCGGGCGAACTTCTTCCCGTCGATTTCCCTGACCGCCAGCGCCGGCGTCGGCAGCGACTCGCTGTCGTCGCTGTTCAGCCACGGGATGCAGGTGTGGTCGTTCGCCCCCTCCATCAGCCTGCCGCTGTTCACCGGCGGCAGCAACCTGGCGCAGTTGCGCTATGCGGAAGCGGAGAAGAAGGGGCTGATCGCCACCTACGAGAAATCGATTCAGAGCGCCTTTAAGGACGTTGCCGATGCGCTGGCGCGCCGGGAAACGCTAAATGAAGAGCTCGATGCCCAGCAACAGTATGTCGCCGCCGAGCAGACCTCGCTGGATATCGCCATGAAGAGCTATCAGGCTGGGGTCGGCGATTATCTGTCGGTGCTCACCGCCCAGCGCACGCTGTGGTCGGCGAAGACGACGCTGCTGTCCCTGCAGCAGACCGACCTCAATAACCGGATCACCCTCTGGCAGTCGCTGGGCGGCGGCGCCAGTTAATTTCACCCGCCGGGCGACCGCGCCCGGCTTCTGTAAGGAATCGTTATGCCACGTGTTTCCCTCTCCTGGGCGCTGATCCTCGGCCTGCTGTCGGGCATTGGGCCGCTGTGCACGGATTTTTATCTGCCGGCGCTGCCGGAGATCACTCAGCAGCTGCAGGCCACCAGCACCCAGACCCAGCTGTCGCTGACCGCCGCGCTGATTGGCCTCGGCCTGGGTCAGCTGTTTTTCGGCCCGCTGAGCGACCGGATTGGCCGCCTGAAACCGCTGGTGCTGTCCCTGCTGTTGTTTATCTTCTCTTCGGCGATGTGCGCCCTGACCCGGGATATCAACATGCTGATTGTCTGGCGCTTTTTACAGGGCTTCGCCGGCGCCGGCGGCTCGGTGCTGTCGCGCTCCATCGCCCGCGATAAATACCAGGGCACCCTGCTGACCCAGTTTTTCGCCCTGCTGATGACGGTGAACGGCATTGCGCCGGTCCTGTCCCCGGTGCTGGGCGGCTACGTGATCACCGCCTTCGACTGGCGAATTCTCTTCTGGACGATGGCCGCCATTGGCGGCGCGCTGCTGGTCATGAGCCTGACTATCCTGCGGGAAACGCGCCCGGCCGCGGCGACCCATGCCGCCCGCCAGCGGCCCGGCCAGCCGGTGCTGAAGAATCGTCGTTTTCTGCGCTTCTGCCTGATTCAGGCGTTTATGATGGCCGGGCTGTTCTCCTACATCGGCTCCTCTTCCTTCGTAATGCAGAGCGAATACGGCATGAGCGCCATGCAGTTCAGCCTGCTGTTTGGTCTGAACGGTATCGGGCTGATTATCGCGGCGATGATCTTTTCCCGTCTGGCGCGCCGCTTCAGCGCCGAAGGCCTGCTGCGCGGCGGCCTGACGCTGGCGGTGGGCTGCGCGGCGATCATGCTGCTGTTTGCCTGGCTGCAGCTGCCGGTTCTGGCGCTGGTCGGCCTGTTTTTTACCGTGTCGCTGATGAGCGGCATCAGTACCGTCGCCGGCGCGGAAGCGATGAGCGCCGTCGACGCCGCCCAGTCCGGGACCGCGTCCGCGCTGATGGGCACCCTGATGTTTGTTTTCGGCGGCATCGCCGCGCCGTTGGCGGGCCTCGGCGGCGAAACGATGCTGAAGATGAGCCTCGCGATGGCGATCTGCTACCTGCTGGCGCTGCTGATGGGCCTCAGCCAGCCGCGCGGCGCGCGCTAAACGCAGGTGCGGTAATAAAATATTCCACATTTATTACCGCACTATTTCCCGCCATCTCTACCATTCTCATATTATTCTCCTCGAACTAATCGTGATACTCTTCACAGGCAAGGAATAAATAATTCCTTATACTGCGCACGACTGAGAATAACGAGGTTTCTATGAGTATTGACCTGAGCAAACTGCTGACCGAGCGACGCAACGCCAACAGCGCCAACATTGACACCCTTTCCACCCTCGAGATGCTGACGGTGATAAACCAGGAAGACCAGCAGGTGGCCCAGGCGATTACGCCCTATCTGCCGCAGATTGCCGAGGTGGTGGATAAGGTCGCGACGGCGCTGCAGGCCGGTGGCCGCTTGATTTATATCGGCGCTGGCACCTCAGGGCGTCTGGGGATCCTCGATGCCAGCGAATGCCCGCCGACCTTTGGCACCCGCCCGGAGCAGGTGGTGGGGATCATCGCCGGCGGACATAAAGCGATTCTCAGCGCCGTGGAAAACGTGGAAGACAACAAAGCGCAGGGGGCGATGGATCTGCAGAACCTGAACTTCAGCAACCGCGATGTACTGGTGGGGCTGGCGGCCAGCGGACGCACGCCGTACGTCATTGGCGCCATGGAGTATGCCCATCGTCAGAATGCCTTTGTCGCCATCGTCAGCTGTAACCCGCATGGCGAAATGGCTCAGCTGGCGGACGTCGCCATCACCCCGGTGGTCGGCCCGGAGGTAGTGACCGGCTCGACCCGCCTGAAAGCCGGTACCGCGCAGAAGCTGGTGCTGAACATGATCTCCACCGGGGCGATGATCCGCGTCGGCAAGGTCTACAGCAACCTGATGGTCGACGTCGAAGCGACCAACGCCAAGCTGATTGAGCGCCAGGTTTCCATCGTGATGGAGGCGACCGACTGCGATCGTCCCACTGCCCAGAAGGCGCTGGAGGCCTGCGGCCGCCACTGTAAAACGGCGATCGTGATGGTGCTGGCGGACTTAAGCGCCGAAGCGGCGCAGTCGCTGCTGGCGAAGAACAACGGCTATATCCGCAAGGCGCTCAGCAACACCTGAGCGCCGACAGACAGGTAACGGGCAATGGCAAAAATAACGAAAGAGATGATAGCGCGGATCCTCGCCCACGCAGGCGGCGCCGCTAACGTCGCGCAGGCAGGCAACTGCATGACGCGCCTGCGCTTGACCCTGCGCGATGAAGGCCTGGCCGACACCGCCGCCATACGCCAGATTGACGGCGTGATGGGGGTGATCGTCAGCGACGAGCAGTTCCAGGTGGTGCTCGGCCCCGGCAAGGCGCAAACCGCCGCCGAGATGATGAACGGCCTGCTGGAGGAGGCGCCCGCCGCGCCGACGCTGGCCGACGTCGCGGCGGAGAAAAAACAGGCGCTGAAGGGCAAGCAGACCAGCGCGGTGCAGAAGTTTCTCGCCAAATTCGCCACCATTTTTACGCCGCTGATCCCCGGCTTTATCGCCGTCGGGCTGCTGCTGGGCTTCGCCACCCTGGCGGAACAGGTTTTCGTGCTGGAGAACGCCCATCCGAACGCCAGCCTGGTGGCGCTGATTGGCTATATGAAGGTATTCAGCAAAGGGATGTTCACCTTCCTGAGTATCCTGATTGGCTATAACGCCCAGAAGGCGTTCGGCGGCTCCGGCGTGAACGGCGCGATTATCGCCTCGCTGTTCGTGCTGGGCTACAACCCGGAGGCGACCAGCGGCGTCTACGCCGGGATCTCCACCTTCTTCGGCCACGGTATCGATCCGCGCGGCAATATCATCGGCGTATTGATCGCCGCCATCCTTGGGGCGTGGGTTGAACGCCAGGTGCGGCGGGTCATGCCGGCCAACCTCGATATGATCCTCACCTCGGCGGTGACGCTGCTGATCATGGGCGCGGTGACCTTTACGGTGATCATGCCGATTGGCGGCTGGTTGTTTACCGGCATGTCGTGGCTGTTCCTGCATCTTAACGGCAATCCGTTTGGCTCGGCGGTGCTGGCCGGTCTGTTCCTGCTGGCGGTGATGTTCGGCGTCCATCAGGGGTTTGTCCCGGTCTATTTTGCGCTGGTGGATGCCCAGGGCTTTAACTCGCTGTTCCCAATCCTGGCGATGGCCGGGGCCGGGCAGGTGGGGGCGGCGCTGGCGCTGTTCTGGCGGGCGAAGCGCGATTCGCTGCTGCGAACCCAGATTAAGGGGGCGATTATTCCGGGCTTCCTCGGGATTGGCGAGCCGCTAATCTACGGCGTCACCCTGCCGCGGATGAAGCCGTTTGTCACCGCCTGCCTCGGCGGCGCCTGCGGCGGCTTCTTCGTCGGGCTGATCGCCTGGCTGGGGCTGCCGGTCGGCCTGAACACGGTGTTTGGTCCGTCCGGCCTGGTGGCGCTGCCGCTGATGACCTCCGGCAGCGGGATTTACGCCGGGATGGCGGTCTACGCCGGCGGACTGGCGGTCTCCTACCTGTGCGGCTTTGCGCTCACCTGGCTGTTCGGCAGTAAAAATGTCGATTTAAGTTAGAACGCGATTGTCGGTGAATGCCCGGCGGCGGCTTCGCCTTACCGGGCCTGCAAAATAGTTGTACCGCCGCGCCCGACTACCATTTCCTGCCCCGCCGCCCCGGGCGGGCGCATGCTATGATTCCCCTTTGTCATATTTCGCCAGAGGAAAAGATGGGCTCCAGCAAAAAAGGGATGCTGAACGTACTGATTGCCGCCGTGCTGTGGGGCAGTTCCGGGGTGTGCGCGCAGTTTATTATGCAGGAAAGCCAGATGTCGTCGCCGTTTCTGACCATGACGCGTCTGCTGTTCGCCGGGCTGATCCTGTTGATGCTCGGCTTTGTTCACGGCGACCGCATTTTCCGCGTGCTGCAAAACCGCCGCGACGCCGTCAGCCTGCTGTTTTTCTCGCTGTTTGGCGCGTTAACCGTGCAGTTCACCTTTCTGATGACCATTGAAAAATCGAATGCCGCCACGGCCACGGTGCTGCAGTTCCTGTCCCCGACGATCATCGTCGCCTGGTTCGCCCTCGCCCGTAAAGCGCGCCCCACTCCGCTGGTGCTGGGGGCTATCTGCACCTCGCTGGCAGGCACCTTTCTGCTGGTGACCCACGGCAACCCGACGACGCTGTCGATTTCGCCGGCGGCGCTGTTCTGGGGGATCGCCTCGGCGTTTGCCGCCGCGTTTTATACCACCTATCCCTCGACGCTGATTGCCCGCTACGGGACGCTGCCGATCGTGGGATGGAGCATGCTGTTCGGCGGCGCGATGCTGCTGCCGTTTTATGGCGGCCAGGGCACCGATTTTGTGGTTAACGGCAGCCTGCTGTTAGCCTTTTTCTACCTGGTGGTGATCGGTACTTCACTGACCTTCAGCCTTTATCTTAACGGCGCGCAGAAGATTGGCGGCGCCAAAGCCGGGATCCTCAGCTGCGCCGAACCACTGAGCAGCGCCCTGCTGTCGCTTCTGCTGCTGGGGATCACCTTCACGCTGCCGGACTGGCTGGGCACGCTGCTGATCCTGGCCTCGGTGGTGCTGATCGCCATCGACTCGCGGCGGCGGGTGAGAGCCGCCTGAGGCGATGATAACAAACGCCTTTTCAACAAGTTAAATTAACCGCTATTTGCGTGTTTGCCCGCCTGCGCATATAGTTGACGGAAGCGATTACGGAAGGAGAAGCCTGATGAAAGCATGTTGGATGGTATGCCTGGTCACCGCCCTGAGCGCCACGTCGGCGTGGGCTGAATCACCGCTGCAAAGCCTGCAGTTCGAACAGCAAAAGCAGCAGGTGCTTAAAGCGGTGAAGGAAAAATGCGCGCCAGCAAGCCACCTCAGCGACAACGATTTTGCCAATAACGTGCTGGCGACCGACGGCAACAAGAACGCGGTCCGCGAAGCAACGCTGGCGAAAGAGCGCAATAACCAGAAAAGCTACCAGGCCGCGATCGACAAAATCGTCTGTCCGGCCAAATAGCCATCTCGGCATGACCGCCGTCCTGTCGTGGACAGGCGGCGGGGGATCTCGGTGAGTGCTGCGTTTAGTGCTTCGGAATAATTAAATCGCCGCGCAGCGGGCTGCCGCCCGGGTTGTCCGTTTTCTCGGTCAACCAGTTGACGATCCGCGACGCCATCGCGTCCATGGAATATTCAATCGCCGGGATAGTCGGGATACCGGGCAGCTGTAACGATCCGGCGAGGCTAAACACCATCACATTTTGCGGAACGGCGCGGTTAAACGCCTGCAGCTGCGGCACCACGCGCTGCGCCTGCTGTTCATCGCTCACCAGCAGCGCATTAAAGTTCAGCGTCGTGGCGTTATTGACCAGCTCCTGCACCGCCACCGACGGCGAGGTGTTATCCAGAAACACCAGATTGCGATTAAACGGCAAAAAGTTTTTTTCCAGCGCGTGCTTGTAGCCCAGCAGCACCTGATCGGCGAAGCCGCTGCTCTGGGGATGGATCAGCGCAATCTGCCTTCTGCCCTGGCTTATCAGATAGTGACAGGCGGTTTCGGCGGCGAAGGCGTGATCGAACTGAATGCTGTTTTCGCCCTCGCTGTCGAGGCAGTCCACCAGCACCACGTCCGGGCGGTTAATATTCAGAGGAAAACGCGCGCCGATGATCAGCACGTTATCGCACAGCCCGCAGGTCAACTCCTCCAGCGAGTTCATCACGCCGCTGCTGGTGTTGGCGAAGCGCAGCAGCAGGTGCTTCTGGTGCTGACTGAGCTGTTTTTCCAGGGCGTAGAGATAGCTGGTGGTTTGATTGATATTGTCCTGGGCGCAGATGACGCCGATGCAGCCGGTGGACTGGCTAAGCAACGACTGGGCTATCATGTTTGGCCGGTAATTGAGCGTTTCCGCCGCCTGCAACACCGCCTGACGACTGGCCTCCTTCACGCCACGTGAGCCGCTCAACACTCGCGACACCGTGGCTTTGGAAACCCCGGCAAGTCGTGAAACATCATTGATTGTCGACATCATTTTCCCCTGCGCGGGCGCCGCGCCCCGCTAAAATCCCGTAAACCTGAATCGCTTCAATTATGACCAGCGCAGTATATCCATTTCGCCATTTGTTTGGAAACCGATTTTCCATTTCAGCGCAAAACATCGCCAAATCGACAGAATAATGTGAGCCAAATCCAATAAATCCGCCCCATAAGCAGGAGATCTTGACCACTATCACAGTTCTGCTTTTTATAAATGGAAACCGGTTTCCGTCTGATATCAAATCATCCACGCAATAACTTTTTACATTTTGAGGATGGTCGTCGATGTACAAGATTATGCTGTGCTGTTCTGCCGGAATGTCCACCAGTCTGCTGGTCAGAAAGATGGTGGAGGCGGCGAATGAACGTGATCTGCCGGTGCAGATTGACGCCTATGGCGTTTCCGAATTTGACATCCAGTTTCCGCAGTATCAGGTGGTGTTGCTTGGCCCCCAGGTGAAATACATGTTGAAAACCCTGTCTGACAAAGCGGCTTCCCTGAACATTCCGGTTCAGCCCATCGATACGATGGACTACGGCATGCAGCGGGGAGACAACGTCCTGAATTATGCTCTGTCGCTGATCCCAGCGGCGCACTGAGAGGTGTTGAAATGAGTTCTCTGTATCAGTCCATGATTGCCGTGATCGAGCAATCTATTACTCCGCTGGCAGGACGCCTTGGGCAGCAGAAATATGTTATCGCTATCCGCGATGGCTTCACTGCCGCATTGCCGTTTATGATCATCGGCTCTTTCATGCTGGTATTTATCTTTCCGCCGTTTTCACCCGATACCACCAACGGCTTTGCCCGCGGCTGGCTCGATTTCTCCCAGCACTACCGCGAACAGCTGATGCTGCCGTTTAACCTCAGCATGGGCGTAATGACCTTCTTTATCTCGGTCGGCATTGGCGCCAGCCTCGGTCGTCAGTTTCAGCTCGATCCGGTGATGTCCGGTCTGCTGGCGTTTATGGCCTTCCTGCTGGTCGCCGCGCCCTATGCCGATGGTAAAATTTCCACTCAGTATCTGTCCGGCCAGGGCATTTTTACCGCCCTGATCACCGCCATCTACTCCACCCGCGTTTACGCGTGGCTGAAGCAAAACAACATCACCATCCGTCTGCCGAAAGAGGTGCCGACCGGCGTCGCCCGTTCATTTGAAATCCTGATCCCGGTGCTGGTGGTGATTGGTACTTTGCATCCGCTGAACCTGTTTATCGAAGCGCAGACCGGGATGATCCTGCCGCAGGCGATCATGCATCTGCTGGAGCCGCTGGTTTCCGCCTCCGACTCGCTGCCGGCGATTTTGCTCTCCGTTCTGATGTGCCAGATTTTCTGGTTCGCCGGGATCCACGGCTCGCTGATTGTCACCGGCATTATGAACCCGTTCTGGATGGCCAACCTGTCGGCAAACCAGGCGGCGCTGGCGGCCGGCACGGTGCTGCCGCACGTCTATCTGCAGGGTTTCTGGGATCACTATCTGCTGATTGGCGGCGTCGGTTCGACCCTGCCGCTGGCCTTCCTGCTGCTGCGTAGCCGGGCCACTCATCTGCGCACCATCGGCAAGATGGGCATCGTGCCGAGCTTCTTTAATATCAACGAGCCGATCCTGTTCGGGGCGCCGATCATCATGAACCCGATGATGTTTATCCCCTTCGTCTGCGTACCGATGGTCAACGCGGTGCTGGCTTACGGCGCGACGCGTCTTGGCTGGCTGAGCCAGGTGGTGTCTCTCACTCCGTGGACCACGCCGGCACCGATTGGCGCCTCGTGGGCGGCCAACTGGACGCTGAGCCCGGTAGTGATGTGCCTTATCTGCATGGTGATGTCGGCGGTGATTTACCTGCCGTTCCTGCGCGCCTATGAACGTTCCTTAATGAAAACCGAAGTTGAGAAAACCAAAAATAGCGTTCCGGTGGCAGAAACCGTTAGCTAATTCCTCTCCGCCCCGGAGAGATAATATGATGACAGCGTCATAATGCAGAAAAAGGACTTTCACTGCATTATTAAATAATAAAGACCTCAGGAATACACATGATTGAATTAGAAGATGCGGTAATGGAAATTATCGTCAATGCGGGACAGTCACGCTCATTATGTTTTGAAGCGCTGCATGCGGCCCGAACCGGAAATATCGACGAAGCGCGTTTACTCTTAAATGAGGCCGACGGTTACGCCCGCCGGGCGCATCAGATGCAGACCCAGCTCATCGAGCAGGATGCCGGTGAAGCGCGTCAGCCTATGACGCTTATTATGGTACATGCCCAGGATCATCTGATGAATTCGCTGCTGGCCCGCGAGTTCTCAGAAGAATTAATCCATCTGTACCAGCGTTAATTAATATGGAATAACGTCAGCGAGAATATTACTCTCCGGCGTCGCTGTACCCTAAAAAAACAAATCAGCTTATTTTGGTTATTTATTTTAGCCAGAATGGGATGGTTATTATCTGAAATATATTAATTATTAAAGCGAGATAACCATGAATACTGTGAAAAAACTGCCTTTAGCCATGGCGGTTGTCGCCGCGCTGTGCCCAATTTCCGTAATGGCGCAAGAATTTACTCAGGAGCAGATCGACGCCATTGTCGCCAAAGCCGTTGATAAAGCGCTGGCCGACCGCCAGG
>NZ_JBEAHS010000005.1:0-153270 GCF_040062505.1 Klebsiella sp. JN_Kp127
TCTGATAAATTGTTAAAGAGCAGTTGCGACGCGCTTTAGCGCTCTGTCGCGAGGTCCCGTATAATACGTTTTCCTCATTCAGAGTCAAGCGCTTATTTTGCTTTTCTCTGTCGGTTTTCAACGTTGCTTTCGCTGTTGAATCCTGCTGTCCCGGCGGCTTGCTTGCCGTTGTTCCGTGTCAGTGGAGGCGCATTATAGGGGGTAATTCTGAAGTGACAAGGATAAATTCAAAAAAAGAATTCAACCGCTCACTTTTCAACCAAATCAGGTGTTGAGCTTTAATTCTTGCCTGGTTTTTAAACAAAAACGAGCCCGCTGGGCCCGTTTTTGTCGTTTTGTGACTTACTGCACTGCCACGATACGGTCGTCTTTCACTACCAGCTCGACGGTTTTACCCGGAATCAGCTCACCAGAAAGGATCTGCTGGGCTAACGGGTTCTCAATCTGCTGCTGAATAGCGCGTTTCAGTGGCCGCGCGCCGTATACCGGATCGTACCCGTTGGCGCTTAGCAGCTTCAGCGCCTCATCAGACATCCGCACTTCATATCCGCGCTCTTCCAGACGTTTATACAGACGCTGCAGCTGGATCTGGGCAATAGAAGCAATGTGTTTCTCACCCAGCGGATGGAAAACCACCACTTCATCGATACGGTTGATGAACTCCGGACGGAAGTTCTGGCTGACCACTCCCAGCACCAGGTCTTTCATATGTCCGTAATCCAGCTCGCCGAACCGTTCCTGAATCAGATCGGAACCAAGGTTCGAGGTCATGATGACCACCGTATTACGGAAGTCGACCGTTCTCCCCTGCCCATCGGTGAGGCGCCCGTCGTCGAGTACCTGCAGCAGAATGTTGAACACATCCGGGTGCGCTTTTTCCACTTCATCCAGCAGGATGACGGAATAAGGACGACGGCGCACCGCCTCGGTCAGGTAACCGCCCTCTTCATAACCGACGTATCCCGGAGGCGCACCGACCAGACGCGAGACGGAGTGTTTCTCCATAAACTCGGACATATCGATACGCACCATCGCGTCGTCGCTGTCGAACATAAAGTTAGCCAGCGTTTTACACAGCTCGGTTTTACCGACCCCGGTCGGACCAAGGAACAGAAATGAACCAATCGGTCGGTTCGGATCGGATAGCCCGGCACGGCTGCGGCGAATCGCGTTAGATACCGCTTCAACCGCCTCATCCTGGCCAATTACCCGATGATGCAGTTCCTGCTCCATACGCAGCAGTTTGTCACGCTCGCTTTCCATCATGCGGGAGACAGGGATACCGGTCCAGCGGGCCAGCACTTCGGCGATTTCAGCATCCGTTACTTTATTACGCAGCAGACGCATGGTTTTCCCTTCGGACTGAGTGGCTGCCGCCAGCTGTTTCTCCAGTTCCGGAATTTTGCCGTACTGCAGCTCAGACATCCGCGCCAGGTCACCGACGCGACGCGCCTGTTCGATGGCGATTTTCGCCTGCTCCAGCTCGGCTTTGATGGTCTGAGTGCCGGAGAGGGACGCTTTTTCCGCTTTCCACTCTTCTTCCAGCACCGAGTACTGCCGTTCTTTATCCGCCAGCTCCTCGTTGAGCATATCAAGGCGCTTCAGACTCGCCTCATCAGACTCTTTCTTCAGCGCCTGCTGCTCCAGTTTCAACTGGATGATACGGCGATCGAGACGGTCCAGCTCTTCCGGCTTCGAGTCGATCTGCATACGGATGCTGGACGCCGCCTCATCAATAAGGTCGATGGCTTTATCCGGCAGCTGACGGTCGGCAATGTAACGATGCGACAAGGTCGCCGCCGCCACGATTGCCGGGTCAGTGATCTGCACGTGGTGGTGCAGTTCATAACGTTCTTTCAGGCCGCGCAGAATAGCGATGGTATCTTCTACCGATGGCTCGGCGACAAACACTTTCTGGAAGCGGCGCTCCAGCGCAGCGTCTTTTTCAATGTACTGACGGTATTCGTCAAGCGTCGTCGCCCCGACGCAGTGCAGTTCACCACGCGCCAGCGCCGGCTTGAGCATGTTGCCTGCATCCATCGCGCCATCGGCTTTACCGGCGCCAACCATGGTATGCAGTTCATCGATAAACAGAATGACGTTGCCTTCCTGTTTCGACAGGTCGGTCAGCACGCCTTTCAGACGCTCTTCAAACTCACCGCGGTATTTCGCCCCGGCCACCAGCGCGCCCATATCCAGCGCCAGCACCCGGCGGCCTTTCAGCCCTTCCGGCACTTCGCCGTTGACGATACGTTGCGCCAGGCCTTCGACGATAGCGGTTTTCCCCACCCCGGGTTCACCAATCAGCACCGGATTGTTTTTGGTACGGCGCTGCAGTACCTGAATGGTACGGCGGATCTCTTCATCACGGCCGATAACCGGGTCCAGCTTGCCCTGCTCGGCACGCTCGGTGAGATCGACGGTAAATTTCTTCAATGCCTGACGTTGGTCTTCGGCACCCTGATCGTTCACGCTTTCACCTCCGCGCATTTGTTCAATCGCCTGGGTCACGTTGGCGGTTGTTGCTCCGGCGGATTTTAAAAGGTCGGTCAGCGTACCGCGTGATTCAAGCGCCGCCAGAACAAACAGTTCTGACGAAATAAAATTGTCCTTTTTCTTTTGCGCCAGCTTGTCGCAAAGGTTCAGGATCCGCACTAAATCCTGAGAAGGTTGTACATCGCCGCCGGTGCCTTCCACCTGCGGTAAACGGCTCAGAGCCTGTTCGATGTCAGTGCGCAGTTTCCCGGCATTCACGCCCGCCGAGGTTAATAAAGGACGTACCGATCCCCCTTCCTGATTCAGCAAGGCGCTCATTAAATGAAGAGGTTCGATGAATTGGTTGTCGTGCCCGAGTGCGAGCGACTGGGCATCGGCAAGAGCAAGCTGGAATTTATTGGTAAGACGATCCAGACGCATAACTCCTCCCATAACAGGTCAAATTTGCTACTGGAGATTAAATGAGGTCATCCCTCAATTATTCAAGGTTAAAGACCTGAACTATGCGAAAAATAAGTTTGCCTTCTGGATCGTCTTGATTCTCTAGGTTATATCAGCCAAATGAAACTTGCCATACGACCGGTGGTCTTGTCGCGCCGGTAAGAGAAAAAATCATCCTTTTCGCTTAGCGTGCAGCGATCGCCGCCGAAAATCTGCTCAACGCCGACGTTTGCCAGACGCTGCCGAGCCAGTTGGTAGATATCAGCAAAATATTTTTCGCCTGCCGGACGAAAAGCACGGTGCGCATTCTCATCCTTCGCCATAAAAGCGTCGCGAACTTCTGGCCCCACCTCAAACGCCTGCGGACCGATGGCGGGCCCCAGCCACGCCATAATGTTTTCGGCTTTATCGGCGAAACGGGCGACCGCCTCTTCCAGAACCCCTTCGCATAAGCCGCGCCATCCCGCATGCGCCGCGGCGACTTCGGTACCGGCGCGGTTACAGAAGAGGACCGGCAGGCAGTCAGCGGTCATCACGGCGCAGACAGTCCCTGACGTACGGCTATAAGAGGCATCCGCGCGTTTCGACGGATAGGGTCCGCCGTCCAGCGTGAGCACATCGGTACCATGAACCTGCTCCAGCCAAACCGGGTAAGACGGCAAGCCGCCGGCGGCAAACATCCGCCGCCGGTTTTCTTCGACATGCTGCAGATTGTCGCCGCAATGGGCGCCCAGATTGAGCGAGTCATAGGGCGGCAGACTCACGCCGCCGATGCGGGTAGAACTACAGGCCGCCACGCTGCCGGGCATTGGCCACTGCGGTACAATCAGTTTAGTCATAACCAGTCAATATCGTCCTTATGGGCTTCAAAATCGGCGCGCATCGCCTCGATGAGCTCGACCATATCTTGTGGGATGGGCGCATGCCACTCCATTTCAATACCGGTAATCGGATGGTACAGACGCAGCATGGTGGCGTGCAGCGCCTGGCGGTCGAATTTACGCAGCGCGGTGATGAATTCCTCCGACGCGCCCTTCGGCGGACGCGGGCGGCCGCCATACACCTGGTCGCCTACCAGCGGATGGGTAATATGCGACATATGCACGCGGATCTGATGCGTACGCCCGGTTTCCAGACGCAGGCGCAGACGGGTATGAATGCGGAAATGTTCCATAATGCGGTAGTGGGTCACCGCCGGCTTGCCCATAGGGTGCACCGCCATATGGGTACGCTTGGTCGGGTGACGGCTGATCGGCTCTTCCACCGTACCGCCGGCGGTCATATGACCGATCGCCACCGCTTCGTACTCACGGGTGATCTCGCGCAGCTGCAGCGACTCCACCAGCCGGGTTTGCGCTGGAATGGTTTTCGCCACCACCATCAGACCGGTGGTGTCTTTATCCAGACGGTGGACGATACCCGCACGCGGCACATCGGCAATAGGCGGATAGTAGTGCAGCAGCGCATTCAGCACAGTACCGTCGGGGTTGCCCGCGCCAGGATGTACAACCAGATCGCGCGGTTTGTTGATCACGAGGATGTCGTCATCTTCGTAAACGATATTGAGCGGAATATCCTGCGGCTGGAAGCGCGCCTCTTCTTCGATTTCCACATCGATAGCGATGCGTTCTCCCCCCAGCACTTTTTCTTTCGGTTTATCGCCAATGGCGCCATTGACTAATACGCGTTGGTCGAGGATCCATTCTTTTATCCGCGATCGCGAATAATCAGGGAACAATTCGGCCAAAGCCTGATCTAAGCGTTGACCGAGTTGATTTTCGGTCACCGTTGCGGTGAGTTGTACTCGTTGTGCCATATACAGCTTCTTCGTTTAACGTTGGGTTTTACGGCTTTGCCGTTTAATATAGTGTGCTATTGTAGCTGGTCTTAATCGGGAGCAGGAACAGAGATTCTCCCGCATAAACATTTTGAGGAAGTCAAAACGTCATGACGCGCATGAAATACCTGGTGGCAGCCGCCACACTGAGCCTGGCTTTGGTGGGTTGCTCCGGCTCTAAGGAAGAGGTGCCTGATAATCCGCCGAATGAAATCTACGCGACCGCCCAGCAAAAACTGCAGGACGGTAACTGGAAACAGGCGATAACGCAACTGGAAGCGTTGGATAACCGTTATCCATTCGGCCCTTATTCCCAACAGGTACAGCTGGATCTGATTTATGCGTATTACAAAAACGCCGATCTGCCGCTGGCTCAGGCCGCCATCGATCGCTTCATGCGCTTGAACCCCACCCATCCGAACATCGACTACGTCATCTATATGCGCGGCCTGACCAACATGGCTCTGGATGACAGCGCCCTGCAGGGCTTCTTCGGCGTCGATCGTTCCGACCGCGATCCGCAGCACGCGCGCGATGCCTTCAATGACTTCTCCAAACTGGTACGTGGTTACCCGAACAGCCAGTATGCCACTGACGCCTATAAGCGCATGGTGTTCCTGAAAGATCGCCTGGCGAAGTATGAGCTGTCTGTGGTGGATTACTACACCGACCGCGGTGCATGGGTTGCCGTCGTTAACCGCGTGGAAGGTATGATGCGTAACTATCCGGATACCCAGGCCACCCGCGATGCCCTGCCGAAGATGGAAAACGCCTATCGTCAAATGCAGATGAACGCTCAGGCGGACAAAGTCGCGAAGATTATCGCCGCGAACAGCAAGAACACCTGAGCCTGATTCATAGATCGCAAACGGCAGCCACTGGCTGCCGTTTTTTTATCCATTATCCTGGCTAGCTGAAGCGGTTTAGCGCCGGGTTAACTCATCAAATATGGCCTGCTTTGTCGGGTTCGACAAGTAAAATCTCATCTCTTCCTGCCCTGTCTCACAAAATGAATTCGTTGACAAAAAGTGACAATAAAATGTGATTTAGATCACACATTTTGACATTGGGAAAGGTATGCTGGATTCACCAAGACGGGAAAGACAAGAGGTAAAATTTATGACAATGAACATTACCAGTAAACAAATGGAAATTACTCCGGCAATCCGCCAGCATGTCGCAGACCGTCTCGCCAAACTGGATAAGTGGCAAACTCATTTAATTAACCCGCACATCATTCTGTCTAAGGAGCCGCAGGGTTTTATCGCTGACGCAACCATTAACACGCCAAACGGCCATCTGGTTGCCAGTGCGCGTCATGAAGATATGTACGCCGCCATTAACGAATTGATCAACAAGCTGGAACGGCAGCTCAATAAAGTGCAACACAAAGGGGAAGCCCGCCGCGCCGCGACGTCGGTGAAAGAGGCAGGCTTTGTGGAAGAAGAAGAGTAATCCTTAACTTAAGTTGTGTCATGCCACGCGCCTTCGGGCGCGTTTTTTATTGACAGAGTGAAAACAGTACAGGTACTGTAATCCCCACTACTTAAAGGAATTCATCATGAAACTCGTCCCGTTCTTCTTCGCATTCTTTTTTACCTTCCCCTGACCGGGAGGCAATTCGTCGTATAAGAAAGAATGCGAAGACGAACAATAAGGCCTCCCACCCGGGAGGCCTTTTTTATTTGATAACAACAAAGGCAACATCTATGACCGAGGAAAACCCATTACTGGCGCTGCGCGACAAGATAAGCGCGCTGGATGAGAAACTGCTTGCTCTGCTGGCGGAGCGTCGCGGGCTGGCTGTTGAGGTTGGTAAAGCCAAACTGGCCTCCCATCGTCCGGTGCGTGATATTGACCGAGAACGCGATCTGCTGGAGCGTCTGATGACCCTCGGCAAGCGTCATAATCTGGATGCACACTACATCACCCGCCTGTTCCAGCTGATTATCGAAGACTCTGTTCTGACCCAGCAAACCCTGCTGCAGCAGCATTTGAATAAAATTAACCCGCATTCGGCTCGCGTGGCGTTCCTCGGTCCCAAAGGCTCTTATTCGCATCTGGCGGCGCGTCAGTACGCCGCTCGCCACTTTGAGCAGTTTATTGAAAGCGGCTGCGCGAAGTTCGCCGATATTTTTAATCAGGTGGAGACCGGTCAGGCCGATTACGCCGTAGTGCCGATTGAAAACACTAGCTCCGGCGGGATCAACGACGTCTACGATCTGCTGCAGCACACCAGCCTGTCGATCGTTGGCGAACTGACGATCCCTATCGATCATTGCGTACTGGTCAGCACCTCGACGGATGCCGATAAAATTCAGACCGTCTACAGCCATCCGCAGCCGTTCCAGCAGTGTAGCCAGTATCTGAGTCGCTACCCGCACTGGAAGATTGAATATACCGAGAGCACCTCAGCGGCGATGGAAAAAGTCGCGCAGGCGAACTCCCCGGCCGTCGCGGCACTGGGCAGCGAAGCGGGCGGCGCCCTGTACGGTCTGCAGGTGCTGGAGCACTGCCAGGCCAACCAGACGCAGAATATTACGCGCTTCCTCGTTCTGGCGCGCAAAGCGGTGAACGTCTCCGATCAGGTTCCGGCGAAGACCACGCTGTTAATGGCGACCGGTCAGCAGGCGGGCGCCCTGGTGGAGGCCTTACTGGTGCTGCGCAATCACAATCTGATCATGACCAAACTGGAGTCTCGCCCAATCCATGGCAATCCATGGGAAGAGATGTTTTATCTCGATATTCAGGCAAACCTGGACTCGCTGCCCATGCGCAAGGCGCTGAAGGAGCTGGCGGAGATCACCCGCTCCATGAAGGTTCTCGGTTGCTACCCCAGCGAAAACGTCGTGCCGGTGGATCCGGTTTAGCGTTCGCGGAACGGCAATTTCTTCATCCCTGCCACCGCCACCGGCAGGGTGAAGATAGCGCCGGACAGCGGATACTGCGCCAGCTCATCGTCCTCCATGTTTTCCCGGGTGGTGGTGATGTAGAGCGTTTTCATATCCGCCCCGCCAAAGCAGACCATCGTCGGGCAACGTACCGGCATCGGGTAGGACTCCAGCTCCTCGCCCTGCGGAGAGAAACGGGCGATCCGCCAGCCGTCAAACATTGCGCTCCAGTAACATCCCTCCACGTCAATCGCCGCCCCGTCCGGGATCCCTTCGCCCGGCAGAAAACGGCGAAAGACTTCGCGCCGGCCAGGCTCACCCTGCTCATCCAGCGGCGTACGGTAAATCACGGCGTTCGGCGTATCGGAGGTATACATCCAGCGCCGGTCGGCGCTAAACGCCAGACCGTTGGCGCCATGGATGTCGCACTGGATCACCGTCGGCTTCAGGTCGTTATCGACCCGCATCAGCAGCGCGCCGTTGTAATCCCCCGGGCCCCAGAAGGTGCCGGCATAAAAGCGCCCGTCGCGATCGGTCCCGCCGTCGTTAAACCGCGCCAGTTCAGGGTTGCTCGGGTTATCGCAGACTTTCCGCCTCAGCAGACCGTGGGCGTCGGTCAGCCAGATACCGCTGCGCAATGCAACGATAAAACCGCCCTTCTCGCGCAGGGAAAAACAGCCGACCTCCTCCGGAAACTGCAGCACCTGGTGTTCGCCGCTGCGGGTATCGTAGCGGTGAATTTCACATTCCATGATATCGGCCCAGTAGAGGGCCTGCTCTGCCTCACTCCAGGTCGGGCATTCCGGCAGGTATCCGGTATAGTCAAACAGCGGTTGTGGTTCAGCCATCGTTGTCATCCCTATAAAAAAAGCCAGCGGTCGCTGGCTTTATTGTATACATCTTTTTCGCTTTACTGCCGATTATCGTTCGCCTGACGCAGCAGCGTGCGGCTCTCGCTCTGGAAACGCTGGGCGTAATCGCCAAACCAGTGTTCGACTTTACGGAAGCTATCGATAAACGCCTGCTTATCGCCCTGCTCCAGCAGACCGATCGCCTCGCCAAACCGCTGGTAGTAGCGCTTAATCAGCGCCAGGTTGTTTTCCGAGGACATAATAATGTCGGCGTAGAGCTGCGGATCCTGGGCAAACAGACGGCCCACCATCGCCAGCTCCAGCCGGTAAATGGGTGACGAGAGCGCCAGCAACTGCTCAAGGCGCACATTCTCTTCCGCCAGATGCAGACCATAGGCGAAGGTGGCAAAGTGGCGCAGCGCCTGAATAAAGGCCATGTTCTGATCGTGCTCCACCGCGCTGATGCGATGCAGGCGCGCGCCCCAGACCTGAATTTGCTCGAGGAACCACTGATAGGCCTCCGGCTGGCGTCCATCGCAATAGACCACCACCTGCTTGGCAAGGCTGCCGCTGTCCGGACCGAACATCGGGTGCAGGCCGAGTACCGGGCCCTGATGCGCCGCCAGCATCGCCTGCAGCGGCTCTGCTTTAACCGAGGCAAGGTCGACCAGAATGCAATCCGCCGGCAGCGGCGGCAGCCTGGCGATCGTCTCCACGGTGGTGTGAATCGGCACGCTGACAATGACCATACCGGCATCGGCGACGATATCCGTCGCCCGCGCCCAGTCCTCTTTTTCCAGAATGCGCACCTGGTAGCCGGACAGCGTTAACATCTTCTCAAACAGACGCCCCATCTGCCCGCCGCCGCCGACGATCACCACCGGCCGCAGATTCGGGTAAAGGGTTTTGAAGCCTTTGTCGTTTTCGCTGGAATAGGATTCCCGCATCACGCGACGCAGAACGTCCTCGATCAGATCCGGCGGAACGCCGAGCGCAGCCGCCTCTTCACGCCGGGAGGCGAGCATCGCCGCCTCGCGTTCCGGGACGTAAATCGGCAGGCCATACTGGCTCTTCACCTCGCCGACTTCGGCCACCAGTTCCAGGCGCTTAGCCAGCAGGCTAAGCAACGCTTTATCCACTTCATCAATTTGATCGCGTAACGCGGTCAGTTCAGCAACCATACTTTCCTCTTACACCAAACGGGCCGCCAGGTGGCCGCGGAGATCCTTATCCAGTTCACGCAGCAGCGCATCGGTGGTTTCCCAGCTGATGCAGGCATCCGTTACCGAAACGCCGTATTTCATCGCCTCACGCGGCTGTTCAGAGGACTGATTGCCCTCGTGGATATTACTCTCGATCATCAGGCCGATAATGGAGCGATTGCCATCTTTGATCTGCGCGACAACGGATTCAGCCACGGCCGGCTGGCGGCGGAAATCTTTATTGGAGTTCCCATGACTGCAATCTACCATCAGCGATGGCTTCAGTCCCGCCTGCGCCATCTCTTTTTCACATTTCTCCACATCTTCCGGACCGTAGTTCGGCGCCTTACCGCCGCGGAGGATCACATGGCCGTTCGGGTTACCCTGCGTTTGCAGCAGGCAGACCTGCCCGGCCTGGTTGATACCGACGAAGCGGTGCGGCATCGCCGCGGCGCGCATGGCGTTGATAGCCGTGGCCAGGCTACCGTCGGTGCCATTTTTAAAGCCTACCGGCATGGAAAGACCAGAGGCCATTTCGCGGTGCGTCTGAGATTCCGTGGTTCGCGCGCCGATAGCGGACCAGCTGAACAGATCCCCAAGGTACTGCGGGCTGTTGGGATCCAGCGCTTCCGTCGCCAGCGGCAGTCCCATATTCACAAGCTCGACCAGCAGACGACGCGCAATCTTCAGGCCGCCTTCAACATCAAACGAACCATCCATATGCGGATCGTTAATGAGCCCCTTCCAGCCGACGGTGGTACGGGGTTTTTCAAAATAGACGCGCATCACCAGGTAGAGGCTATCGCTGACCTCTGCGGCAAGGGCTTTAAACCGACGAGCATATTCGATCGCCGCTTCCGGATCGTGAATGGAGCAAGGACCGCAGACCACCAGCAGGCGCGGATCGCGACCGGCGATGATATTGGAGATGGTTTCACGGGCGTGCGCGATCTGCGCCTCCTGTTCAACGCTCAGGGGGAATTCCGCCTTCAGTTGCTCCGGGGTCATTAATACATGTTCGTCGGTAATATGTACGTTGTTCAGCGCGTCTTTTTGCATGATTGCGATCCTGTGTAGCTCGTTTGCGATAAGGGTTGCCTCAGCGGGCATGACGTAACGATACCACACGAAGTAAAGAATTCAATCCATAATCCGTAAATTTTACTTTACAGTGATAAATTAATTGGCCCTTACCACGGCATTAACCGTACAATAATATTTACAGATAATGAAATCGCGCCAAAATTGCTCGCCAGCGCCATCGGCATTACGAAAAATCCTGGTGAGATTTGTCCCAAAGCAAAGGGCGCATCTAATGACGGGTTTTGCTATCAGTGGTATTCTTCGCCGGGCATCGGCAGCGGCTATTCCCGCGCTATGGCGAATTTGACGGAAGCGTTAATGACAGTATTACACCGTCTTTTATTGACTGTATTTTTTCTCATCGCGGTATCTCCTGTTTTTGCTGCCGGACCTTCAGAACATGTTCGCGCTATTGTTTCCGGGATCGTGACCTACACCCGTTGGCCGTCATTAACAGGGGCGCCGAAGCTATGCATTTTTGCCTCATCACGCTTCACCCATAGCCTGGCTCATGAAGCGCCGGATGCATTGCCTTATCAACCGGTGATAGTACGTAATAGTGAAGAAGCGTTAAAAACGACCTGCGATGGTTTTTATTTTGGCAGCGAAACGCCGACCCAACAGTCGGAATTAACTCGCCGCTATGGCTCGAGGCCGCTGTTACTCATCGCAGAACAAAATACGGATTGCTCAATTGGTAGCGCGTTTTGCCTGATCATCAACGACGACAGGGTCCGCTTCTCCGTTAATCTGGACGTTCTGACGCACAGCGGGGTTCGGGTTAACCCGGACGTCCTGATGCTTGCCCGGAAGAAACCACATGAATAAGGACTTTTCACAGACATCGCGCCCGACGTTCAAACGCGCGCTGCGTCGCATTAGCGTGATAAGCGTGGTGATCTCCATGACGCTGGTCTGGCTGCTGCTGAGCACGGCCTCTATTTTCACGCTCAAGCAGTACGCGCAGAAAAATCTTGAGCTCACTGCCGCGACCATGGGCCGCAGCCTCGAAGCCGCCCTGGTGTTTGGCGACAGCGCGGCAGCAGAGGAGACCCTCGCTTCGCTGGGGAAGCAAGGGCAGATTTCCCAGGCGATCGTGCTCAACGGCCAGAAGCAGCACTTCGCCGCCTGGCGCCACGAACCGCTGGCCAACAAAGAACAAGTGAGCGGCCTTATCAGTAAATGGCTGTTTCCGGAGCCCACGGTGCAGCCCATCTGGCACCAGGGGAAACAAATCGGCGAGCTGCGACTGACCGCGCTTGACGAACTGATTAGCCACTTTCTCGGCATCTCGATTCTGGTACTGACCGGCAGCATTCTGCTCGCCTCATTCATCGGCCTGCTGCTGACCCACTCCCTGCACCGGGGGATCGTCGCCGCCCTGCAGAGCATCACCGAGGTCGTGCATGATATTCGCGAAAACCGCCACTTCTCCCGGCGGGTGCCGGAGGAGCGTATCGAGGAGTTCCATCTGTTTGCCCAGGACTTTAACAGTCTGCTGGGGGAGATGGAGGACTGGCAGCGCCAGTTGCAGGCCAAAAATGCTCAGCTGTTGCGCAGCTCGTTACACGATCCGTTGACCGGCCTGGCTAACCGCGCCGCCTTTCGCAACGCGCTCGCCGAGCTGATGAAAAATGAAGTGGATCACCAGACCTCAGCGTTACTGTTTCTCGATGGCGATAACTTCAAATTGATCAATGACAACTGGGGACATGCGGCGGGCGATAAAGTGCTGATGGAAGTCGCCAGCCGCCTGATGACTTTCGCCGGTAAACGCCATCTGGCGTGGCGTCTTGGCGGCGATGAGTTTGCGGTTCTGCTGCGCGAGGTGCGCTCGGAAGCAGAAGTCCAGGCCCTGTGCCAGGCGCTGTCAGAACAATTTCTTCCGCCATTCAACCTGCACAATGGCCATAGCGCCACGCTCTCGCTGAGCGTCGGTTATGCCCTGGCGTGGGAACACGCCACGGCGGAATCACTGCAAGAACTTGCCGATCAGAATATGTATCGGATGAAAAACCAACGTATCCAGCAGATGCTGAAATAATAAAGGACGCATTATGATCAGGAAATATTTCGCCCCCGCCCTGATGGCGGCGGCGCTTTTGACAGGTTGCCAGGCTCCTCAGGGAAAATTTACCCCTGAGCAGGTGGCGGCGATGAAATCTTATGGCTTCACTGAAAGCAATGGCGATTGGTCCCTGGGCTTATCCGATAGCATCCTGTTTGATAAGAATGACTACCGACTACGTCCCGACAGCCGCCAGCAGATCACCCAAATGGCCTCGCGGCTGGCGACAACCGGGATTACACATAGCCGCCTTGAAGGCCACACCGATAATTATGGTGAGGATAGTTATAACGAAGCCCTGTCGCTTAAGCGGGCCAACAGCGTAGCCGATGCCTGGGCGGAAGGCGCCCATATCCCGCGCAGTAATTTAGTCACCCGCGGCCTTGGCAAAAAATACCCGATCGCCAGCAACGATACCGCGGCCGGGCGCGCTGAAAACCGCCGGGTCACGGTGGTCATCAGCACGCCATAGAAGTCCGCTTAATCGCTGGACTTCGCTATCCTCATTGCCGTTGCCGCGCGCCAGCGCAGGTAGTCAACGGCAATGAACAACACCAGGCTGATCCCCATCAACGGCATGGCCAGCCCCAGGGCTAACGCTATCCCCAGCACCAGCCCACGGGCAGGCCAGGCGAGCGACAGCCATGCCTGCAGCAGGGAAAGCGCCGGATCCCAGACGGCCTGTGGCGGACGGCGTATCCACCACAGCCGGTACCCCACGCCGATGGTTACGCACAGCGCGCAGCCAAACCCCACCAGCAGCAGCTGATTCGCCAGACCAAAGAGGATCCCCATATGGAAATCGACGCCCCAGCGGGTAAGCTTCGCCATCAGCGGAAAGTCGGCAAAATGGGTGCGATCCACCACCTGCATCGAGGCGCCATCGATCGCCACCGCGTCCACCTGCGTCGGCCAGCGGCGGTCGATCTCATTCACTGTCCAGGCGCGTTCGTCTGACACCGGCGGACGGATCTCCAGCCGGCTGGCGTTCAGCCCCGCCTGACGGGCCACCGCCAGCGCCTGGTCAAACTGCGCTGGCTGATGCTGGTTCATGGCCATCGCCTCCCTATGATGCCCGGCATGGGGATCGTGCGCCATCGGCGCCTCACCGTGCAGCAGGGTATTGACCTGCGGCGTCCACCAGCCGAAAGCCGCCCGCATTTTATCCACGTTGCCGCCGGCCCATTGCGACCAGGTCAGGCCGGTGGCGGAGAAAAGCAGCATGCCCAGCAGTAAGCACCAGCCCAGCGTCACGTGCAGCCGACGATGATTCTGCAGGGCGTTATTGCGCCGCCGTTTTGGACGCGTCATCGCCCACAGGGCAATGCCCCCCAGGGCGGCCACCCACATCCATGAGGCAGCCAGTTCGCTGTAGAGCCGCCCGCTGTCGCCCAGCAGCAGCGAACGATGCGCATAGTCAATCCACTGCCGCAGCGGCAGGATGCCGCTGGTGCCGTAGACCGTCATATCGCCCTTCACCCGCAGCGCGATCGGATCGACAAAAATGGCCCGGGATTCCGACTCCCCGAGACTCGGATCGGCAAACATAATGCGGGTGGTCTCGCCCACCGCGGGGGCCGGACGTACCGCCAGCAGCCGCAGATTACCCTGGGTCGCTTCTTCTGCCACCGCAATCTGGGCGCTGAGCGGCTGCTGGGTGCCTTCGGGAAGGCCATACAGCGCATCGTGATAGAGCCAGTTTTCCAGCTGCGGCGTCGCCACGTACAGCGTGCCGGTCAGGGCAGCGACAAAGATAAACGGTCCGATAAACAGCCCGATATAGAAATGGAGGCGACGCAGCAGGTTCAGCCATGCCGCGCGCGAGGTGCAGGTTGTCATACTTTTCCTTTTTCAAAGCAAAAAGAGGTCGTTGCGCAGTGCGCAGATTCATTTTTATTAAAGGGAAAAAGCAGACAGCCGCGGCGGGGCGCGGGTTTCGGGGTAGAGCCAGGGAAAGTAACGCCAGTGTTTTAATACCGGCCGAGAAGCCGGCAGGCGAATGCGCCGCAGGAGCATGGCGACGAACAGCGCCAGCGCGAAAAGCAGCCCCGGGACGTGGGCTAACAGCACGCAATAGCCACACGCTTCGGCATGATCCAGCGGCAGTTCGTGTCCGGTATGCGTAGCGCCGTCTACGCTATGCGTCATCGCCATCTCGTGGCCAGGCATCTGCGCCATACTCGCTGGCGAGCTGTCCATCATCATGGCGTGGTGCATGCCGGGCATGGCGCTCATGGGGTCTTTTTGCAGGGAGACGGAGATCAGGGGAGCCACGACGATCAGCAGGATCGCCAACAGCGCCAGCCAGGCGGCTCGCCGTTTAGGTGTCGTTTGCTGAAAACTGTTGCTGACCACCGCCCCTCCGAATAGAGGGCGTATTGTAAATGATTTACATCACGATGGTTACAACAAAGATAAAAAAAGGGCCGGCCCTGAGGCCAGCCCTTTTTGTCAGGATGTCGCGAAAGCGAATCTTAGTTAAGACGCTCTTTGATACGAGCAGACTTACCAGTGCGCTCACGCAGGTAGTACAGTTTAGCTTTACGTACAGCACCACGACGTTTAACAGCAATGCTGTCAACTACCGGAGAGTGAGTCTGGAAGACACGCTCAACGCCTTCGCCGTTGGAAATTTTGCGAACAGTGAATGCAGAGTGCAGACCGCGGTTACGAATAGCGATAACCACGCCCTCGAATGCCTGCAGACGTTTTTTGGAACCTTCAACAACCCATACTTTCACTTCCACGGTATCACCCGGACGGAAGGAAGGTACGTCCTGCTTCATCTGTTCTTGTTCAAGTTGCTTAATAATGTTGCTCATAATTTAATCTCTTATCCTGGGTAAACTGATATTGGGGGCTCACGCCTGCCCATCATGTTTATGCTGCTGTTGCGCGTGTTCAGTTTTGAACTCCGCCAGCAGCTTTGCTTGCTCTTCAGTCAGAGCCAGGTTTTCCAGAAGTTCAGGTCTTCTAAGCCAGGTTCGGCCCAGCGACTGCTTCAGACGCCAGCGACGTATCTCAGCATGGTTTCCCGACAGCAATACTGGCGGTACTTCCATCTCTTCTAACACTTCAGGACGGGTATAGTGGGGACAATCCAGCAACCCATCAGCAAAGGAATCTTCCGTTGCTGATGCTTCATGGCCCAGTACCCCCGGAATGAACCGGGAAACGGAGTCAATCAGCGTCATTGCCGGTAACTCACCACCGCTGAGAACGTAATCGCCGATTGACCATTCTTCGTCAATTTCGGTTTGGATTACGCGCTCGTCTATCCCTTCGTAGCGACCGCACACCAGAATCAGTTTCTGATTCGTTGCCAGTTCGCTGACGCCCGCTTGATCAAGCTTGCGTCCCTGAGGTGACAGATAAATCACCTTCGCGCCTTCACCTGCCGCGGCTTTTGCTGCATGAATGGCATCCCGTAAGGGTTGCACCATCATTAGCATCCCCGGTCCGCCGCCGTAAGGACGATCGTCCACGGTACGGTGCCGGTCATGCGTGAAGTCGCGAGGACTCCAGCTTTCGATGCTCAGCAGGCCATTTTTTACTGCCCGGCCAGTTACCCCGTAATCGGTAATTGCGCGGAACATTTCAGGAAACAGGCTAATTATGCCAATCCACATAGCGCCGTCTTTTACCGTTTATCCGGAGAATTTAAAAACCAGGATCCCAATCTACTTCGATAGTACGCGTAGTGAGATCGACTTTCTTGATAACCTGCCCATCGAGGAACGGAACCAACCGCTCCTTGATACCAAATGCATCTTTCAGGTTTGCCTTGATGACGAGCACGTCATTAGACCCGGTTTCCATCATATCGATGACTTTACCGAGGCTATAGCCTTCCGTTGTCACTACCTGGCAGCCCATCAGGTCTTTCCAGTAGTAGTCACCCTCTTCCAGCTCCGGCAACTGCGATGAATCCACGATAATTTCGCAATTAGTCAGTAGATTCGCGGCATCACGATCGTCAACGCCTTTCAGCTTGATGATGATGTCCTGATTGTGGTGGCGCCAGCTTTCCAGCTCAACGACCTGCCACTGACCCGCCTTCTGGATTAACCAGGGCTGATAGTCAAAAATGCTTTCGGCGTCTTCGGTGGAGGAAAACACTCTGAGCCAACCACGGATACCGTAGGAAGAACCCATTTTCCCCAATACGATCGGATCAACAGGTGCTTGTGCGGTGTGTTGCTTGCTCATCATGACCACCGTGACAGATTAAGCTGCTTTGTTAGCGGCTTTGATCAGCGCGGCAACGCGATCGGAAACAGTAGCGCCCTGGCCAACCCAGTGAGCGATACGATCCAGATCCAGGCGAGTCTCTTCTTCCGCACCGTTAGCGATCGGGTTGAAGAAACCAACGCGCTCGATGAAGCGACCGTTGCGTGCATTACGGCTGTCGGTGACAACAACCTGGTAGAACGGACGCTTTTTAGCGCCGTGACGTGCTAAACGAATAGTTACCATAACATCCTCTTGTGTGAATAAAACAACCGGGCCCCATCGAGGAACGGAGCCCGGTGTCATATTAAAAGCCCGAAAATTTTACTGATTTCTGTGCAAAAATCAATTCAAAACTACATACGCTAAATAATTCGAGTTGCAGGACAAAACGCGAAAGCGTTTTGAACAGCGCTTGCGCTGGCCCCGAAGGGGTGAGGCCGAATGGCCGAATCACGCGGCAAGTGAGTAAATCCCCGGGAGCGTACACAAGTACGTGACCGGGGTGAACGAACGCAGCCAACGCATCTGCGGCTTGAATTATGACGCGTATTAGCGGCCCGGGAAGCCTGGAGGCATCATCCCTTTCATCCCGCGCATCATCTTCATCATGCCGCCTTTCGACTTCATCTTCTTCATCATGCGCTGCATGTCGTCGAACTGCTTGAGCAGACGGTTCACATCCTGCACCTGCATTCCGCAGCCGGCGGCGATACGGCGCTTACGTGAACCTTTGATGATTTCCGGCTTGGCGCGCTCTTTCAGGGTCATCGAGTTGATGATCGCTTCCATACGCACCAGCACTTTGTCATCCATCTGCGCTTTCACGTTGTCCGGGATCTGGCCCATACCCGGCAGCTTGCCCATCAGGCTGGCCATGCCGCCCATGTTTTTCATCTGGCGCAGCTGCTCAAGGAAGTCGGTGAGATCGAAACCGTCGCCTTTCTTCAGCTTGGAGGCCAGCTTCTCGGCCTGCGCGCGGTCGACTTTGCTCTCGATATCTTCGATCAGCGACAGCACGTCGCCCATGCCGAGGATGCGGGAGGCGACGCGGTCCGGATGGAACGGCTCCAGCGCTTCGGTTTTCTCGCCGACGCCGAGGAATTTAATCGGCTTGCCGGTAATATGGCGAATCGACAGCGCCGCGCCGCCGCGGGCGTCGCCGTCCACTTTGGTCAGCACCACGCCGGTCAGCGGCAGCGCTTCGTTAAAGGCTTTGGCGGTATTCGCCGCATCCTGGCCGGTCATCGCATCGACGACGAACAGGGTCTCAACCGGATTAATGGCGGCGTGGACGTGCTTAATTTCGTCCATCATCGCTTCGTCAACGTGCAGACGACCGGCGGTATCCACCAGCAGCACGTCGTAGAATTTGAGCTTCGCTTCTTTCAGCGCCGCGTTGACGATATCAACCGGCTTCTGCCCGACGTCGGACGGGAAGAAGTCGACGCCGACCTGCTCGGCCAGGGTCTCCAGCTGTTTGATCGCCGCCGGGCGGTAAACGTCCGCGGAAACCACCAGCACTTTCTTCTTGTGCTTCTCGCGCAGGAATTTCCCCAGCTTACCGACGCTGGTGGTTTTACCGGCGCCCTGCAGGCCCGCCATCAGCACCACCGCCGGCGGCTGCGCCGCCAGGTCGAGGGTCTGGTTCTCTTCGCCCATCGCCGCCACCAGTTCGTTGCGGACGATTTTGACGAACTCCTGACCCGGGGTTAGGCTTTTATTGACTTCATGGCCGACCGCGCTCTCTTTGACGCGGCTGATGAAATCACGTACCACCGGAAGCGCAACGTCCGCTTCCAGCAGCGCCATGCGCACTTCGCGCAGGGTGTCTTTAATATTGTCTTCTGTAAGGCGTCCGCGGCCGCTAATGTTGCGCAGCGTACGCGACAAACGATCGGTTAAATTATCAAACATTGTCTCTCGCCTGAGGTGGAAACGGTCGGTCGCCGCAGCGACACACAAAACGAATGTGGCGGAGTATAACACGACATCAATCTGAATGTGCTGCAACGGTTGGAGCAGAGGCCTGCTGACGTTATACTGCTTCTCTTTCTTATTTATCCAACAGCCGACACCTATGCCTGTTTTTGCTCTACTCGCCCTTGTCGCCTACTCTGTCAGCCTCGCGCTGATTATCCCCGGCTTGCTGCAAAAAAACAGCAGCTGGCGGCGAATGGCGATTTTATCAGCGACTATCGCGTTGATCTGCCATGCTTTTGCGCTGGAAGCACGGATATTCCCCGGCGGCGAGAGCGGGCAAAACCTCAGCTTACTGAACGTCGGGTCGCTGGTGAGCCTGATGATCTGTACGGTAATGACTATCGTGGCCTCGCGCAATCGCGGCTGGCTGCTGCTGCCTATCGTCTATGCCTTCGCGCTGATCAATCTGGCCTTCGCCACCTTCGTGCCTAACGAATATATCACCCACCTGGAAACCACCCCGGGGATGCTGGTGCATATCGGCCTGTCGCTCTTCTCCTACGCCACGCTGATCATTGCCGCGCTGTATGCGCTACAGCTGGCGTGGATCGACTACCAGTTAAAGAACAAAAAGCTGGCCTTCAGTAGCGAAATGCCGCCGCTGATGAGCATTGAGCGCAAAATGTTCCACATCACCCAGGTCGGCGTGGTGCTGCTGACCCTGACGCTGTGTAGCGGTCTGTTCTATATGCACAATCTGTTCAGCAGCGAAAACATTGATAAAGCGGTGCTGTCGATTATTGCGTGGTTCGTCTATATCGTCCTGCTGTGGGGCCACTATCATGAAGGGTGGCGCGGACGTCGTGTGGTCTGGTTCAGCGTCGCTGGCGCCGGTCTGCTGACGCTGGCCTATTTTGGTAGCCGCGTGCTGCAACAGTTCGTGAGCTAAGTCTTTTAAGGAATCCTACGTGGAACATATCTCCACCACCACGCTGATCATAACGCTGATCGTCATGGTGATTATCTCTGCCTATTTCTCCGGTTCCGAAACCGGCATGATGACGCTGAACCGCTATCGGCTGCGTCATATGGCGAAACAAGGCAACCGCCCCGCCAAGCGCGTGGAGAAGCTGCTGCGCAAGCCGGACCGCCTGATTAGCCTTGTGCTTATCGGCAATAACCTCGTCAACATTCTCGCCTCGGCGCTGGGCACCATCGTCGGCATGCGCCTCTACGGCGATGCCGGCGTCGCGATCGCCACCGGCGTGCTCACCTTTGTGGTGCTGGTGTTTGCCGAAGTCCTGCCGAAAACCATCGCCGCCCTCTATCCGGAAAAGGTCGCCTACCCCAGCAGCTTCCTGTTGGCGCCCCTGCAGGTGCTGATGATGCCCCTGGTGTGGCTGCTGAATACCATCACCCGCATGCTGATGCGCATGATGGGCATCCGCACCGATACCGTCATCAGCAGCGCCCTGAGTAAAGATGAACTGCGCACGATTGTGAATGAATCCCGTTCACAAATCTCACGACGCAATCAGGATATGCTGCTGTCGGTGCTGG
The DNA here is from genome assembly GCF_040062505.1 of Klebsiella sp. JN_Kp127. Classification (NCBI taxonomy): domain Bacteria; kingdom Pseudomonadati; phylum Pseudomonadota; class Gammaproteobacteria; order Enterobacterales; family Enterobacteriaceae; genus Klebsiella; species Klebsiella sp. JN_Kp127. The sequence continues at coordinate 20,583 of NZ_JBEAHS010000005.1, forward strand.
ACCTGGAGAAGGTCAGCGTTAACGACATCATGGTGCCGCGCAATGAGATTGTCGGCATCGACATCAATGACGACTGGAAATCTATTGTCCGCCAGCTGACCCACTCCCCACACGGCCGCATTGTGCTCTACCGCGATTCGCTGGACGATGCCATCAGCATGCTGCGCGTCCGCGAAGCCTACCGCCTGATGACGGAGAAGAAAGAGTTCACAAAAGAAATCATGCTGCGGGCGGCAGATGAGATCTACTTTGTTCCGGAAGGGACGCCGCTCAGCACCCAGCTGGTGAAATTTCAGCGCAATAAAAAGAAAGTCGGCCTGGTGGTTAATGAATACGGCGATATTCAGGGGCTGGTTACCGTAGAAGATATTCTTGAAGAGATTGTCGGCGACTTCACCACCTCCATGTCACCCACCCTGGCGGAGGAAGTGACCCCGCTCAACGACGGTACGGTGATAATCGACGGCAGCGCCAACGTTCGCGAGATCAACAAAGCGTTCAACTGGAACCTGCCGGAAGATGAAGCGCGCACCATCAACGGTATCATCCTTGAAGCGCTGGAAGAGATCCCGGTCCCGGGCACCCGCGTGCGCATTGAGCAGTATGATATTGATATCCTCGACGTGCAGGACAACATGATCAAACAGGTGAAAGTGATGCCGGTGAAATCATTACGCGAGAGCGTCGCGGAGTAGCGCGAGCGAAGGAATTAACATCACGGTGGGCTGCGGCCCGCCGTTTTTTTTCTCGCGCCGGGAGCGATGGCATAAAAAACGGCCGCCCGCGGGCAGCCGTTGAGCAAGGCAGCAAACGTTATTTCGCTTTTGCTACCGTCACCATCGCGGCGCGAATGGTGCGGCCGTTCAGGGTGTAACCTTTCTGCATCACGGCCAGCACGTTGCCCGCCGCCACGTCTTCAGACTCGACCATCGCAATGGCCTGGTGGACGTTCGGATCCAGCGGAACGTTGGTGTCGGCGATCACTTCCACGCCAAACTTACGCACTACGTCCAGCATAGATTTGAGGGTCAGTTCGATCCCTTCCACCATCGGCGCCAGCTCCGGGTTAGCCTTGTCGGCCACTTCCAGCGCGCGGTCCAGGCTGTCGATCACCGGCAGCAGTTCATTGACGAATTTTTCCAGCGCGAATTTGTGCGCTTTCTCGATATCCTGCTCGGTACGACGACGCAGGTTATCTTCGTCGGCTTTGGCACGCAGCATCACTTCACGTTCACGTTTCTGCGCTTCAGCCAGCTGGGCTTCCAGATTCGCAATTTTTTCATCGCGCGGATCCACCTGCTCAGCCGAAACTTCAGGCTCTACCGCCTCAACGTCGTCGTGCTGCTCCGTGATAATTTCTTCCGGGGCTTGCCCCTCAGGCGTTTTCTGTTCTTTACTACTCATGAATTTCTCCGCGTTTTTTTCGCATTCATCTCGCTAACTTCGCTTATTATGGGGATCAGTTTCCGGGTTTCAAGGGAAGCGGACAGATTGTCACTATTTCATTTAACGCAAGGACATCCAGATCATGAAGAACCATTTCAAGTGTATCGGCATTGTGGGACATCCTCGTCACCCCACCGCCCTGACCACACATGAAATGCTCTGGCGCTGGCTGTGCAGCAAAGGGTATGAAGTGCTGGTTGAACAGCAGATCGCCCATGAACTCCAGCTCAGCAACGTGAAAACCGGCACGCTGGCGGAGATTGGCCAACAGGCCGACCTCGCGGTGGTGGTAGGCGGCGACGGCAATATGCTCGGCGCGGCGCGGACCCTGGCCCGTTACGACATTAACGTCATCGGCATTAACCGCGGCAACCTCGGCTTTCTCACCGACCTTGACCCGGACAACGCCCTGCAGCAGCTCGCCGACGTACTGGAAGGCCACTACATCGCGGAAAAACGCTTTCTGCTGGAGGCCCAGGTGTGCCAGCAGGATTGCCAGAAACGCATCAGCACCGCCATCAACGAAGTGGTGCTGCACCCCGGCAAAGTGGCGCATATGATTGAGTTCGAAGTCTATATCGATGAAGTCTTTGCCTTCTCCCAGCGCTCGGACGGCCTGATTATCTCCACTCCGACCGGCTCCACGGCCTATTCGCTGTCGGCCGGCGGCCCGATCCTCACCCCGTCGCTGGACGCCATCACCCTGGTGCCGATGTTCCCGCACACCCTCTCGGCGCGACCGCTGGTGATCAACGGCGACAGCACCATCCGCCTGCGCTTCTCTCACCGCTGCAGCGATCTGGAGATCAGCTGCGACAGCCAGATTGCCCTGCCGATCCAGGATGGCGAAGACGTTCTCATTCGCCGCTGTGATTATCACCTCAATCTGATTCACCCTAAAGATTACAGCTATTTCAATACATTAAGCACCAAGCTCGGCTGGTCGAAAAAATTGTTCTGATTTACATCGCTGCCTCTTTACTGGATAAAAAACCAGTCTATACTGTACGAAAACACAGTATTGGTTTTTCATACAGGAAGGCAGCTATGTTGGCGCAACTCACCATCAGTAATTTTGCTATCGTTCGTGAACTGGAAATTGATTTCCACAGCGGCATGACCGCCATCACCGGGGAAACCGGCGCCGGGAAATCCATTGCCATCGACGCGCTGGGGCTGTGCCTCGGCGGCAGAGCGGAAGCCGACATGGTGCGTCGCGGCGCCACCCGTGCCGACCTGTGCGCGCGCTTCGCGCTGAAAGATACCCCGGCCGCCCAGCGCTGGCTGGAAGAGAACCAGCTGGAGAGCGGGCGTGAGTGTTTACTTCGCCGGGTGATCAGCGCCGACGGCCGCTCGCGCGGCTTCATCAACGGCACCGCCGTCCCGCTCTCGCAGCTGCGCGAGCTGGGCCAGCTGCTGATCCAGATCCACGGCCAGCATGCGCACCAGCTGTTGACCAAACCCGAACACCAGAAAACGCTGCTCGACGGCTATACCGGTGAGTATGCGCTCACTCAGCGCATGGCAGAGCACTATCGCCAGTGGCACCAGAGCTGCCGCGAGCTGGCCCAGCATCAGCAGCAGAGCCAGGAGCGCGCCGCCCGCGCCGATCTGCTGCAGTACCAACTTAAAGAGCTGAACGAATTTAACCCGCTGGCGGGAGAGTTTGAGCAGATTGACGAAGAGTACAAACGCCTGGCCAACAGCGGTCAGCTGCTCAGCACCTGTCAGCACGCCCTGACGGTACTGGCGGACGGCGAAGAGGCCAACCTGCAGAGCCAGCTTTATACCGCGAAGCAGCTGGTCAGCGAGCTGGTGGGTATGGACAGCAAGCTTTCCGGCGTGCTGGATATGCTGGAAGAGGCGGCCATTCAGCTCAGCGAGGCCAGCGATGAGCTGCGCCACTATCACGACCGTCTGGACCTCGATCCTAATCGTCTGTTCGAACTTGAGCAGCGGATTTCCCGGCAAATCGCGCTGGCGCGTAAACACCAGGTGATGCCGGAAGAGCTGCCGGCGGTTTATCAGGCGATGCTCGAAGAGCAGCGCCTGCTGGACGACAGCGCCGGCTCGCTGGAATCCCTCAGCCAGCAGGTGGTCGAACATCATCAGCTGGCGCTGGAGACCGCGCGCCAACTGCACGCCCTGCGCCAGGCCAGCGCCGACGAGCTAACCCAGCTTATCACCGAGAGTATGCACTCACTTTCGATGCCGCACGGGGTCTTCGCGATTGAGGTCGCTTTCGATGAACGCCATCTCACCGCCGACGGCGCCGATCATATTGAGTTCCGCGTCACCACTAACCCGGGGCAGCCGCTGCAGCCGATCGCGAAAGTGGCCTCTGGCGGTGAATTGTCGCGTATTGCGCTGGCGATTCAGGTGATCACCGCGCGTAAAATGGAAACCCCGGCGCTGATCTTCGACGAAGTGGACGTCGGCATCAGCGGCCCTACCGCGGCGGTGGTCGGCAAGCTGCTGCGCCAGCTGGGCGAGTCCACGCAGGTGATGTGCGTTACCCACCTGCCGCAGGTCGCAGGCTGCGGCCACCATCATTTCTTTGTCTGCAAAGAGACCGATGGCGAGATGACCGAAACCCATATGCAGCCGCTGGATAAGCGTGCTCGTCTGCAGGAGCTGGCTCGCCTGCTGGGCGGCAGCGAGGTCACGCGCAACACCCTGGCGAACGCGAAAGAGTTGCTTGCGGCGTAAACTTTTTGATTTTCACAGGGTCATAGTGAACAGCAAATTGCCTGCTGACCGCAGCCGGAGGTTTCCATCGGCGCGAAGGTCTATTATTATCGGCATATTACAGATGAGCCACGTACTGCTCGGGCCCAAAAAGGAATCAAATCACTATGCGCTGTAAAACGCTGACTGCTGCCGCAGCGGTTCTTCTTATGTTGACCGCAGGCTGTTCCACTCTGGAACGAGTGGTTTACCGTCCTGACATCAACCAGGGTAACTATCTGGCACCTAACGATGTAGCAAAAATTCGTGTCGGTATGACGCAACAGCAGGTTGCTTATGCTCTCGGAACGCCAATGATGTCGGATCCGTTCGGCACCAACACCTGGTTCTATGTATTCCGTCAGGAGCCGGGCCACGAGAAAGTGACTCAGCAGACCCTGACCCTGACCTTCAACAATGGCGGCGTGTTAACCAACATTGATAACAAGCCCGCGCTGACCAGTCAGTAAGGCCCGGAAAAGCAAAAAGCGCTCAATGAGCGCTTTTTTTATGGCCGATAGCGGGTCTGCTGCTGCGGTTTACTTCGCGGCGTTTTTCTCCGCCCGCTGGCGACGCAGCTCTTTCGGATCTGCGATCAGCGGGCGATAGATTTCCACCCGGTCGCCGTCATGGACTTCGTCGTGCAGCTTAACCGGACGACTGTAAATACCCAGCTTGTTTTTCGCCAGATCGATGTCATCACGCAGCGCCAGCAGGCCGCTGGCGACAATCGCCTGCTCGACCGTCGCCCCCTCGTCCAGAGTGACCCGCTGCAGGTACTGCTTTTCAGGCAGCGCGTAAGCGACCTCAACACGAATATTAGCTGGCACTGTAGACCTCTTTGGCGCGCGAGGTGAACGCCTGCACCATGTTGGCGGCCAGTTCCTTAAAGACCCGGCCAAAGGCCATCTCAATCAGCTTATTGGTAAACTCAAAATCGAGATGGAACTCGATTTTGCACGCCTCCGGGCTCAGCGGAATAAACTTCCAGCCGCCAATCAGCTTCTTGAACGGGCCATCCACCAGGCTCATCAAAATGCTCTGGTTGCTGGTCAGTGTATTCCGGGTCGTGAAGGTCTTACTGATGCCGGCTTTGGACACATCAACCGCCGCCGTCATTTGCGTCGGCCCGAATTCCAGCACGCGGCTACCGGTGCAGCCTGGCAGAAAATCAGGATAGGACTTCACATCGTTTACCAGTTGATACATCTGTTCCGCGCTGAAAGGCACCAGCGCAGTACGGCTAATCTGAGGCATAGCAGGTTCCACATTTAAACACAGTGCAAATAATATCATTTATCTGCTGCTAAAAAAAACGCTGTGCCGCAACTCGTGCTAAGATGCGCAGTACACCTCGCAGGATGCGATCGAGGTAACTGTGTATAAGACGATGACTTCAGGACATTATGACTAAGAAAAAAGCCCACAAACCTGGATCAGCCACCATTGCGCTGAATAAACGCGCCCGTCACGAATACTTTATCGAAGATGAATACGAGGCTGGTCTCGCCCTGCAGGGCTGGGAAGTCAAATCCCTGCGCGCAGGCAAAGCCAACATCGGCGATAGCTATGTCATCCTGAAGGATGGCGAAGCCTTCCTGTTCGGCGCCAACTTTACGCCCATGGCCGTGGCTTCCACCCACTATGTCTGCGACCCGACGCGCACCCGTAAGCTGCTGCTCAACCAGCGCGAACTCGACACGCTGTACGGCCGCATTAACCGCGAAGGTTACACCGTTGTCGCCCTGTCGCTGTACTGGAAGAATGCCTGGTGCAAAGTGAAAATCGGCGTCGCCAAAGGTAAGAAACAGCACGACAAGCGTACCGATCTGAAAGATCGTGAATGGGCGCTGGATAAGGCGCGTATTATGAAGCACGCCGGACGCTAACCCCCTCCCCTGAGGGCCAGCTCTCGCTGGCCCTTACGCTATATCCTTGTTGATGCTGCTTTTTCGTCCACCCCTGCTGAAAGAATCCTGCGTTATGGGGCTGGTAACGACATTCACAAATCTGTTATACTTAACCTACACATTGGGGCTGATTCTGGATTCGACGGGATTTGCGAAACCCAAGGTGCATGCCGAGGGGCGGTTGGCCTCGTAAAAAGCCGCAAAAAATAGTCGCAAACGACGAAAACTACGCTTTAGCAGCTTAATAACCTGCTCTGAGCCCTCTCTCCCTAGCTTCCGCTCTTAAGACGGGGATCAAAGAGAGGTCAAACCCAAAAGAGATCGCGTGGATGCCCTGCCTGGGGTTGAAGCGTTAAATCTAATCAGGCTAGTTTGTTAGTGGCGTGTCTGTCCGCAGCTGGCAAGCGAATGTAAAGACTGACTAAGCATGTAGTGCCGAGGATGTAGGAATTTCGGACGCGGGTTCAACTCCCGCCAGCTCCACCAAATAAATCAAGGGGTTACGTGAAAGCGTAGCCCCTTTTTCTTTGGTAGTGGCGGCAAAATGGCGGCAAGCATTCAGTCAAGCCCAGTTGCTACTACATGCGATCGCAATTACAACTTAAAGAGTTTCGCTTGCCCTGGATTAACAGTTTCGACGTAGTTTTTGACCCCTATTCTGTGCGGCTCATAATTGCTTGAATAGAAATCAATCAGGAAGTCACTCATTTTCTGAGATGTGACTTTCATAACTCCCTTACTCAAAGTTAAATTAAACACGCTAATCTTTGACGATGGTGCCTGAGTTTTACTCATGTTGGCTTGATAACCAGATTTACGCATTGCCACTAGTGCTTCGTCGTAAGCCGCTTGTAATTGGGCCAAATCGTTTGACGAGATGATCACATCATCCATAAACACACTTAGCTTGAGATCATGATGTTTGTTCAATCGGCGTAGTAAGCTACCAAAATAACTTTTATCTAAGCAGAGGGTTGCAAGTATTGGAGATTGAACAAAACCAAAAGGGAGGACATGCTTATGTGGACTATGGGACAAGTTTCTTACAGTTGAAAATGTTGAGATTTCCCGCGCTTGAGAATAGGTGAAGTAGCTCTTTAGATCACGGGTGATACGACTACGGCTCGTTGACTGAAAAAATTGTTTAATATCAACAACGGCAAAAAAATCACTTTTTAAGTGTAATCTGGCAGCTTTAAGATGCCCACCAGTTCTTAGATGGTAAAAATAGAGTGGCGGAATCCACTTGTTTCTGACAGCCTGAAGTATCTTCCCTCCGACTTTACGTGCCTCAACGCTTGGGACATAAACCCAAACCCCGGGCTTAATCTCAAATTTATCTTCCCACCTTTGAACTTCTATTGTCATGAGTTAAATTGTTGTAGTTGAAGGCCATGTTAAGAACGGCGTAAACCGCACCAACTAAGCCAACAAACGCGGTTGCGCATTTGAGCATAGCGGTGATCAGTTCAACACGCGCCTTAACTAAGCCAAGTTCGTTTGTATCCATAACTTGTTCCTCCATAGATACCTGACGTCTCTTAGCGCAAGCGCATGGCCCTAACTAAATAAAAAAATAACAACCAGTTAGCCCAGAAAGCTTAACAAGTCGGCGTCCGATTAGATGGCAATCAGGTAATCGGTCCGCAGTCGCAAAGCGACAAACTACATATCTACGGAGTGGGGATAAATCCCCGCTAACGTCAGGCATTGTTAATTTAACCTCAACTTATAGAAAAGTATAGTTTTAAATCATGTAGTTATGTCGCCATTTAAATCGGCAAACCCACCTGTTTAAATTTATGAGGATGCGGCTGAACCGGATTTGACTCTTTTGGCGTTGCAATCGAACGAACAAAAGTTTCATGGGTAACAAAAGTATGGCTGCAGTTAATGTTCTGGCACTGGTTGTAACGCTCTTTGGTCAATGAAGATACCTGAAAACTGCTGCGAGTATGGGCGGCACTTCCACACAGTGGGCAAATCATCATTTTTCGAGCTCTCCCCATTTTTGCTAAATTCACAATAATGATACCGCATTATTCCATTTTGAAAACTTAAAAGTTCTCCATTGCGAAGAATCATTCCATTTCGAAATCATCAATCTTCACTTCAAGCTCCAGACTGGTCGTAAAACCGTTATCCGGGCTGACAGTATGCGTCAGGGTGGTAATAGTCCATTCCGCATCATCTATCGGCTGTTTAAAGCCACTGACTTTCACTGGCATTTCCGTGTAGAGATCTGCCCGCCCTTCCGCCAGTTGTAGCGAGAATGACGCAACGCCGCGCTGCAGCCGCTCCCAGTTCATTTTTGCTGCCCGTTCTGCATTACTGCGGTTCGCATAGGTACGGTTCAGAACCAGCACATTCTCATCCGTTCCGACCAGGTAATCCCCCTGCTTTGCTTCCGGCTCTTTGGGTTTTGTCGTCCTCCGGCGCCGCTTCACCTTTGCAGTTTCTTTCTTTTCCGGTTCCCGGGTATGCAGCCAGTGAGCGATAACACCTGTATATGCTCCCCTGTCAGCCAGGCTAAACCGGTGACTGTCTCCGTCCTTACGGGTAATAGTGATGACCGGCAACGGTTTACCACTTGCTGTTTTCCCCTGCCCCTGCCGGATAAATAGCAGATTACCGTCCTTGACTGAGGCAATCGCGCCATACTGCCGCGCCAGCTTCATTAAAAAGCTGGCGTCGCTTTCGTTGGTCTGATCCAGGTGATCCAGCGCCATCGCAGCAACATCATTTCCTATAGCAACTTTAAGGTTGTGCCGTGCGGCAATATCTTTCACCACATCGCCCACCGTCGTTTTGTGCCAGGACTTCTCACGCCGGACATTCAGAGTTTCCCTGAAATCAGCGCTACGGGCACGGATTGTCAGCCTGTCCGGGCTGCCGCTATGCTCTATTTCGTCAACGGTAAACTTACCTTTTGAGTACAGCGGCTCGCCTTTCCATCCCAGCGCCAGAGAAATCACTGCGCCACGACGCGGCATAATTACCAGGCCGTCGGCGTCGTCCAGCTCCAGATCAAGCTGGTCAGCTTCAAATCCGCGGTTGTCGGTCAGTGTCATACCCAGCAGACGTTTATCCAGCGTCTGCGTGGCATCTTTGCCTTCAATCACGATCCGAAAGGCCGGGGTCTTGCTTCCGAGGTTGAGTAAATCAGCCATCTCGTTCACTGCAGCAACCCTCCTACCGTGGATCTGATGTTCCCTACTGCGGCGGCGGCAGAATCCTGCAGACTGCTAAGCTGATCACTCAGACTGCCGAACATTTCAGACAGGGACTCATCCACCCGTTTAAGCCCCAACGAAAACTCTATTTTCCTGGCTTCTCCACTGGCGAAAAATTCTGTTTTCGTCTGGTTAAGGCTCTCAATCACATACATGCCGTAGATAGTCCCACCACCCTCGATCAGCGGCCACGCCTTCCCCTGTTCTGCCATCAGCTCCAGCGCCAGCAACGACAACCGGCCGCCGGTCACTTCCGGCATGAGGACGCCGGAGAGCGTCAGCTGATCGTTATCTGGCCCCAAAAATTGCGTTGTCGGACGGCGATTAACGCGGTTGTTGGTCACATGGCGCCAGTTCCGCTGATACTGCAGTTGCTGATAGGGAACCGTGCGCAGCTGAAACACAAACAAGCCCAGGACCATCATCATGAATCGTACCCCCCTTGATCACTGAAATTGCTGCGGGCCTTCGCCTTCATGCGTCGCTCGCGCGCATCAAGCTGCCGTGCAACTTCCTGCGCAATATCCTGCGCGCTCTGACCGGGCAGAGCCTGGATAATAATTTGCGCATGGGTTTCAAACTGGAATACAGGCTGGCTGCCTGCTGGCTTATCAGTTACAGGACGGTATGAAGCTGCCGGCAGACTCATGGGATGAAGCGGGGCGGCCTCTGCTAGCATTGCTCCCCCCATCATTCCGGCGACTACGGACGCCAGCGCGGCCGTTCTCCTGCGGCTGGTCACATAGGCCGGACCGTTAATCAACTCCGGGCCATTCTCGCCAGCAATACCCACCTGTCCACGTGGAATATAGCCACCGCTGTCATACATCCCCGCGAAAAATCCTGGGGTCTTTTTCTGCGGTGAGGCGCCCTGCGAATTATCGCCGCCGGTCATCCAGTCCGGCAGGTAGCTTTTGACCGATGCCAGCTTGCTCTTAAGCGTTTCCCATTTCTCATTGATACCGCTCAGGATGCCGTCAATGATCGCCCCGCCCACCGCTTTAAATTTTGCGGGCAGCGCGGCAACATCACTCAGAATTTCATCCCATTTGCTGCTTATGGTCTGCTTAATCACAGCCCATACCCTGGATACCCCGGATGAGATGGTATCCCACATTGCTTTGAATTTTGGCCCCAGCGTTTCCCAGTTCTGCCAGATATAAATGGCCCCCATCGCAATAAGGCCAATTATCGCCAGAATGGGGTTAGCCATCATCAACCTGCCCAGCCACAGGATCGCCTGACCAGCACCGCCGATGACTTGCTTAATCAGACCAAAAGCGGAGGCAAACTTAATTCCCAGAACCCCAGAGCTCACACGAACTATCGCCATTGGCCCCAGAATAGATGCCAGCGCCAGCGACAACACGCCCGCAGTGGTAGCTACCACGGCAAACACCGCCGCAATCTTAAACAGCGCCGCCGTCAATTGCGGATGCCGCTTAACAAAACCATCCAGCGCGGACGCCAGATTTCCCAGCCAGTCCGCAATATTTTTCAGTACCGGCGCGACGGTTTCACCGATGCTCGCCATGGCGTTGGTAAAGGAGCCGCCAGCGGCCTCCCATTTGTTGCCCAGGGTATTAAGGGACGCCTCGACACGCTCGCGCAGAGTCGCCTGGTTCTCCAGTTTTGCCACGGTTTCGCGGTAGCCCTCGATACCTTTTGTAGTCATGATGCTCAGCGCTTTTAGCACTTCGTTATCATTACCAAACAGGGCTTTCATCGTCGCAAGCTTTGTTTCTGGATTTAGTTTTTCAAGCTTATCTAACTGTGCGTACATCTTTTCCAGGCCGCCAAATCCGCCTTTCCCGTCGGAAAAATCAAACTTGATACCTTTGCCTTTCAGCTCATCGTTTACACTCTTAATCTTTTTAGCATCCAGCGTGGCCTGAAATATTTTACGGTAGGCATTACCCGCTGATTCTCCGGCTATCCCCGCTTGATCAGCCATAACCAAAAGAGGGCTGAAGGTTTTAGCAGCATCCAGCCCCCTCTGCTTGATAATCTCCATTGCACTGCTGATATTTGCAAAACCCTGCAGCATGTTCCCCGGGTCAACGCCCGCGTAATAACCTCGCTGGATCACGTCCATCAGGCTCATCATGTCTTTTTCGGTGGTCTGCGTGGCGTCCTGCAGTTTCGCGGCAAACTCTGCCGCCTCCGTCGGCGCCATTTGCAGCTGCACGCCAAGGTAAGCCGCCGACTCACCCAGCCCGCCCAGGATAACCTGCGCTGACATCCCCTGACGGCGTAACATGGTCATCATGTTCTGAAAGTCTGCCGTGGTGCCGGGCAGCCGGTCACCCAGGGCTATTGCCAGTTTGTTTAGTTTCACGAACTCAGGCGCCACCTTTCCGCCCGGTCCCATCATTGAGCCTGCCAGCTGGTTAGCGGCGTTCTCTGATTCCGAGTAGGCGCGAATGGGCGCCAGCAAGGTCGCGCCCGTTGTCACCCCGGCCGCCATCATCCCGGCCCCGTTCCCCGCCAGGCTGTTACGCACGTCGCGCATCTTGTCAGCTTTGGCCCTGATCGCATTCAGCTTGCGCTGGCGCTCGCCCACGTCCCGCAAGCGCCGCTCCTGCTCTGCCAGCTGCTGGTTATAGCGATCCGTTTCGCGGGTAATTCTGGCCGTTTCACGGGCGCCACCGCCCGCAGAGATGCCGAGGCGGTACAGCTCCGCCCTGGCTGCAGCCATCTGCCGCGTTTCCTGCTGCTGCTTTTGTTCCAGGCGTGATACGGCGCGCCATTGCGCCTCAAGCGCCTGCGTCTGTTTTTTCGTGGGGGATTCTAGCGCTGCCAGCTCGCGCGTCATCATCTGCGCACGCAGCCGCGCCTGGTCCAGCTCGTTGCTGGTCCGGTTCAGGCTCTGTGAGAGTTGATCAAAAGATTTTAACTGGCTCCCCGCGTCGTTAAGCCGTTTAAGCTGATCACGGGTCTGCCGGATGCCGGAGGCCAGCTCCTTCGAGCCAGCCAGCGCATTTTTTAAAGGGCGGGTGAGTTTATCAACCGCATTCAGAACCACCTGCAGGCGCAGGTTTTTATCACTCATCGCTGGCCCCGCTACGTATTATCGCTCTGTGCCGCCACTCCAGCACTTCCGTCAGCGGCATAACGTCAGTGACGGACGGCGGCCAGTGAAAGATCGTGGCGATATCCGCCACCAGGTCATCTACCGTCAGGCTGTCGGCAAATCGGCAAGTGCCGACTTCGGCAACAAAAAAAGGACCACCTCGACAGACATCGCGGCCAGGTCTGCCGGGTCGAGGTCCGCCATTTCCTGCGGGGTCAGCGTTGGTGTGGAGATGCGGGGGATCACGGTCATCATAGAGGCCACGTCCATTTCCATCACCGCCTGCAGTCGCGTACCGCGCAGCGCGCCGGATTGCGGCTTACGCAGCACAATTTCCGTAATCGTGGTATCACCGCGCTTAATCGGGCTATCCAGTTTCACCGTTGCTTCTGTTTTCTCACTCATGCTCTTTTCCTGTTATGGGTTGGCTGGCGCGACCTCGCGCGCCAGGAAAAAATTACAGACCGATGGCGTTACGGTGTTCTTCCATCAGGTCAACACCATCAACAACTTCAATCATGTTGATCGCATCGACCTCATAGAGCACTTCACCGTTAATGGTCAGCTTCGCGTAACAGTTAACGCTGCTGACTTTGGTGGAATTGCTCTCGCCGGTTTTCCACTCGCCGGAATCCACCTCTTTGTGGCGCCCACGGACGACCAGCTCAACGGCCTGCACTTCGCCGGTGTCGTCGCGCTGAATAGACCCGGTAAAGCGCAGCTGCACGCCGTCCACCGTGGCTTTGCCCATCTGTTTAAACAGAAGCGCCTCCGTACCGCCGATGGTCATTTCCGTATCCAGCGCGCCATCATCCAGCCCCAGATCAATACCGACTGAACCGGGCATACCGCCGCCGCGGTAGTTTTCCAGCTTGCGGGTGAATTTCGGCAGGGTGACGGATTCAGCAATGCCCATCCAGTTGTTACCGGCGTTAAAAATATTCAGGTGTTTTAACTTGCGTGGTAAGGCCATGGGTCCCCCTTATGCGCTTACGCGGGTGGTGAAATCCACCAGGTAACGGTCAGTGATGCGCTGGCGCAGCATCAGGTTTTCCAGTGGCGGCACTGGCGTATAGTCGTAGTCGATCCAGAGTTTCCCGGCTTTCAGCGTGTCTTTGTCATTCACACTGTCATCAATCCAGCAATCTCCGCCGATGAGGTAGCCCTGATTTACCAGGCTGCGCATTTTGGCGCGGATACCTTCGATAATGTCGCGAGCCAGCGAAGGGTTAAGCGGCATGTCCACCGCCCACATATGCGCCTCCGCCATGGTGTCTGCCAGCACCTGCGCGGTACGGGTATAGTTTTCAAACTGGAATAACGGGTCATCGCTGAGGCAGCGGGAACCCCAGAAGCGGAAACCATCCTTGCGGATCAAGGTGGTGACGTCGTTCTGGTTCAGCAGTCCGGCATCGGTTGCCGGGTCCTGCAGATCCCAGAACACATCCGCAGACAAGCCGGTTACGCCGTTGACGCCCACGTTAGAAAGGGTTTTGTGCCAGCCGGTCTGCTCGTCGATTTTCGCACGCAGACCCAGCGCGCGGGCAGTGGCGTAAGCGGTCGCATCCGCCTGCAGCACCGTGTCAAAGTTGATGAAATCAGGCCAGATCAACATCCCTTCTCGCTGACTGAAATTTTCGCGGTAGGCAATCGCTTCTTCCACGGTTTTACAACCGTAGGCAGACAGGTACGCAAAGCCGCGCAGGCTCTGCGCCACGCTTAACAGTTCAGTGGAAACAGCCTGCGTGTCATGGCCCGGCACGCCAAGAATGCGCGGCTTCACGCCCAGCTGCGACTGCGCCGAAAGCAGCGCTTTGATGCCCGTTTTCTTACCGTCAGCGGTTACACCGCCGATAATATTGGAGGTGGTTTCCGCTTCGGTTTCGCCCTGGGCAACACGCACCACAACGGTGACAGGTTTTGCCTGGTCTGCGATGGCATCCAGTGAGCGGGCCAGCGTGCCGGACTCGCCTGCTTTGCCGCTGGCGGTCAGTACATCGGTAAGCAGAACCGGCTTATTGAGCGGGAACACGGAGGCATCGGCATCATCGCCGGTGCATACCATGCCTACAATCGCCGTGCTCACCGTCGTGATAGAGCGGGTGCCGTCGTTAACTTCAACAACACGCACGCCATGGTGATAGTCTTGCGCCATGAATGAATCTCCTGTTTAGGGGTTTACCCATGGTAGGGAAATCATTCACCGCAAGCCGTTGATGACCGTTGTACCGTCAATGGCACAACCGCAGACAGAAAAAAGCCCCATTCCGGGGCTGATTAGGTCAGTGATTTTACTGGCGATTCAGGCAACGCGGCTCCAGCACATCAGCAGCGTGTGAGCTTCAACCACGCTGATTGATTTCCCTTCACCGAGGTTATCGGTTTTGCCAGTGGTCGTGTGTTTGTGGGCTGGCAAGTCCACAATATGGCTATGATCGGCCACCTCATCCGTATAATTTCGTGTGCGGCGGCTGTCGTTATCCGAACCGACGATGTAATTATCATCCCAGACATCACCCGGGGCGAGCATTCCGCCTTTGTGTTTATGCCGTCCCGCCTCCCTGGTGATCAGTTCCTGCCCGGGGAGTTCACTGGTTTCGCCACTGACATTAACCTGCACAGCTGGCAGGTTAGCCTGCTGGATTGTGACAGTATCGCTGCCGCCGGAGTTCCCTACGTTTGAGCCGTCTGCTTTTGCCACCCGGATCGTTTTATTTTCACCGGTGTATACCCATTGCGACCACGGCCAGCGCTCATTAGGGTTAATATTCTGATTAAAAAATCGCGTGGTGCCGACTGGATTATCCAGCTCCCAGGCATCGCTTACCGCCGTTTTGACGGCTTCGGCAATAATCTGCTTAATGTTCGTATCGAGGTCGCCTAACACCTCATCGGTATAATCTTTTGCCTCATTTTTTGCGCGTTCCACCTCATCCACGCTGGCAATCATCACTGTCGGGTCAGTCATTAACTGCACATCGGCGGTATTGCTGACCGCTATCCACAGATTGATTGCCTGCAACCGGCCCGCGCCCTCCGCAAGCATCGGTTTATAAGAGGGCGGCAGGTTCGCTACTGCCAGACAGTCGCCTGCATCATCGTATAATCCGGCTTCCCGCAACCAGAACCCGCCGACCTGCGGCTGCATGACCATTTCAGCACGGATCACATTTGCGGCCTGGTCAGCGATGACCAGCCGGTTTAATGATGCGCGGTATAGCTCGTTAATCAGCGAGTCCTGCGCGGAGAATGGCACAGCAGATTGCCCGCCACCATCCCCCACACCCATCATGGTAAACCCGACCTGTTCACCAGTGATAGCCGCAGCCGCCAGTTTGTCGCGGCCTTTTTCGGTCAGAATGGCCTGATATACTTTTTCCATACTCTCCCCCTGGCTTAAATGACTGGCAGACCGATCGCGCGGGTAATCGCACCGGCAATCGCGTAACCGCCGGTATTCGGGTCAGGGTGAAGCCCGTCGCCAATCATCCACGGTCTCGCTGAACCGGCGGCATAATCCTCATGACTTTCACCAAATGACGCCTGCATATTTAAAAACGCCACATCCCTGTCATCACGTGCGATTTTGTACATCACCTCTGCGTAAGTGGTCATGGGAATACTGTTCCCGCCGTCGCGGTTATTTTCCGCCGGGCAAATCAGCAAAATATCGGCCGTGGGGCGAACTGAACGGACGTTATCAATCATCGTCAGAATGTTATCCCTGAACGTCGATGCAGACAGCTTCGCCCCCTGGTCATTCGTACCCAGCATGATGGTAACCAGATCCGCCCCAAGACTTTCAAATGCCGCAAGCCAGCGTGCATCCATCGCCGTCACCCAGTGACGGGAGTTCGAACCGCTACCGCCCATTTTGTGGATAAGCACACCCGATGCGGTTTTATTGAGGATGTTGACGCCGTAAAGCGTTACCGGCGCGGTGATGACCGTATACGTCACAGTACCGTTTCCGGTAATCGGAAGCGCGAGCGGAAAAATCTGCATCCCGGCCGGATAGGTCGAAAGGTCAATTGTGACCGGCTCTCCCCCCGTAGCCTGATACTGAATCACACCTGAACCACCCTCCGCGAACAGGAACGAATCAAATCCCTGCGAAAAATCCTGGCTATATGAAATCGTCGCGCCGCTGGCCGCTGCCGTCACTGACGAAATATCCGGGCCGTGGCCGGTGTTATAAGCGCAGGTGAAGCCGCTGCGGTTGACCTTCGTCCCGATAACATCAGTGTTATCGCCGTTAGGGTCAAAACCAAACGAGCGCCAGCCGTACCCGATGGGTGGCACTATGGCGGCCGTGCCTGCATTGTTGAAATAGCGCCATAATATCTGCGCCACTTTCAGCACATAACGCGCTGACGTTCTGGTGTAGCTATCGCCCAGCATCGCCACGACCAGCCGAACCGCCTGGGCGAAGGTCATTTTAGTCATTCGCATACGGGTTTCACGCAGTCGCTCCATCCCGTAAACATCCGGGACAATCACCGTTTCCGGCTGCGGCTCCGGCTGGCTTCCTCCACCGGCTACCGGCGTGCCATCGGGCATAGCGGAAAGTAACGAATAAGCAAACGGCTCGTAAGCCGTCGATGCGGTACCTTCCTCCATCTGGAACGTGTCACTAAAGGCCACGCTGACTGTTACCCGGACAAAATAACAATCGGCGTCCGGCGTAATTGATTTAATATTCTGACTGGCATCAGCCACAGTCCTGATAAACGCTTTATCTTTCGCATATAGCGTGACAAATCTGGCTCCGGGGTTTAAGGCATAAGTATTACCCGGAGTAACAGCAATGAAATCTGAATAATCATAACGATCATCAGGCTCACGGATTACTCCACCCTCATCAATATACCCTGACTTCCTGGTATATTTATTGAAAAGGTTTTTCCCTGATACCAGCAGGCCATGCTGTACAAAATCAATATCGAGTTCATTCGCAAGGACCATTTCCCCCGGTATACGTACAGGCGTACCGTCTTTAGCTTTTGGGGCTATCAGGTGAACATATTCATCTTGTTGACCCAGGCGCTCACCTTCAACCAGAGACATTGACGGCGCATTGCTTTTCAGCACCGTAACGCGCACATACTTCGCACCGACAGGTGTGGTAAAACCTGTCACCCTGACTATGGTCGATAAAAATTTTTTATCTGCGTCTGAAAACTCAACAAACCGCATCTGGAGGTTTGATTTATATTTCACTCCCTCTTTCACGGGAATATATTCCGAATAGACATACTCCGCGCCTGACGATCCCTGAATCGGGTATACAGAGCCATACTCGTTAATATATCCAGCGCTTACTTTATTTTTATTAAACAGGTTAACTCCAGCACCGAAAAGCAATGAGTTTTCATTCTGCCCCCCCCGCCCAAACTTCACCTTTCGGCCAGCGTATTCATCAGGTGATACCAGACAAAATGGCTCAAACTCCGTCGCCACCTCGCCACGTTCAACCATTGTTGCTGTGACGACCGCCGTCGGCACCTCAACGCGTAAAAATGCGGCATTTTCCGGGATGACTAAGGCGCCGATAGGTTTTGCCAAAAATGATTCATCATACTGTCTGCTGATAAATACACCATTTTCATCATACCAGGCAGCTGCTTTAAACTGCTGATTAATGCAAATACTACCCTCTGGCGAAACAGCAATATAAGCAGAAACCGACGTGGTGTAATCACCATCAGTAAATATTGTCCCGATAGAGGATAGGTGAACACCGTTCATCACAGCAGCCGGATCAAAAAGGTTTTTTCCCGGTGTAAAGTCCAGAGCTTCAATAACATTCATCCTGGCAGTTTGAACATTCTGCGGCAGCACCATCTGATAACGTTCGTAAGGAAGCACTCCGGCACCAAACGACAGCTGAAAAGTGTCAATGAGGGGAAGCGACACAGACAGTCGCACCCACGCGGCGTTATCTGGTGTGGTAAACGAATATACATTGATTACATCGCTGATATAATTGTAATTTTTATCGTAATACGTAACGATACGAATCCTTTTATCAGAGCAGTACACGCCCCCAGCTTTCACGCCAATATAGTCCGAATAACAATAATCAGGGTTTACTCGCGGCTCGCCAGAACCTTCAAATAAATAATACCCAGA
Organism: Klebsiella sp. JN_Kp127; assembly: GCF_040062505.1. Lineage (NCBI taxonomy): Bacteria > Pseudomonadati > Pseudomonadota > Gammaproteobacteria > Enterobacterales > Enterobacteriaceae > Klebsiella > Klebsiella sp. JN_Kp127. The sequence goes on from NZ_JBEAHS010000005.1 coordinate 39,104, forward strand.
GATTACTGTATCTTTGTTAAAAAGGTTATTTCCTGACGAATAAAAATTAGCCTTTCTGATATCACGATGTATCTGATTAACCGTTGATGCTCCTGGCACCCGGTCTACGATTTTGGCCACGCCGTTATTATTCAGGTAATACGCTATCGGATATTCGTCATCATCATGGCGCACGATGAAATATTGCCCGCCGCGCGTCAATGACAGCCCGGTAATCGTTCCTGTCGGGTCGGCTTCATTTGGCACCACGAACGGAATAATAGCGGAGGCATCAGGCAGGGATTTGCCAGTAGCAACCGGGACGCCATTCACATTTCGATATTCATCCACCCACGTCAGCCCGTTCTGACTCCTGACTGAGAATAATGCACCCTCCGGGATAATTCCCTGCTGAATAGCAGATATTGCGGCATCCTCTGACCAGTACGGGGACTCACCTGTTTTAATCACATCCATGCTGTCCATCAGATAACGGGTACGGTTTGCCAGTTGTTTAGCCTGAATATTTGCGGAACCTGTCAGACCGCCTTCCACTTTTTCAGCACGCGATAACAGGTGAATGCTGCCTTCCCATACCGATTGTTCAATGATGTTTGTCATTATTGCTCACCTGAAAAATAATAATTACCGCTAAATTGCGTCATGCCGTTATAAAAAATGCCGTCATCTGGTTTATAGTCTGGCGGATAAACCGTAATTTCTTCTCCATCAAACAGCGTTAAACCGGTGCATGCGGTCCCCCTTACTGATGTGGATAAAGTAAGTTGCGATATATGCCTGCTGACTGGCTTCGCATCGCCAATAATCCGCTCAAGCTCGTAAATCATCGGCTCCGTGATGCCGATTTCATTCAAATCGATCTCAAGCCGAAACGTCCCTGCTGGGTCGGCTACTTTCCACCACTCCTCAAGAGTCATTGAGTAACCCAGCCCCTCAATCACCCGCTTAACTGCCGCCACCGTTCCTTTGCGCTGATGGATCCAGAAAGCATCGCTGACCGCCTGCCGCTTAGCTGTTTCTGTCCAGGTTTCCTCCCATCTGTCAACGGAGAAAGCCCAGGCCAGATACGGCAGAAACTTTGCCGGGCATTTCCACGGGTTCCACAGATCACGCAGCGGCACGTTTAAATCACTAATGCCAGAACAGGCCTGCGCCAGCCTGCGCTCCAGCGCGGACGAACCCGGCGGTAACAGGCTGCTAGTCATCAGAGCCACCAATTACCGCTTTAAAATCGGTGCAATATGATGCCTGCGTTTTATCTAACACCATGTCCGCCAGGGGCTTCATCAGTTCGACGCGCTGGACACCCTGAACATGCAACGCGGCATAGATCGCGGACAGCCGCACATCACGCCCCAGGCGACGCTGCTCGTTGATGTATGCTGCACCCTGCGCTTTCGCGGCCGCCAGGATGGGTTCTTTTGCCGGGCCGGGATAGACATAAAGAACCGCATCAATTTCATATGGAACAATCTCAGCAGATCGGACACTCACCCGATCCGCCACCGGTCGCACAGCCTCATCATTCAGAGCCTCACCGACAACCTGCAGTAAGTCTTCCGGCGCAGTACCATCGCCGTCGCGGGCCAGAATAGTCACCACAACTTCCGCCGGTGACGGGCTGAACGCCGACGCGTCCGCCACCCGACCATCCGAGCTAAGCGCGTGATATTCATAAGCACCGACTGGCCCGGCAACGCTCATCCCCTCAAAGGCCGCCGGGATGCGCTGGCGATAATCCGCGTCAGATTCCATTACCGCCTCCGTGGGCGGCGTTGTGGTGTCGTCCGCAGCCGTAATCACCCGGCGCAGTACGTTGTTATTCGCGCCTAAATTGTCCAGGTCATCCCCGCCGGAATATGCCACCATCACGGCTTTCGCCGCCTCGTTAATCCGCTGGCGCAGCAGCAACTCCCGGTACACATTCTCCTGCAGCATTTTCACCACCGGCTCAGATTCAAGCGCTAAGGTGCGGGCCACGGCCTCCTGCTCTTCTGCCGGAAATAACGCGACAAATTCAGCCTTGCGCTCAGACAGCAGGGTTTCAAAATCCGGCACATCCACAATTTGCGGCGGCGGTAGCTGGGAAAGGTCAATAACGGCCATTGTCTGCTCCTGTCGATACGGAAAGGGACACGGGCACGCCGTCATTACGCTGGCCTGCCAGCTCAATAACCATTGCGCCATCCATGCTGCTGCTGTTAACCGTGATGGTGTCCAGCTGCAGCCGCGGCTCCCAGCGCCGCAGCGCCACATACACCGCAGCCATGATCTGCAGGCGCAGCGCCGGGTTTTGCGGCTGGTCAATGAGCGCTGAAAGCAGGGAACCATACTCCCGGCGCGCAAGCCGGCTCCCTTGCGGGGTCAGCAAAATGTCACGCACTGACTGGCGCAGGTGGTCAGTTTCCGTTATGGCTCTGCCGGTATCGCGGCTCATCCCGATATAGAGCGTCAAAATGGACCTCCCGTCGTTCCGCCACTGTCGCCAGGGTGTTTATGCTTATCAGCAACGACGCCGTTTGACGTCATCGCGCCCCCGCCGTGGGTCACATCGCCATTCAGGATCACATTGCTGTTGATACGGGTGGTGTCAGCCTCGATCACAAACTCACCGGTTTTGCAGGAGACAACCTGCGAAGACTCAATCAGCACGCTTTTCACGCCGCGAATAATCCAGCGCCCGGTGGCGGGGTCGTATTCGAACCAGCCACCATCCTCGTATGCAGTCACGTCCGCACTTTCAGAGTCTGACGGCGGCGGGCAGGCGTTGGAGTAGATGGCCGGAAGCGCAAAGGCTGTATCCAGATTGCCGCCCAGGCTGAACAGCACCACCTGCTCCCCTGGAGACGGGCACCACCAGGTGCGTGATTTACCTGCACGGTAGGTCAGCCAGTTAATCCAGTTGGTTTCGAGGTCGCCTGTTTTCACCCGGCACAGCCAGCCGTCTCGATCCACTTCGGTCACAATGCCGGTGCGGATCAGATTGGTGATAAGGCGCATGATTTCGGTTAGTTGTGCGTTCATATGGTAGATTCTTCCACGTCTTAAGCGATAAAATCGCTCATTCCAAATTGTATGAACATTGACACAATGCTATGTTTTCCAAATAAATAGATGAGTTAAAAAAATGTCTAAACAAGAGCAATCAGAAAAACATCCAGACAAGCCAGTAAATACCGCAAAGTGGCATCCTCGTAATTTATTGAATCCCATCACCGAGATTATTACCATTTTCGTCATATCAAAAGATGAAAATGAAGTTGAGAAATTGGCTGAAAGATTTCAAATGCGAATCCAGAAATGGATATTTGTAACATTAACCTTCTTGCTTTTAGCCAAAGGTTTTTTTGAGGTGTTACAAACTTTATCTTTTCTAGAACAACCAATTCGATTAGATATCCCCACTTTAAATGAGCCACTAATTTTCTATAAAGATTATGGTATTGCCAGCAATCTATTAAAAATTAAATCGCTTGTTTTCGTTGCCAATGCTCTGGCTCTCTCCTGTGGATTCCAGTTGGCATACATGCTTGTAACTAAAGGCCCTGATGAAGCTGTTGAACCAATTATGCTAGGAATTGCATCCGCCATTCTTTTGATTCTTTCAGATAGTTCACCGAGCGCATGGGGGCAAGAGAAATCTTTAGCAATTCTTCTTTTAATAATTAGCATCCCTATTTTATATTGGTCATCAAGAAAAATGAAACAAGATAGAGACATTGACAAAGAGAAAGAGGAGAACGAAAGAAAGGAGAAAGAAAAAAATGAATCAAAATCCGGCCCCATGTAATATCCATAAAAGTCAACTAGGGTCTGATAAATACTCAAATAATTTTCCTTGAATTAACATATCAGTTTCATGGTTCATACCTAATAAACGGCGTTTTGCATAGCGCACCTCCATCCCTTTCCTGCTGACCCGATCACGCAGGCCATAGTGATGCACGCGGGCTATGCGCTGCACCCGGCTCTCAAACTCGACACTTGCTGCGTCCTGGCTGGCGAGGGCTTTCAGGTATTTTGTGGTGCGGAGTTTTGCAAACATCTGCCGACGGATGCGGCCCTGTTTCGTTCTGGCCCTCACGCGACGCGGCTCGTAAGTCGTCCCGTCGGGGTTGCGCTGCATCCTGATATTTTTCTGCTGGCTGCGGCGCAGCTGCTGCGCCAGATCCCGCATCATGCGCTTACGTGCGGCAGGCTCCAGACCCGCCAAGAGCGCATCTAACCAGGCGTCAACTTCCTGCAGCTCAGCCACGGCTCACCGCCCACATTTCGTCCGGTTCGTCCGGTTCTGGCACCGCTTCGACGCTGGACACGTCACCGTCAGCGCTGATTATCACACGCTCTGTCAGTTGCAGGTTCAGGCTGATATCACAGATATCATTGCGCAAAATATCGACTTCAAAGGAAAGCAACTTTTCCCGCAGTTCCGGGTTATGAATGGCATCCGGCTGATTTTCCCTTAACCAGGCCACCACCGGTGCCATCAATAACCCCTGATCGCCGCTGAAATCCACAATCACCACATTCAGGGTGTAACGATATTCCCATGAAAGTGACGCTGCCCCGGTTGCCACCACCGATCCGTTATCAACGAACAAATGCAGCTTATCCGGGTTATTACGGACATATGGCACCGCGTTATTCAGGGCGCGGCGTAAGGACTGAGGTTTGTTCACTGTTTCGCTCCTGACAGGAAATTATCGTGTCCACTTTGTCGGCGCAGACCGCCCAGGCCGCCTCTGCTTCATCCAGCGCGGTCAGCAGATCACCGTTAGTGCGTGCCGCCGACTTTTCCAGGCGGCACTGCGTCACTCTGGGACAACCATTCACGGTAAGCAGCACCTCCGGCGAGGGCTGGACGTTCGCGCATCCTGATAATGTCAGCAGGCAGAAGAGTGTCAGCCCAGCGGCGTAAATCTTCATTTTCACGTTTTAACTCCTCAATTCTGTGCTGACGGCTTCGCAGCAGCGCGTTTGTACTTTCTGCCGCCGCGTGAAGCCTTGCCTGTTCCCGGTTATTGGTTTCGGACAGGATGGACAAGGCGATCAGCTGGCTGTTCGTTTTTGCCAGTTTTTCGCCTGTCGTTTTCAGATCCCGCCCTTGCTGCTCGATGGTCTGGCTGGCCTCCTTCATCCGCCATGACTGCCAGCCAAGCGCCAGCACTACCAGCGCCAGAATTACCGCCAGCGCCTTCGTCATAACGTCACCGGCTCCGCATCAATAATCTGCGCACGCAGAACCTTAAGCGCGACCAGCGTCAGCAGATAAAATACCAGGGTGACAACGTGGCCCGTAAAGGTGAGAAAAATCACAAGCAGTGAACACTTGCCCATCTGATCACCTGGTTTCCTGGCGTACTGAAAAAGCGCGTCAGCGCCTGCTTTGCCTCTCCCCGATGTGTGCCGCCCGCATACCACCCAGCCATGCAAAGTAGCACTGCTCCCCAGCTCAGCAGGCAGGCTACCCAGGTCAAGGCTGTAATCAGTGCCGGAACAATACTGTTTGGAACAAAGAGACTAAAAATCATCAGCGCCGTGTACAGCACCGAAAATAACCCACCGATCAGTTTCTTTTTCATTTCGTTACGCTCCTTTTAAGCACCAGAACAGCTCCCGCGCGCGTCGGTTGTCCAGCCCCGGATTAAATACGCCTTTGACGTATACCCAGCGCGGCAACTGATAGCAGGCATCGCGCCAGCGCTTCTGATTGATAAACTTCACCATGGTTGAACCGCAGGCATTGCCGGTTCCCACGTTGAAGGCCAGCGATACCAGCGCGTCATAGACGTTCTGCGGTACGCTCACCAGGACACAGCGATCCAGCGCCTTCTCCACCCTTAAAATGTTGGTGATGAAACTCCCGGCGGCCTGCCGTTCCGTGATGGTCTTACCCGGCACCACGCCGGACGTATTGCCAATGCCATCGGTCCACACCCCCGCATCACACTGATACGGCTGCAGGCGGCAGCCCTCGTAATCGGCTATCAGCTTCAACCCTTCCACTGAGGTATGAAGTTGCTGAAAGCCCGGCAGGGTGGCGGCAATCGCCAGCACCGCCCCTACCAGGCAGCGTTTAACGGTTGAAGGATTCATATTCCCCCTGTGTAATTTTTCCGCCGCGCAGCAGCTGGTAGGTTTTGTGTTTGTAGTACCAGTTGATGGCCAGCATCAGCACGCCAATCAACACACCGCCCACAGTCGACACATCCTTAAGCGATAAATCTCCCATCCATGCCAGCAGTACAGCGATGCAGTACGTGATGAAGGCGCTGATCCGTTCAAGCGTCATATTTCAGTCCCATAACTGGACGGTCTGCACCGTGGAAGTGGTGGCAATATCCGGCAGCTCCACCTGCAGCCCGTGTGGTAAGAACGGGCCGTGCTCAGCCAGCCCCGGATTTGCCTGCAGTACCTGCTCCGTGACGCCCTGCGTGCGTCCGTAATGACGCCAGCAAAGCGCGTCCACCGTGTCACCCTGGTACGCACGCACTTTCATCAGATCAGCTCCACCGTACAGTGAGGCGCATCCTGCACCCGACTAATTGCCCAGCGCGCATCACGCCACAGATCGCCGCTGGCCTCCGCCAGCTCATCCCCCCTTTTCACACCGGAGGCCGTGGCGTCGTAGTCCTGGTAACGCTCATTCACCTGCGCACGTGCCCAGCAATAAACGGCGTTGTGGTAGTGGTGAATGCGTTCGCTTTTACCGTCCAGCAAGTCCGCCGGTACATCGGCCAGCGTCATAAATCCCAGCGCCTGCTGGCGCTTGCGGAAGTCGTACAGCTCCGCATTGACCTCTGACATCGCAGACCGGATGAGTTGTCCGAGACGGGGTGACGTCACCGTGCCATCCGTCCGCATCACGCTGCGAAACTCTGATAAATCAACATCGGGCCAGAACGGCGTATTTTTGATAATTTCCGCCTGTTCCGGCGCCTGCTCAGGCGCAACAAACTTCATGCGGGCTTTCTCCTGAAATAGTGGGCGGTGGACGGGGTTTTGATGTGGCAAAAGCCTTTCGCCACCCCGTGCCGCCCGTGCGCGGGGCACGTTCCGTTAACGGCTGTCATTGCGCAATCTGCGCTCCAGCTGCTGTTTTTCTTTTTTGACGCCACAGCGTGGATCAAGCTGCAGCGCATGATTGATGTGATTCAAGGCGGAGGCCGGGCTGGTTTCGGTCAGTACAGCGCCAATCGCTTTATGCAGGCGTGCCCGTGACTGGTCTGGCATATCCTGGCCGTCTGTCAGCTCCAGTGTCTGCAGTAACAACCCGGCATCGAAAGATTCACCTGCCAGCAGGGCGGCCTGCGCAGCGTCTGCCATTTCCTCTGCCAGCACCGTCTGGACGTTACGGTTTCCGATGGGCATAACCCATCCGTGCCGCAGCGCATGACGCCCTGCATCCAGCGCACCGGCATAATCACCGGCATCGATACGCCAGAGCATCACAAACATCACCACGTCATCCTGCCGGGCACCATCAGCAGCCAGCACCCCCTCCACCCAGGCGGAATAACGGGGCAGCAGCTCCACTTTGATTTGGGCTTTCTTCACGGTGGACTGGATACCTTTCAGGCGGTGGCGGTCCTCCGCCAGCTGCATCAGCATCAGGTCATACCCCGTCGCGTGGCGAACATTGCCGCCCTGTCGGGCGGTCTGTTCAGCCTGGACGCGCAGGCGGTGCTGCCGTGCGGGACTCAGGCTCATGCGTTACGCCCCCTCGCCTTCCGGTACAGCTGGCGCGCTGAAATCCCCCATCTGGATGTTTTCGACCAGCGCCGCGCAGCGGTAATCCTCAACCACATACGCTTCATTGACGGACTCGAAATTCTCGATCCGGTCACGTTTCGGGTTATCGATAACAGAACGACGGCGGGTATCTTCCTGCCAGTAAATTGACAGGTTATCCAGGCGGGTGATCAGCAGTGCATTCGCAGGGAAATACGGCGCGCGTACAGCCTGCAGGCCCCCCATGCGTTTCTGGCTGATGATCAGATCAGCGGCCAGCTTCTCCGTGTTCTCCTGGTCTTTGTTAACCAGCGGGAAATACTTGTCAGACAGCAGCTCACGGCCACAGACCACCACCAGATCATCATCATCCTGATACACCGGGTCGATAAGCTCGTTGACCGCATCCATCACCACGGCATCCAGGTTGGCATAATCGCCACCCTTACCAACCTTCACGGCGCCTTTGGTGGTCACGCCTTCTTTGGTTTCGCTGCCCATGACATGATCCGGCGCATCTTCGCGGATTTTTTGCAGCCAGCCCTTATTTACATCCTGCAGCATCGGGTTGGCTTCGCGGTCAGAGGTTTTGGCACGCTTCACGCCGTTGAACCCGATCATGATGCGGTCCAGAGCCTGGCGCTTCACGATGGCGTTACGGATCCGTACCTGGAAATCCTGGAATTTTGCCCACAGGTCCAGCTTTGCGTAGGTCAGCACCGTATCAAAGTTGGTCTGTTCGCATTTGTATTCCACGTCCGCCATTACTGTCGGGTCAGTTGGTTCGCGCTCTTTGGTGGTGGTATCCGTGGTACCGGCAATTGTGCTACCGACACCCAGACCCAGCAGCTGGCCTGACTGCTCATCCACCGGGGTGATGTTAATCAGTGTCAGAAAGGCAGCGGACTGCTGGATCTGGTCTTCCAGCGTCTGCTGTACCGACGGCTCAACGGTGAATTTACTGGAAAGTTCTTCCACTTCCACGTTGTTCAGGCGTGCCAGCTGCTGCAGGTAGGCGTTAAAGGCAAAACGGGTTTTCTTTTTCATTGGTTCTTATGCTCCATCAGCAATTGGTCAGTGTGCCTGCCGGTGCGTTTCCGCCCGGCGCGCGCTGGCGATAATCTTTGCGGCTGTCTTCCTGGCTCAGCCGCTGCTCCAGTTCAGCAAAAGCGGTCTGCTGTTCCTGCAGGGAGGCTTCCAGCTCAGCAATGCGCGCATCCTGCGCAGACAGGGAGTGATCAGTGCGTTCGCTCAGGTTTTGCTGTTCAGTAGCAATCAGCTCCACCGCGAGATGCACGTCAGAAAAACGCGCTTCATCGTTCTGTTCTTTTTTCGTGAACATCGCGGCAACGCGGGAAAACAGGGAGGGTTTATCGTCCTGGACTTCTTCCCACTCGATCAGCGTTTCTTCTGCGGCGGTAAAGAGGTTTTCTGGGTTTTGCTTGCGGCCTGCCAGGGGGTTACTTCTGGCACTGGCGCTAAACTGCAGCATTTCAGTACCGAGGCTTGCGGGATCATCCGTCGCCGCCAGGCCAACCAGGTAGGCTTTGCCGGTATCGGCAAAACTGGTATTGACTTCCATCGAGGTAAACAGCTTTTGCAGATTACGGGTATATGCCACCAGGTCCTCTGACGGGGTGATCCACGCATACAGGGCCAGTTTCCCTTTCAGCGGGCCGTCTGCAATCTCCTCTGTTTCCAGCTTATCCACTGTACCGAAACGGCGGAAAGGGCTATCAGGGGTGTAACCCTTGATGTGCTCCAGATTAATCAACGCGGTATACACCTGCGGGTCATAGCTCGCCGCCATCTGTTCCAGCCAGGCACGCTCAATATTGCGCCCGTCTGTCGTTGCCCCTTCCACACCGATGCGGAAGCGCTTTGCTTTTACAGCCATATGACCGACTCCATCAAATAACTCTGTGAGGCCTTATGGTTGCTGCGATGGAGGGGGTGAAACAACGCGCGGACCTTGTGCGGTAAACCATACAAAGGCCAGCCGGGGAAAGGCGCCAGGCAAGGCCGTATGTTTGTGCCATGGAAACGATGACCCCCGCAGACCTCGATCCCCGCAGGCAGGCATTACTGCTGTATTTTCAGGGATACCGCGTAGCCCGCATTGCTGAAATGCTGGGCGAAAAAGTTGCAACCGTTCACAGCTGGAAAAAGCGTGACAAGTGGGGCGAATACGGCCCACTCGATCAGATGCAGCTCACCACTGCCGCCCGCTATTGCCAGCTCATCATGAAGGAGCACAAGGAAGGGAAAGACTTTAAAGAAATAGACCTGCTGGCGCGCCAGTCAGAACGACACGCCCGCATCGGTAAATTTAACAACGGTGGTAATGAGGCGGACCTAAATCCCAACGTGCAAAACCGCAACCGCGGCCCCCGCAAACAACCTGAAAAAAACCAGTTCAGCGACGAACAGATCGAAAAGCTGGAAGAAATTTTCCGCAACGGCATGTTTGAATATCAGCGCCACTGGTGGGAAGCAGGAATTAAGCACCGCATCCGCAACGTGCTTAAATCGCGCCAGATCGGCGCTACGTATTATTTCGCGCGTGAAGCGCTGATGGACGCCCTGATTACAGGGCGAAACCAGATTTTCCTGTCAGCCAGTAAAGCCCAGGCGCATGTTTTTAAGCAGTACATCATCGAGTTTGCCAAAGAAGTCGATGTGGAATTAAAAGGCGATCCCATGGTGCTGCCAAACGGCGCCACGCTGTATTTTCTCGGGACCAACGCCCGTACCGCGCAGAGCTACCACGGCAACCTGTATCTTGATGAGTATTTCTGGATCCCGAAATTTCAGGAGCTACGTAAAGTCGCCTCCGGCATGGCGCTGCACAAGAAATGGCGCCAGACCTATTTCTCCACGCCTTCCAGCCTGACGCACAGCGCTTACCCGTTCTGGTCCGGCGCCCTGTTCAATCGCGGGCGGGCAAAAGCTGATCGCGTTGATATCGACCTGACCCACTCAGCCCTTGCAGCCGGTCTGCTTTGCGCTGACGGTCAGTTCAGACAGATCGTGACGGTGGAGGACGCCGTGCGCGGTGGCTGCAACCTGTTCGACCTCGACCAGCTGCGCCTGGAGTACAGCCCCGACGAGTACCAGAACCTGCTGATGTGTGAGTTCATCGACGATCTCGCCTCCGTTTTCCCACTGGCTGACCTGCAGGCCTGCATGGTGGACAGCTGGGAAGTCTGGGAAGACTTTCAGGCGCTGGCCCTGCGCCCGTTCGGCTGGCGCGAAGTCTGGATCGGCTATGACCCGGCGAAAGGTACCCAGAACGGTGACAGCGCTGGCTGCGTAGTCATTGCCCCGCCGACGGTGCCCGGCGGTAAGTTCCGCATCCTTGAGCGTCACCAGTGGCGCGGAATGGACTTCCGCGCCCAGGCAGAGGCCATCCGCAAACTGACTCAGCAGTATAACGTGACCTACATCGGCATTGACTCCACCGGCGTCGGTCACGGTGTGTATGAAAACGTAAAAGGCTTTTTCCCTGCCGTGCGTGAGTTTGTCTATAACCCCAACGTCAAAAACGCCCTGGTGCTCAAGGCATACGACATTATCAGCCACCGCCGTCTGGAGTTTGACGCCGGGCATACCGACATTGCGCAGTCATTTATGGCTATCCGCCGCGCCACCACCGCCAGCGGAAACCGCCCTACCTACGAAGCCAGCCGCAGCGAAGAAGCCAGCCACGCAGATTTAGCCTGGGCAACGATGCACGCACTGTTTAACGAACCGCTGCAGGGCGAAGCCGCCAATACCAGCAACATTGTGGAGATTTTTTAATGACTGAGAATACCGCAGAGGATGTGATGCCACCTGACGTACAACCCAATGATGCAGCGACTACCCAGGCGTTCAGCTTTGGCGATCCCATTCCGGTACTGGACCGCCGCGAACTTCTGGACTATGTAGAATGTGTGCAAATGGACCGCTGGTATGAGCCGCCGGTGAGCTTTGACGGGCTGGCACGGACCTATCGCGCCGCTGTACATCATAGCTCACCGATTGCCGTTAAGCGTGACATTCTCAGTAGTACCTACATCCCCCACCGCCTGCTCAGCCAGCAGGCTTTTGCCCGTTTCGTCCAGGACTATCTTGTGTTCGGTAATGCCTATCTGGAAAAACGGACGAACAGGCTGGGCGGCGTCCTGTCACTGGAGCCATCACTGGCGAAGTACACCCGGCGCGGGATTGACCTTGATACTTACTGGTTCGTGCAGTACGGCATGACCACCCAGCCTTATGAGTTCACCAACGGTAGCATCTTTCACCTGATGGAGCCGGACATTAACCAGGAAATCTACGGGCTTCCCGGCTACCTCTCCGCGATCCCTTCAACACTGCTCAACGAGTCAGCTACGCTGTTTCGCCGTAAGTATTACATCAACGGCAGTCACGCCGGGTTCATCATGTACATGACTGATGCGGCACAGAATCAGGAGGACGTGAACAACATCCGCCAGGCCATGAAAAGCGCCAAAGGGCCGGGCAACTTCCGCAACCTGTTTATGTATTCGCCCAACGGTAAAAAGGACGGCATCCAGATCATCCCGCTGTCGGAGGTCGCGGCGAAAGATGAGTTTCTGAACATCAAGAATGTGAGTCGCGATGACATGATGGCCGCACACCGCGTACCGCCGCAGATGATGGGCATTATTCCCAACAATACCGGCGGCTTTGGTGATGTGGAAAAGGCCAGTCTCGTCTTTGTCCGTAATGAATTAATTCCTCTCCAGAAGAGACTGCAGGAACTGAATGAATGGCTAGATGATGAAGTCATAACCTTTGAAAGGTATAGTCTCGATTAAACTAAAGTAATGGCTGGCGAAGGGCCAGCCTTTAAATGTTAATCTTGTTCAGGCTCATAATGTGGTTCAATACTGCCAAAATCAACATATTTGATAACCGACGTTAATTCTACATCCTCAGCGTCCATACTATCATAATCCCTCTCGAAATCATTAAATATGGTAAATATCACACTGGTATTATCATTAACTTCTGTAGACTCCGTTGTAGCAGCCAAGTAAACATTATCTTTATCTATGGAATCGTAATGATAAAAATTAAAATCACACTCGGCATCATATGTTACTGTGGCTTTAATCTCAAAAGTCGCATAATCTTGACTAACATCTATAACATTAATAAAAGGTTCAAATTCAACGTCTGATACATGACAATAGTTAGCCTCCGGCTCAAAACTAAGGTAGGAATCAGCCTCTGCCATAAAACTCACATCATCATAACGGCTAATAACTGCACTTTTAATAGAGTCCAATAGGGTATTGGATTTTCCTGCCTCTATATCAAACATTAAACGCTGAGCAAACTCATATGGGGCTGTTTTAGGTTGAAAATGCGTTAATGCTTCGCCTAAATCCTGAATGCAGGTTACATAATCTGAGCCACCACAGTATTCAATCCATCCTTGATCTCTTGAAATTACTATAATTTTTTTATCAAATTTTTTAGCATAAGCCTCAATTGCAAATAAAACTGTAGCGTCTGGAAACTCCTCCTTCCTTTTCTTTCTATCAGCGAAGGGCGGAGTTAAATTAAAATATGCCTCAAATACTTCATCAAGTGTTGTTAAATCACTACACTTAAATTCGACCGCACCGCAATTTGTCAAATACTCATCTATAATCGAAGATGCCAACGCATCAGCACTGACCATTTTAATAGCACTATCGTAAACAGGTTCTGTTTCTTTTTCTGTTAGCAAAAAATGTGCAAGTGCATCTTTAAGAGATTTATCCAATGCGTCTTGTGATTCTTTAATTTTTTTTGATAGATGACTTTGCACTTCATTTTTCACGATGTCAGGCATAAGAAAGTCTACTTGACTATGACAAAACTGCTTCATTCGTGAAAGCATACCTTCGTTAAAACGCCAGTGATAATTATCAATAGTTTGTGTATCTAAAACTATGGCATCGTATGACACAAGCTCGCTCCTTCTTCTTTAGTGCACAACAGTGTGTTCTACAAAATCATCTAAGATGAAAGTTGTAAACCTAACTGTTTATGCCTGCAAGTTTTCTTTTTTTCCCTTCTGCGCGCGCTCGTATCCCCGCCACGCCTGCCCGCTTTATGTAGTGGTTTTCATGCACCTGCATGACATAAGCAAAAGCCCGCCATTCCTGGCGGGCCTCAGCAAAAACGATCCTCAAACGATCATGCGGATTCATGCAGCATAGTCATGCAAAGTGGAAACGGCTAATCAACGTCCTGCGTTTGCGCTGCAGGGGATGCTTTTCCATCTAACGTATTTACTATTGATAGGGGGTAAATTCCCATTTCAATTCCACAGATCACGTCATAACGAGCCTGCGCTTTCTCGCGCATTTCTGGAGAAACAGGAGGCGAAGGCGCGTTTAAAACTGCTTCCGCTTGCTTCTTCAGGGCTTTTAACCTTCTTTTCAGTTTGATTTCTTGCGGATCAACAGCGTAAATCGTCCATGCAAAAGTGAAAACTTCACTCAGAAGAATAGACACCATCGGTATTGAAGCAATGTAAAGGTCTTTCCATGTTGGGTCTGTAATGAAGCTAGCTAGCTTTATTAGGAAAAGGCCTACACCGCCACCACCTGTAACACCGACTGCTTTACCGCTTGTTTTCTTTTGTTCAGGCATGAGAGGCTGACTCCTTCCTCTCACGCTTATTTTTCTCTGCTATATCATCTATGAGTTTTATTAACTCATCGTCATTGTTTATATAAATCTTTGTTTTATAGACATTTTTGTTTGCATCAGTATAAGTGATAGAAACTTTTGTTTCGACAATAACTCGATCGAGCAGGCTACGTATAGCCACTCTAGCACCTACAAATATAGCTGGAGCTGCAACAAGCAGCCCCAACCATCCTAACACACTAATATCTATAGACATTTTCAATCCGCATCAGGTTTGATTTTTCTGTCTTTGGCGGCAAAGTGTCGACCCACTTTAATGATCGATAACTTTTCGTCTACCTGGCCACCAGAATCTTTCACTATCTTCTTCATCTTCACAGCAAACAATTCGCCAAAAATTTTAGGGGCGTCAGGTCCAGTAACAAGCTTGATGAACTCATCATCTTCCATTCTGACATTGCGTTTTTCACCGCCAAACTCAACACGCCAGCCACTTTTTTTGTCAGTATGCGCCGAAATGAAAGTCACCGTTGATTCAAACTCGTCAACTTCTTCTTTGGTTTCAAAAAGAACTTTAGGAGACTTGAACTCCTCGGCCTCACCCTTATGAATGTTGAGAATTTCTTTCTTAGAGGTACGCGATTGTTTTACCACAAAATTGTCGATACCATCTTGTAACAAAGGCTGTCTGACAAACGCGTCAACAGCCTTACGAATCTCTGGAGCATTTACGATTTTTTCGACATCTTCTGAGCAAACAATCTCTTCCCCATCGACTTTCAGCTTAACGTTGTCACTACCGTTAGCTTTCTCAACTATGTCGATCTTACGTCCGTTAAGTTTCTTAAGAACCTCTAAAACTGTAGCACCGCCAACGGCTAAAGGTATGGCTGACAAGCCTAAAATTTGTACAACATCTTTAGCGTTAGCAAGATGTTGTACCACCTCAATGTCAAACCCAAAGGAACCGGCAATTAATTCAGCGTCAACGTTAACTTCAATGTCGCGCCCTCCGTTTACAATCTCATTTGCAGAGTAGATAGCCTCACCTAGTCCCTGCAAACTTTTCGCAAACGAAAGAATATCCATCTTGTGATCGTCAAGAGCTTTGCCTTGATACACAATACTTACTGATTGAGCCTTATCCGCCATTGAGTTCAGATCCGTTGCCAATAAAATGCGCGCGATTTTACGCCCATCACTATGTTTAAGCTATCTATTAATCATTTATCCCTCTAGCTGTCCACTATCGAATTCATAAAACATGACTCATTACAAACGAAGCCTATCAATGCAACCAGCTGTCGCCCTCCCAGACCTGCTGCATAATTTCCATTACCCGCTGCTTATCCTCATCAAGTTTTAAGCCGGTCAACTCGATACCGTTGGCACTGCCTTTGCGAATGCGGATCGCCGTCTTGGGATATAAAGGGATCAGGTTGCGGTAAAGCTCGGTTTCGAGTGCTTCCAGTGTCGCCTGGCTAATTTTCTGCTCTTTATCAATCATTATTTCGACACGCATGGAGATCATCCCCCTAACTGGAAACATCCATTGACCGGCTATACTCATGGCTACGGATTTTCGCCATTAATTCATCAGTCAGCTCTGAGACCCACTGGATAGCAAGCCGCTTCTCTTCATCGCTGCACTCACTAGCCGCTACAAGCTTGATAAAAAAATCAATACGCTGGAGCTTCAACGACTCCAAAAGATAGTCCTGCATTTTCCCTCCGATCCTCACTACAGGATATGTAATGCCACATCCCTACATACGGACAACCAAGTACTGTATATACATACAGTATAATACGTTTTTTAAGTTGTAAAATACTTTTTATCATTCAATCAGATGTGTCCGATGTAGCAGAAAAAAGGGGGGGGGGGAATGCGCCCCTCCATCAGTACCACTGGCACCATTTGTCATCTTCCTGCAGCCTTTGGTTCCGGTAAAAGACACGTAGACCTGCACCGGATGGAATACTGCCACCGCGCAAAAGCAGATCGATCTCCGCCTTCGAACCATCAAAGCCTCTCGATTTAAGTTCATACTCCAGCTGCAGGTGCTGCTGATTATCCACATCCGGCCTGTACCCTTTCCGGCGCTTAGGCTTAACCATGCGAAGCCGTGCATTTAGCTCCCTCAGCTCCTTTTTGCTCATGCTATGGAGATATTCCTGCAGCTCCCGTTCATCCATACCCGCTATATCCGGTAAATCCTGTCCGCTTACGGCCCCGTTTTCGTACATTTTTTCCACAGGGGGACAGTTATTGCCACGAGTCCAAGGGGCGCAAGCGCCCTGGTCGGCTGGCGCCTCCTGAACGTCAACGGCCTTACGAACCATTTTCCACTTCATCGCATGCGTGCAAATCCGGCCCTCAATAATCGGGGACCAGATGCCATAAATACGGATGCCGTGATCGCCATAGGCTGATGGCTCGTCATTGAGTTCATAAGCCGTGCGGACCAGGTGATGTTTACGCGGAACCAGTACGCCGCCCTGTTTCATGATGTAGGTGGCAAAACACCCGGCATCGGCTGCCGCCAGCACGGCATCCAGACGCGGGTTATCCAGTACCGGCGCACCTGCTTTTTTATCGGCCTGCTGTCGCGCGGCCTGGCCTGCCAGCAAACGCAGCTCGCGATAAGCCTGGCGGCCCGGTATACCGAAAAAGCGGAATTGCTGGACGCGATGCAGCGAAGCCCAGGCATTGACATGTTCGGCATTGTCCCGCAGTGATCTGCCGGTTTCTTTGCTGATTTCATTACCCAGGCCGCGGCCGTCGATGTTCTTACTGATGTACTTCGCGATGTAGCTGGTAGGCGTCCCCTTGTGCGGGTTGATCAGCTCAGATTTAAAGCGCGGGCCGGTATTATTTCCCAGCTCCTCGCGGTCCTCACGGATGGCAAATTTACGCAGCAGCGCAGTGATGGACTTGCGGTCTTTTTTGCGCATGAAGCAAAGCAGGTGCCAGTGCACGGTGCCGTCATGGTGTGGCTCAGCAACGCGGACGCCATACCAGCGCAGCCCGGCTTTGTGCATCGCCTTGCGGAAAGCGGCGAACGTATGCACCAGATAGTCACTGCTCTGCCGGACAGTGCCGCTTGTCCACTTCGGATTAGGTCTGCCGTT
The DNA here is from genome assembly GCF_040062505.1 of Klebsiella sp. JN_Kp127. NCBI lineage: Bacteria > Pseudomonadati > Pseudomonadota > Gammaproteobacteria > Enterobacterales > Enterobacteriaceae > Klebsiella > Klebsiella sp. JN_Kp127. Next base: position 56,624 of record NZ_JBEAHS010000005.1, read on the forward strand.
GTTGAGGGTGGCATGGAAGCGCGACGGGCAGGTGATGGTATAGAACACCGCGCAGTCACCCCTCATTTCCGCGATTAACTCCAGCCCCTTAACGCAGGCCATCATTTCATTACGACGGTGCGTCGGATTGCTGCTACTGGCGTTTACCACGTCTTCCATATCCAGCGTATCGCCATGCTCATTGGTCAGCTCATGCGAGCGGAAGAACTCCAGCGATTTGCGGCGCTGTTCGCGTTTATGGATCACGGCCTCATAGCTGACATACGGGGACGCCTTTTTGTTAACCAGGCAGACGGCGCGCAGCTGTTCTTCCCGCCATTCACACCGCATCTGCCACAGCTTGCGATACCACCAGTCAGCACAGAGCATACGGGCAAGCGAACCCGGAATAAGTTCGTATGGTACCGGGTTACGGCGGTGCTTTTTACGGCGCAGCCGCTCGAAGGCAGGCGGGATAACATCAAGGCGCATGGCCTCAGCGGCCACCCTTTCCCATGACCGGCGGATCTCTTCCGGCGTAACGTCTTCATCCGCAAGCAGCTCACCGCAGGCAGCATCCAGACACATGCTCATGTGTGCCGCCACTAGGGTAGATAACCGCTTAACCTGATCCTGGTTCATTTCCGGCAGAACCAGCAGGCCCTCCAGCCCGTCGTGGCTCGCCATAAACCGGAATGACGCAGAAACCTGGCTTGCACGCACGCGCTCCAGGCGTTCAAGGCACGGCCTGATGGTTTCACGCAGGTAGCGGGAATAGGCTTTTGCTCTGCCCAGACTATGGAAATATTTAATCCGCTCCAGCAGAGGCTTGCTGATATGGGACGGCATGGCGTTAACGTCAGCCAGTATGACCAGATCGGGATTAAAACGCTGCTGCTCGCGCGCCATTTTGGCATGGCTAATCAGCCGGTCCTGCTCCATTTCACGCTGAACAGGATCACGGGCTTCATTGTAGAAATAGCGTTCCCAGACCTCATCGCTCATCGCCTCACGGCGCAGCTGCTCCTGCTCGTTGTCGCTGGCGTAGAGAGCGATCAGGTTTGAAAGCGCTGACACCGGCGCAACTTCCGCCGGGTCCAGATATGGGTTAATCGCCTTGTTAGGTATATTCCAGGCAAAAGCAGCGGCGGAATCTTCTGCTCCGCCGTGCTTTTCAACTTCGTGATGACTCACGCGCGCACCTCATGCACGACAGAGCAATCAGGTCCGCCAGCTAGATCAAAGCCAGCCCATACTCCCGGCTTCAGTACAGCAATAAGTTCGTCAGCACTTTTTCCTTCGCCCGCGGCAACGCCGATGCTGCGCTTTACGTTAATGCGGTCATGAGTGAAATTTCGATACAGGGAACGAGTCAGAGAAGTGTCGCTGTTCGAAACAATGACCGGATGGCCTTCTGATGCCCGGCGCTCAAGGATAGACGCCAGATGATACTGATCATCCTCGGTAAATCCGTCAGTGTGGTAAGTGGAAAATGTACCGTCATACGGAGGATCGCAGTAGATAACATCCCCCGACTGCAGCATTGCCAATGTTTTCTCATAGCTGGCGCAAATGAAGGTGGCACGCTTTGCCTTTTCGGCAAATGCTCTGATTTCGCTTTCCGGGAAATAAGGTGCTTTGTAATTACCGTATGGGACGTTGAAATGACCTTTAAGGTTATAACGACATAAGCCACGGTAACCATGACGATTAAGAAAAATAAACATAGCTGAGCGGCAAACAGCGGGCCAATCACGACCATGATTAAACTCTTTTCGAATATCGTAATAGCATTCTGCTGAATTATTTTTAGCAAACAGGTCTTTAGCTATAGATATCAAATGGTCAGCATCGTCTTTAATGACACTGTATAGATTAATTAAATCAGGATTCACATCAGCAACAAGATAATGAGGATACTCTGTCGCCATCATCACAGCGCAGGAACCCGCGAAAGGTTCAACCAGTCGCGGGCCTGCAGGCAGGTGCTTTTTCAGCTCATGCATGACGGCGGTTTTATTGCCCGCCCATTTCAGGATGGTGCTCATACAGCACCACCATTGTAATGTTTGCCTTTCAGCTCTGCGATTTCCTGACAGGTGATGCAGCACTGCACGCCAGGAATAGCGCGGCGGCGGGCAGGCGGTATTGGTGCGTCGCAGTCAATGCACAAGACACGGGAAACGCCCGGCGCTTTACTGCGGGCGGTGTGGATGTGCCGCTGGAGTTCTTCTTCAACGCGCTGCTGTACGAGGTCCATAGAATCAGCCATCAGTGGATCTCCTGCGCTTCGTTCTGGATGTTTTCCGCAGCAACGCGCAGCAGCTCCGCCGCCTCAACGTGATTAAGCTGGCGCGATGTGATGTGACACGCCAGGCTATCAAGACGGGCAGCCATTGCCGCAGCACGTGCACGGCGTTCTTCCATGCGGACCTCTGTCAGTATCTGGTTAAGACCTGCATCATCCGGGCCGATTTTGTTGGAACGGGTTTCTATATTTCGCATTGTTGTTTCTCCTGAATTTTGGCAAAAGAATGCCCGGCGGGTTTACGCCATTAATTTCTGTTACTGGTTAATTCGGCATGGTTAGCCGCTTTGGAAATAAGCTCACCACTGCACGAAAATGGTTCATTGCTTTTATCAGCTCCCGCTTTTCGTCAGTCGTCAGCTCATTCATATTGACGTTATGACGATCCGCCGGAATCTTAGCCATAAAGAATATGGCGGCTAAGGCACGCTCATTCTGTTTATGGTTAATATCTCGCTGGTCCCGCATATCGCTAATAAAACGCTCCAGTTCAGGTTCTATATTCAAGCCGAACACTTTCGCCCTAAGCTCTGCAATATGATTCAGGCCATCCAGCCGATGCCCCGGACTTAGTGGAACAGTCGCAGAATCGCCTTCAATAGCCATGGTTTCCCCTGTTTAGTAGTACGCAGTTCAGCCAGCAGCGCATCCTGCGAGCGGCACGGATGCCAGCGCTTGCCATCCTTCCCCATGATCCAACCATGCCCGAAATGAGGTGATGGGCTTTGCTTAACGAGCAGCGATGCGAGTGATGGTTGTTTAGTCAACATAGCCACCTCAGATCAAACCAAACGAGGCACCCAGGCCAGTGACTGTATCAATGGTGCTGGCCATCGCCGGGCTTGCCTGCAGGCGCGCCTGCAACGTCACTGCGGTTAATGCCATCAGTCGAGTAACTGAATTGATGCTATCAACAATCTGGCGGCGCCCTGCCGTTGTGTGCGCTTCGCCGGAAACAGCGCCAGCAGCTACGCGGCCGATTTCTGCCGTGGCTTTCAGTACGTAGTCCGGCATTTTCTCCCGAGCGACTTCGTTTAGCGGCACGCACGGCAGGCAGTGGATCTGTGCCAGGAAACCATCAACCAATGCGGAATCCTCGGTCAGATCAGTAAGCAGCCAGATTTCCGGTGCGGTAAGTTGGTGCGGCTGGTCAGGGTTTAGCTTATTACGCAGTGTCTGGACATTCATTCCCGCGCGTTCTGCCAGTTTCGCCATGTTATGACGCAGCGCGAAAGCCCGGCAGGCCTCTTCAAAATGTGGATGTTTGGAAATCCTGAAATCAAACATGTTCGTCGCTCCAAAAGTTCTCATAATTGGACTTACTGACCAACGATGATGCGGAAGTTGGAGTGACCAAGGGACTCACGAACCTGATCGGTTTTGTACATCAGGTAACGCAAACTTACACGACCTTTATTTTTTTCTTTCTTTACCATGTACTTAGCGAGTTTTCCATGGTGGATTTTTTGATAAACAGAACCGCGTGAAATACCTTCCCATTCCGCGAACTCTGCAGGAGTTGCCATCTCTTTTGGTACACGAATTGAAATATCTGTGCTCATAGTGCAGTATCTCTTGGTTTGGTTTCGTTTTATCTCGTTTTATTTGGTTGAGGTTTGTTTTTCTAACCTCAATCGAATACTAAGATCACATTTTATATACGTCAAGGGTTTTGCTTATGAGATCTATCAAGGTTGGCAATGACAGCGGAGGACGTGAAGCAATCAATAGGCTGATTAAGGCTTATAAATTCAACTCTCGACAGCAACTATGCGACCATCTTTCTGTTTCAAAAAGCACTATGGCAAACAGATATTTAAGGGATAGTTTTCCCGCGGAATGGGTTATACAGTGCGCTCTTGAAACTGGGGTTTCGCTACTTTGGTTAGCTACCGGGCAGGGAGATAAAAATGATAATAATGCTCAGGAAAATAGTTTTGTTTTTGTGAACCACTCCCACATCAAACCGTTATCCGAGGTAGTAGCACCTGAAATTGACAAGGCCACATTGGATGGTGGAGCTTTAGTTGACCATGGAAAAGTCATACTAGATAACAGCCTGATCCCTCACAACATAACTAATCCGTGGCTCATCCATACGGATGATGGTTCCTATCTCGTTGACCGTAGCGGCACTCCGCCAGTAAACGGTACATGGCTCGTCGATATCGATGGGATAAAAACGATGGCAAAGCTTGCACGAATCCCCGGAAATCGATTAGTTGTCCAGCAGGGCGAATCATCTTTTGAGTGCAGCCTTGATGATATTGAGGTCGTAGGCCGGGCAGTTAAAGTCATAAAGAGCATCTGAACATGACCATCAGAAAACAGCCGAACGGAAAATGGTTGTGCGAGTGCTATCCGAACGGGCGGGACGGCAAGCGCGTGCGCAAGCAATTTGCGACAAAGGGCGAGGCTATAGCATTCGAAAATTTCACCATGGATGAAGTGAACAAAAAGCCGTGGCTGGGTGAAAAGGAAGATCGGCGGCGTTTGTCAGAATTGATTGAGCAGTGGCACTCCCTTTATGGCCAGACGCTCGCAGACCCCAAGCGCCTGATGGCGAAACTCAACATTATTTGTAACGGCCTAGGCGATCCCATCGCCTCGGAGCTAACAGCTGGTGACTTTACCAGATATCGAGAAGCACGATTAAAAGGTGAGATACGAAACGAAGACGGCACGCTAATGTCGCCAGTAAAGCCCCGCACGGTAAACCTGGAACAGCGTAACTTATCATCCGTTTTTGGCACCTTGAAAAAGCTGGGCCACTGGTCAGCGCCTAACCCGCTCGCCGGGCTGCCTACATTCAAAATTGCAGAGGGAGAACTGGCATTCCTGGCCCCGGACGAAATTAAACGCCTGCTTGATGCCTGCGCTGACTCTCAAAGCCCCAGCTTGTTGAGTATTGCAAAAATATGCTTGGCCACCGGCGCGCGGTGGAGTGAAGCCGAAAACCTGCAGGGCCATCAGTTATCTAAATACCGGATCACCTATACCAAAACCAAAGGCAAGAAAAACCGAACCGTACCGATATCTCAGGATCTATATGACGAACTCCCCAAAAACAGAGGGAAGTTGTTCACTCCATGTAGAAAAGCGTTTGAGCGCGCAGTGAAACGAGCAGGTATTGATTTACCAGAGGGTCAATGTACTCACGTTCTGCGCCATACATTCGCCAGCCATTTTATGATGAACGGCGGAAACATACTGGTCCTTAGAGATATATTAGGTCATTCCGATATCAAAATGACTATGGTTTATGCTCATTTTTCGCCTGATCATCTTGAAGATGCGGTGACAAAGAATCCACTTTATGCATTAAACTACTCTAAAGGGTAAAACATGGGAAGTGAAAATTTATCTGATGGTTTGAATGATATTTTTTCAAACATAGTCAATGAAGAAAGTTTAAATTTACCATTTACGGTTGAATCTGACATTATTAGTGACTTTAAAGAAAAGTGCCAAATCTATTTCAACCTTTTAAATGACTATACTGAGAACAATGAAACTGGATTATCCAAGAGAATCAGCAGACGTCTAGAAAAAATTATTGAGATTTATTTTGGATTAGTCACCTCTTTGTCAGAATTTTTATCTGGTGATATTAAGGCAGCATATGATAGCTTTGATAAAACCTTTTCTGACAATGTAACCTCTCGCTATATACATCACATATCTATTCCACTAAACAAGTTGTGCAACGAATCCAAACCTCTATTTCGAGTCAGGAAGTCTGACACTTCAATAAAAGACAGAAGTGAGATATTTCACATCCCTTTCTCTATGCGGCATTTAGTCAACGCACAGAGATACTCTGTCGCAGGTTTGCCATGCTTATATCTTGGATCGTCTTTGTATGTCTGTTGGTTGGAAATGGATAAACCAGACTTTGACAAACTATATATTTCTTCTTACTCGTCTGATGAAGAGAATTCTAAAATTTTGGACTTTACCGCCGAAATCCTTTACTCACGTTTTTATGGCATTGTCGATGATGATGAAATGCCGTACCTTACAAAAATGGCATATATTTGCTTAATGCCATTGATTTACGCTTGCAATTTTAGAAAAAAGCATAACAGTACATCATTTACTCAAGAGTACATAATTCCAAACTTATTAATGCAATGGATTAGCCGCCGGGCAAAATCAAATATTGTTGGCATCGCTTACAGATCCACGAAAATGGTTAAAACAAATGATGGGGACAAGTCAATCAATGTTGTACTCCCTCCAAAAGTCACTTACCAACAAACAATCTCAAAAGATTTTTGTCCCAAACTGATTAAAATGTTTAAGCTCACTCCCCCTGTATCATGGCAAGTACTTAAAACACTGGATTACACATGCGAGCCAGGTGAAGGAGATAGGGTAAAGTCCGCCTCAAGGTTTTTGAGGCGGACTGAACGCCTGTCAGGGATCAAGAATTTTGACGACAGCATTGTGCACCTTTACCCTCTCACCGACTTCTATAAACTCGAGAAGTGCATGGATAACTTGCTTGAGTACGACTTCATTGAAGATAAGAAGTGATGGCGGCACTTTGGCGGCAAAGCAGTAAAAATGTATAAAATTGGCAAACACCACAAAAAAACAACGTATTGTTTTAAAACATAAATTACTGTTTTTGTTGTAGTGAAAATGCTATGTAGGAATTTCGGACGCGGGTTCAACTCCCGCCAGCTCCACCAAAATTCTCCATCGGTGATTACCAGAGTCATCCGATGAAGTCCTGAAAGCCCGCACGGCGCAAGCCCTGCGGGCTTTTTTGTGCCTGTTGTTGTTCGAGAACATCCGGCTAAATCCTGTGATTATTGGTACACGTTTAGATACACGCTATAGTGTTGTCCATTAAACGTGTACCAATTATGGAAGGAATCCAGATATGGGGCGCATCACACGCCTACTCACTATCAACGAAATCCTCAAAGCTAAACACCGTGAAAAAGACTTCACCCTTCATGATGGCGATGGACTGTTTTTACTCTTCAAACCTCCGGTAAAAAACTCTAGCGTTTCCGTTATCAACGACCGGGAAGCAGCAGCCGCATGAATTTGAGTCTCGGCTCATACCCTGCCCTTACACTCGCAGCAGCTCGTCAGATACGTGACCAGCACTTGACCACACTCGCGCAAGGTATGGATCCACAACAGGAACAGGAACAGTAACAAGCGTCAGAACAACGCCAGATTGAGTTAGACAGCATTTTTTCAACTGTGACTGCCAACTGGTTCCAGATAAAAAGCAGAAGTGTCACACAGGATTATGCAAAGGATATTTGGCGTTCTTTGGATAAAGATGTGTTCCCGGCAATCGGTACGATACCCGTACTGGAGGTAAAGGCCAGAACGATAGCTGAAGCACTTGAGCCAATCAAAGCGCGAGAGGCATTGGAGACAGTTCGCCGCCTGGTACAACGTATTAATGAAATAATGATTTATGTGGTTAACACTGGTCTGATAGATGCGAATCCGGCCTCAGGTGTTGGCATGGCCTTTGAGAAACCAAAAAAGCAAAACATGCCGACGCTGCGGCCAGAAGAATTGCCAAAATTGATGCGGTCACTGGTTATGTCTAATTTAACTGTTCCGACACGCGTCTTATCGAGTGGCAGCTTCTAACACTTGTGCGTCCCTCTGAGGCTTCAGGTACTCGATGGTTAGAGATCGATATAGATGCCAAGCTTTGGACAATTCCAGCCGAACGGATGAAGGCCAAGCGTGAGCACATTGTAGCTGTATCTCCTCAGCCATTAGAGATTCTGGAAGTGATGAAGCCTGTTAGTGCTCATCGAGAACATGTTTTCCCGAGCAGGAACAATCCAATACAACCGATGAATAGCCAGACAGCCAATGCTGGATTAAAGAGGATTGGTTTTAGTGGGAAATTAGTTGCTCGTGGCCTACGATCAATTGCTAGCACTGCAATGAATGAAGCTGGTTTTAATGCCGATGTGATACAGTCCGCTCTTGCACATAGCGATAAAACGAAGTAAGAAAAGCTTATAATAGATCTAATTACTTAAAGCAAAGAGTAGAATTGATGGACTGGTGGGGAATACCTACATTTAAAGAATATACTAAAAGCACAATATCCTTTCCTACTAAAAAATTTTAAAAACCTAATCACTAACTATTATAAAACCACGTCTAATGACGTGGTTTCTTGTTATGACTTAGTGAGCTATAATTTCACTAAGATATTTTATAATTGGAACTTTATTTATATCTTGATGAGTGATATTAGGCTTTAGAATATCCTTCCAATATAGGTTTGCATTAAACGGCTTACTTTTATCACCACTATCGACAAATCTCAAGAAATCAGGTATATCTGTGCTTTGATGTGCTGGTTCAAAAGTGATGGAATGAGTTCTAAGCAAACCAATATTCTTATTATTTTGTTTTTTATCGTAAGAATGCTGGTCTGATATGGTTTTTTGTATCCCAGAATCAAAGCATGGGTTACCACTCTCATCAATACTTAGGATTGAAGCTTTGTCAGTATCACAAATCACATGATATTTAATATTGAAACGTGAGAAAATTTTTTGATAGAAGGGGATGTTAGTTACAGTACCACAATTAAGAACGAATACTGTTTTTTGAGAAGGGAATTCCTGAAAGTATGCTCTAGATATTATCTCCTCCGTTGGGCCTTCAATCAAAAGAACCTCATCTGCATAAAATGATTCACATATATAAGGATTAAACCTCAATACTTCATACATTTCCTGCTTGAGTTCATCGTTGGTGACTATCCCCTTCGCATCCTTCAAAAACTGGTCATTTATTTGGTATGTTTTGGTCCCCTCTCTGTTATTTACCAAGCGTATTATAGAAGATTTAGGTTTTGAAAGGTCTATCATAGAAGATGAATGTGATGCACAAAGCACTTGATAAGGAAGATCTTCAACACTAACTTGATAAATAAGATCACGAAGTTCCTTAACTATCCTTGGATAAAGAAACAGTTCAGGCTCTTCAAAAAGGACCATGTAATCTTTACGCCCTTGTTTTCTCTCAAACCTCTCAGCAACATCCCGCATTAATAGCAAAGTAAATATTGCCGTTCTGATTGTTCCATGACCTACACTGCTATAAGTAGAGGGTATGTTAGCATCTACTACACCATCACCATTTTTTTTCAGAAACTCAATATCAAAATCCTTTCCAAGTTTATTTTCTGTCCAAACAACCCTATCCTTTTGATCTTTGAAATATATTTCCGTATCGCCGAATATCTTATTAAAATAATCATTAACAGATGCTTGATATGCGTCAATTAATTTTGGATCGTACATCCTATCCTGCAACTCTTTTATCTTATCTTGTGCCGCCTTTAATTCTGCGAGATCATCTTTTCTAAGAGTACTTTCAGCCATCAACTTTAATATGTCATTAAGTATTTTTTTTGCTTCCTCTTCTGTCGGCATCGCTTTAATAAATACAGGTTTTGGTAAGCAAGATTGAAAAACTGTATGCAAACCAACTGTCGCATATCCAACCTCATCATATTTGTCACTATTATAATCGTAGGTAAAATTCTTATCTTCTATCTTCGAACCGTTTTTACTCCAAACTTTCTTTATTCTTATAAAATCATTTTTCAAATATTTTTTGTAGCTTTCTTTTTGTTTAGGAGCTTTCTCTTCTATCCTTTGTTTATCTAGATCATCGAGCTCAACCTCTAACTCGAATTCGATAGAATTTTTATCATCACATTTATAAAAATCATTACCTGTAGGTTTTTCATTTGAATAAAAAAATACATACGCCTTTAAAAAAGTCGATTTTCCGGCATTATTAGCCCCATATATAAATAAAGTATTAGTATCCTTAAAAATTATCTTATTGTTTTCGATGCCACCAGAGATGGTGCGAAAATTATCAACTCCAAAAAATGATATTTTCATAAGAGAACCCTATCATAATTATAGTGTGTGTAGTAAATCGTTCGGTATGACAAGTTATTAATAGCAAATTTATCAAAGTATAAAATAGACTATATTTTTACATATGTGAGGTTGCTTACATTTTATTGGAATAATGACTTATTAACACTATTACAATTACATATTCATTACAAAATAGTAACCGAATTTAGCCCACCCTCCTTTAGGTTGATAATAATTTACCTGTGAATTAATTTTGAAGTTCTAAGTCAATTAAAAACTAATAAGTTAAATGATTCTAAATGAGAGGCCAAGACTTTCCCCGCCTCGCCTGCACGCTTCGTGAAGTGACCGGGCTAGGCGACAGCGGGAAAAGTATTCTCGTCGAAATTGCCACGATGCTGGCCGGAGAGGATAACGCCACGTCAGCCGATATTGACACGCTGGAAGACCCGCGCAAGCGCGCCTCCCTGATTGGCTTCTCGCTGATACGTCTGCCTGACCAGGAGAAATGGAGCGGTGACGGTGCCGGACTCAAGGCCATCACCGGCGGCGATGCGGTCTCCGTTGACCCGAAATACCAGAATCCGTACTCGACGCATATTCCGGCGGTGATTCTGGCCGTCAACAATAACCCGATGCGCTTCACCGACCGGAGCGGCGGCGTCTCACGTCGCCGGGTGATTATCCACTTCCCGGAGCAGATTGCGCCGGAAGAACGCGACCCGCAGCTCAGGGATAAAATCGTCCGCGAGCTGGCCGTGATTGTGCGCCAGTTGATGCAGCAGTTCAGCGACCCGATGAGCGCCCGCGCGCTGCTCCAGTCGCAGCAGAACTCCGACGAGGCACTGAGCATCAAGCGTGATGCTGATCCGACGTTTGATTTTTGCGGCTATCTGGAGGCACTGCCGGAGCCGGACGGGATGTATATGGGGAACGCGAACATTATCCCGCGCCAGCCGCGCCTGTATCTGTATCACGCCTATCTGGTCTACATGGAGGCCCACGGCTACAGGAACGCACTCAGCCTGACCATGTTCGGCAAGGGGCTCTCAGCCATGCTGAAAGAGTACGGACTGAATTATGAGAAGCGCCGCACAAATCAGGGTATGCAGACCAATCTCGCTCTCAGGGAGGAAAGCAACGCCGACTGGCTGCCGAAGTGCGATGACCCCACCGCAACATAACCTACCCGGACCGGCATTGCCGGTCTTTTTTTACCTGCACACCGGGCAGAGTGAACAGTAAAGTGTTCAATGTTTAATGAGTGTTTATCTGCTAACCAAATGAAATAAAAAACAAAAATACAGAATAAACAGTGTAAAAAGTTTTCCAGAAAAAATTTTTCATCCTAAAAAAATTATCAGGTAGCTCAGTGCTAAAATGGACATTACTACGTCTTTATGCACTAATTATTGGGGGGCGGTCATATCGAGTACCGCAGTTTTTAAACAACCATTAGCAAATTTGAGTGGAGAAAAGGAAAATAAAATGCACGATTCATTTATATCATATGCAATAGAAGATAATGATTTTGTATCGGATTTAGCATTTGGATTGAAGAGAAATGGATTAAGTGTTTGGTTTGCTCCTCTGTCTCTTAAGGTAGGGGACCGATTGCTCGATTCTATCGAAAAAGGATTGAATGAATCGAGGACAGGGATTTTGATTTTGAGTCCATCTTATCTTTCAAAAAACTGGACATCTTATGAAATGGATATTCTTATTAGACAAAATATTGAAGGTAATAAAAAAATACTCCCAATATGGCTAAATGTTACTAAGAAAGATATCGAGAATAAGCACATCGGACTAAGCGGAATAGTAGGGATTACAGATACAGCGGAAGTTTCTAGAGTCGTATCTCAGTTGGTAGAAGCTCTGTCAGATGGTGCACCGTATAGAGGTGTTATTCCCAGTTGGGAGAATCCGGAATACCGGTTTTTAAGTGGTGTCAGTGAAGTAAATCTTCAAAGTATTGATGGTAAGACAACTACAATTTTCGAACTATTAGTTCACAGTAATGATGAGCAGTTTCCTTTTTGGTTAGCTGGTAAGTCTTATTCAAAGGAGGAGCTTTTATTGCGCGTTGCTGAAGTTATAGGAGCAGATCCTGCTAGAGTAAAAAAATGGGTTGGAGATGATGGCTATCAGCAGCTCTGGGATATGTGCATTGAATATGGTTATGATCCAAAGATATTTTGCTAATTATATAACGCTTGTTAGCCTTTTCTCTCTGTCGAACTCACAGCGCGTAGTTAACACTATCTCCGCATACCAGAAGCAGAAGAAATTTTGATACATATACCCTAAATAATTCGAGTTGCAGAAAGGCGGAGACACAGCGAGTCCCCAGGAGCATACTCCAGTAAGTGACTGGGGTAAGCGAGGAAAGCCAACGCACATGCAGCTTGAAGTATGACGGGTATATAAACTTATCTAAAAACCAACTTCCGTTTTTCGTTCTCAGTAAACTACAGTGATTTTACCTATAAGGCCGCAAAGGTGAACAGTCAAGTGTTCACTGTTCACCAAGCATTCACATGCTAACACCATGAAAATAAATAACAAAAACGCTCAGTGAACAGTGTGAACAGTTTTCACCAAAAAAACTTTTTCCCCCCCCTCATCACTATCGTATTGCGGTGATGGTCGCCGGAAACCGGCCAGAGACGCGCTGAGGTGAAGAGTTGACTGTTCACTCTTCACCAACTGGTCACCATCTATCATTATGATATAAAAAGAAAAATAATAAGGTGAACAGTATGAACAGTTAAATGCAAAAAAATTTTTCTCTAGCCTTTGTAGATACAGAAAAATCATCAGGAGGAAGAACAATCGACAACTTTAGATAGGTAAGAATGCTATGACATTCCATAATTGGTACACGTTTAGGTACACAAATGAAAGTTGAACACATTAAAATTATTTAAATTTAAATGCTTACGAGGTTTATTCAGACTCCGCCAGCCCACCAAAATTCTCCATCGGTGATTACCAGAGTCATCCGATGAAGTCCTAAGAGCCCGCACGGCGCAAGCCCTGCGGTTTTTTTTGTTACCTGTGCGGTCATATTCTCTGTATAAATCTCGAGCATCATCTATGCTTGTTTTGCACCACGATGCCATATCGTAAAAAACCATGGTGCAAAAAGATACCTAACCAATTGAAATACCAAACTAATACCGAGTAGCGGCTACGCGATGGCGACGGGCTGGCGTTGTTGATTAAGCCATTCGGCAGAAAGATCTGGTTCTTCAAATACACTCCCCCGGCGCTGAAAAAAAGGGCCACCATCAGCATTGGCCCCTACCCCGCTTGGTGCCAAATGCCAACGCTGCAGCCATAATCTCACCATGGCGTGATGTAACAGATGACGACTGATGGTTATCTTCGTCAGGTACTTGATGTTTCTAAAGACAAAGAAAGGCGAATCATGGGCAGATTTCAAGGTAAACGCATCCTTATCACTGGCGGTACCAGCGGTATGGGATTTGCAGGCGCACTGCGCATTGTTAGTGAGGGCGGCAATGTTGCCATTACGGGCCTCAATGATGAAAGGCTGAAGCGCGCCCGTAGTCTACTGCCTGAATCATCTCTCATTCTGAAAAACGATGCAGCCAGCGAAGCAGATATAAGCGTTCTTCAGGCAGCGATAAGCGACTGGGGTTCACTCGACGGACTATGGCTTAATGCTGGCTTCGCAGAAGTAGGTGCTCCGGAATCGGTGACAGCGGATGCTTTTAACCGCATGATGAATGCTAACGTCCGCGGCCCGATGCTGCAGCTTGCCGCTCTTTCTGGATCCCTCAATTCAGGCGCATCTGTTCTTGTCACCTCATCTTCATCTGTATATGAAGGTGCGGCAATGACCAGCCTCTATGCAGCAACGAAAGGCGCAGTTGTCGCAATGGTTAAAAGCTGGGCCTCTGCGCTGGCTGTGCGGGGTATTCGCGCCAATACGCTGGTACCGGGTCCGATCGAAACGAACTTTAGACATTTCATGCCGGAAGAGTCGCGTCAGCAGTTTGAGGATTTTGTTGTCAGCCAGGTCCCCCTCGGCCGGGCAGGAACCGCGGAAGAAGCATCTGCTGTCGCACTTTTCCTGCTTTCTGATGATGCATCCTATGTCACCGGCAGTCAGTACGCGGTAGATGGCGGGCTGGTGCATTACTAGATATGGCAACACCGGCATCATTTCCTGATACAGATCCTCAAACCCCCACTGTAGAAGTGGGGAAAATAACGGCCCCTGCTTACATCAATAAACAATCCGTTACTCCAGAATCATCCATTTTTCGCTTAAAACAGCCCGGCAACATCCGAACGCAACGAACAGATTCAATGTGCAATATCTCCCGTTACCCAGACTGCCCATCAAACCGGTGAACACCAAAATGGTTCATTTGAAAGGATAAACGTGGTATTCAGGCATGGCGGGCGCGTGAAGAATCACTGACTGTTGATGCAGCGATGACATATCAGGCCAGCGACAGCAGTGTTATGTCCCTACCGCAATCTCAACTGGGCGGGGCGTTTATTCGGATGAGAAGGACTCACTCGGGGAGGGAGGCAATAATGGCAGATTCTGAACGCGATAAACCAGCTGCGTTGTCATTAAATATCGGCAGTAAAATAAGACGACTACGGCAGTCCCGGGGGATTTCGTTAAACGATCTGTCTAAATTGTCAGGGGTTTCAAAGGGAGCGTTATCCAAGCTGGAATCAGGATCTTCCAGTCCCCGAGTTGATACGCTGGACGCTATCGCCACCGCGTTACGTTTACCGGTCGGCGATTTGCTAAGCGGCAGCAGGATGTATCCCCGCTTTGAAAAATATCGCCCTGTGCCGGGCGAGTATTCGCAAATGATGAAATTCCGCATCGGCCCCGGCAATACCTCCGAGATATGGTTGCTGCAAATGGAACCGCGGGTCACCATCCACAGCCCCGGACATTCAGAGGGGGCGCATGAACATATTCTGGTACACAGCGGAACTCTGCGCCTGCGCTTGAGCCAGTATGAAGTCATCACCCTGGAGCCCGGGGATTTTTATGCCTTCTCTGCAGAGATTGCGCACACGTACAGCGCAACGGAAACGGCGGTTAGCGCGACGGTGGTGATGACTCACCTCGAGCCCGGTTAACTCCGCCGCGCCATTATCGGACCTGGAGACCTGAGATATGGCGCCGGCGTTTCGGGCATCTGTTCACTTAAAGAAACAAAAACGGTCCGCTGAATGCCTGAGGAAAAATTATTTTAAAAATAAAATTAATTAAATTCAGTCGATTGATTGCGAACTGATAAATATATTCCCCCGTCATCGGGAAACCCGTTGTTCAGTTTGCGGGTTAACTGTATTGTTATTTCGAACAGCAGAGCCGGCCTGCTTGCGCTGTATTTCCCCACAAAGCAAAGCAGGCGTAATAGCCGGAAAGCTGGCCATGATACGGTCACTTTCCTGATAATCCTGGCGTCTTTTTATTAGCGATCAATATCGCCTAACCCGGCTGTGCGCCGTGCGGCCCAATGCCTGCTCTTTTTTTATGACGAAATCAACCCACCCGCATTAAATATGTGTGACGGAGAAGATGAATGCGTAAAGTTAATTTAAAAGACAGTTTTGCTCTGTTCAGCGATTACTGGAGCCCGAAAATTGTCGGCGAAATGAATAACGAATATGTCAAACTGGCTAAATTATCCGGAAAATTTGACTGGCATCATCATGAACAGGAGGACGAGCTTTTTCTTGTGGTCAGCGGCCGCTTGCGAATGGGCTTAAGAACAGGCGATATTATTCTTGATGCCGGTGAGTTTATTATTGTGCCGAAAGGAACTGAGCATTGTCCTGAAGCGTTAACCGAAGAGTGCTGCGTCGTTTTACTGGAGCCAAAATCGACCCTGAATACGGGTAATATCGTCAATGAACGTACGGTGCATGAACTGGATAAACTCTAATCGTCTGGCGGTGCGGAACAAACCGGGCCAGGGGAAGTTTTAGCGTTACCGGTTACCCGGCCCCCCTCTAAGGATAAAACCACCCATAACATCTCGCGCAACCCTTTCATACTCCGGCCGCGTCAGCGGCCGGAGGGATAGATTTACTCCTTGTCAGAATAGGCGTCCAGCATGGCAAAGACCGCCCACCGCGCCGCATCGTCTGCAATATTGTCAGGCAGCGCATCAGCCCGCAGATTGACATAAGCGTCGGCAGCCCTTCGGATGGCAATCCCGACAGAGTGACGATCGTGCGTTGCCAGAGTGGAAGTCAGCAGGCCATCGGGATCAATGCCGAGGGCTTCTATTCGGCGAACCCCGCGTTGCGGTAGATTGGCGCGACGGAACAGCATCGGTCCCAGCACTTGTTCGCGGAAGAAGGACAGCATCCCCAGCGCTTCGAAGAGTTCGCCCCGGCCCAGTTTAACCCCGGCATAATGCAGCCAGATCCAGGCTCGGGACTCAAACCACTCCGGCGTCATGTTCGGCCAGTAAGCGCTAAATTTTGCCAGCTGGCGCTTGAGAGCATCGCTATCACGGGTAAATAGCACGGCAGGCTCCTCAACGCGCTGAGTGAGCATGTCCAGGGTGATAAATTTGAGATCGACATGCAGAAGTTGCGGGCCAAACAGACAGATCAGCAGGCGAGGCTCGCCGACGTGTTCCCCGGTGAAAGCATGTAGCAGATGGCCGAGGGTTCCGGCGAACGCCATACGCTGAGCCATGATTTCGTCATAATAGAGAGGGTCGACCACCACCACGAAATCGAGATCGGAGTATTGATCAAACCCGCCATGGATAAACGAGCCGCCGGCGAGAAGGGCGAGGATCCGCGGGTCAGACTGTAATTTAAGCTTCAGTTGCTCTGCAAAACTTCTGTGTAAATCGGGGAGCGTATTAAACATACTTTTTCCTGTTCACAAAAAAGACAAAGCACTACAGAATATCGAGTGATTGATCGGCAGACCAGATATTTCTGCAGGAGCCCTGCGCTCCCATGAGGGGCTCCCGAAACGATAATCTCCTCAAACCACCTCGCTCATCCACTCAGCAAACGCCCGCACGGCAGGAGAGAGAAAGCGCTGGTGCGGATAGAGCAACGTGACAGGTACCGGGGGCGGCTGCCAGTCCGCCAGCACTTCCACCAGCCTCCCCTCCCGCAGGTGGTCAGCCACGATATTCTCCGCCAGCTGCGCCAGCCCAAATCCTGCCAGGCACATTTTTATATAAAGCCCCGTTTCATTCACCGCGGCGGTGCCGCTGACGGGTACAGAAAAAGTCTCGCCGTGGCGAAGGAAGCGGAACTCATCGGCCCGCCTCGCCTGGCCGGAGAAATAATGCACGGCCCGGTGCTGAGAGAGCGCCTCCGGTGATGGCGGCACGCCATATTCCCTGAGATAGTCCGGTGACCCGCAGGTGACCCAGCGAAAGCGGCCCAGAGGCCGGGCCACCAGGCTGGAGTTGTTCAGCTCTCCCGTGCGTATCACGCAGTCGACGCCTTCCTGAATGAGATCGACCTGCCGATCGCTGACCCCGATCATCAGGTAGATATCAGGGTAACGTCGGTAAAAGTCTTGCAGATGGGGCATGACGATGAAATGCGCGATGCCCGCGGGCATATCAACCCGCAGGCGCCCCTGAGGCCGCGCGACAGACTCGCTCAGGCTGGATTCGCTATGTTCGATGAGGGCGAGAATTTCCCGGCACTGCGCCAGATACTGCATCCCTTCCGGAGTCAGGCTCACCCGCCTTGTGGTCCGGTTCAGCAGCCGCACCTTCAGGTATTTCTCAAGGTTTTTAATGGTACTGGTGACAGTGGAGGCCGGCAGGGAAAGGGTTTCCGCGGCACGTACGAAGCTTCCTGCCTCCGCGACGCGCATAAACATCTGCATAGCCTGGATACGATCCACCTTCTTTCTCCCCTGTAGCGAGCAGCCTACCGACAGGCGGCATGATTATTCGTTGATTATGAATAATGAAAACAATTTACGCATCTTTTTGCGCTTAATCGCCTGGCGTATCGTTGCGCTGTGGATATCGCGTGAGGGGCCAAAAATGACCATGCCCTCAATAAATATCCAGAGAATCAACATATTAAATAACACGCATAAAGGAAAAATAATGTCCGTTCAGCCTGTCGAATTAAGTAAGGCGTATCGTTTATTGCAGGTCGGGTCCACCACCATGATTTCCGCAAAATATGATGGCGTCGAAAATGTCATGTCAGCCGCCTGGGTTGGGCTGGCAGGCGAGCGAAAAGTGGTGGCCTATATCGGCCCCCAGGCCTTCACTCGTCAGCTGGTGGAAAAGAGCGGCTATTTCGTCGTGCAGATCCCCGTAGTCAGCCAGATGGCAACCGTCCTCTACGCTGGCGGGCGCAGCTATGCCGACGCGCCGGATAAAAACGACACCATCCCCTTCTTTTATCAGCCGGGGTTCGATCTCCCCCTTGTCGCCGGCTGCGCGGGCTGGCTGGTGTGCAAAGTGATGCCTTACCCGGACATCCAGCAACAGCACAATCTGTTTATGGGTGACATCGTCGCCGCCTGGAGCGATGACCGGGTATTCCGCAACGGACACTGGATCTTTGATGATGCGCCGGACGAGCTGCGGACCGTTCACTATGTCGCAGGCGGGCAGTTCTATGCCATCGGCAAAGGCAGCAAATTCGATCATGGACCGGGTAAGGACTGACCCTCCCCGGTCATGAGCATCACTGACGAGATGTCTGCGCGGCAGAGCGGCTGATACTCCGGCGCCAGACGCCGGGCGCCTGGCCAAACTGGCGCTTGAAGCTGCGGTTGAAGGACTGCTGTGAGTCAAAGCCGAGGGCGATCGCCACGTTGAGGATCGGCTCGTTGCTGTGGGCTAAGCGTTCGACCGATTTTTGCAGCTTTTGCGCCCGGATATACTCCCCGAGGGGGTGCCCGGTATGTTCTTTGAAGATCCGCTGCAGGTGCCACTTCGAATAGCCGGCTCGCCGGGCAACGGTATCAATATCCAGACGGCTATCAAGATGGTTGTCGATCCAGTCGATCAGATCCTGAATGATGGCGCCAGTGTTCATCATATTTCCCCCTCGCGGCCGGTTAAAAGCATCTTTAGCAGTTGCATTAAAAGGTGGCCTGGTTTTACACAAAATGCAAGTTTTATTGTTGCATTTAAAACCCTGCCAGGATCGCGCCTTTTTTCTCCGGTGAGGATCGCACATAAAGTGCAACAATTATTCTTGCACTTAGTTAAGCGCATTCCTACAATCGCCGCGATAGTGTATTCGAAATTGTTACAATTTTGTGGCGATGATCGACACAAATGGCCTTAAGCCAGCCCGGACAAAGGAAGTGGCGCAGCCTCTCAGGCTGCGTCTTGCCCGGCGGCTACAATGACTGGAATAAAAATAATGAGCCTGCAAAAAAACTGGGGAAACATTCACCTGACCGCGCTCGGCGCGATGATGCTCTCCTTTCTGCTCGTCGGCTGCGACGACAGCGTCGCGCAAAACGCCGCGCCGCCCGCGCCTGCCGTCAGCGCCGCTAAGGTGTTGGTGAAGTCGATCAGTCAGTGGGATAGTTTCAACGGTCGCATTGAAGCGGTGGAGAGCGTTCAGCTCCGCCCCCGCGTCTCGGGATATATTGATAAAGTGAATTACACCGACGGCCAGGAGGTGAAAAAGGGCCAGGTGCTGTTCACGATAGACGACAGAACCTATCGCGCCGCGCTGGAGCAGGCGCAGGCGACGCTGGCGAGAGCCAAAACGCAGGCCAGCCTGGCGCAAAGCGAGGCGAACCGCACCGATAAATTAGTTCATACCAACCTCGTCTCCCGTGAAGAGTGGGAGCAGCGCCGGTCAGCCGCGGTACAGGCGCAGGCCGATATTCGCGCCGCGCAGGCGGCGGTGGATGCCGCGCAGCTTAACCTCGACTTCACCAAAGTGACCGCCCCTATCGACGGCCGCGCCAGCCGCGCGCTGATCACCAGCGGCAACCTGGTCACGGCGGGCGACACCGCCAGCGTGCTCACCACCCTGGTCTCGCAGAAGACGGTGTACGTCTACTTTGACGTCGACGAGTCAACCTACCTTCACTACCAAAATCTCGCCCGCCGCGGGCAAGGCGCGTCCAGCGATAATCAGGCGCTCCCGGTGGAGATTGGCCTGGTTGGCGAGGAGGGCTACCCCCATCAGGGCAAAGTGGATTTTCTCGATAATCAGTTAACGCCAAGCACCGGCACCATCCGCATGCGCGCCCTGCTGGATAACTCGCAGCGGCTGTTCACGCCGGGTCTGTTTGCCCGCGTGCGTCTGCCGGGCAGCGCGGCGTTCCAGGCTACGCTTATCGACGACAAAGCGGTGCTCACCGATCAGGATCGTAAATATGTCTATATCGTTGATAAAGATGGCAAAGCGCAGCGACGTGATATCACGCCGGGGCGGCTGGCCGACGGTTTACGCGTCGTGAAGCAGGGTCTGAAGCCAGGGGATAGCGTCATCGTCGACGGCTTACAAAAAGTGTTTATGCCGGGTATGCCGGTTAACGCCAAAACCGTTGCCATGACCCCCAGCGCCGCCCTCAACTGATCCCTAATCAGAGAATCCAAGACATGGACTTTTCCCGCTTTTTTATCGACAGGCCAATTTTCGCCGCGGTGCTGTCGATTTTAATTTTTATCACCGGGTTAATCGCCATCCCGCTGCTGCCGGTGAGCGAATATCCTGACGTCGTGCCCCCCAGCGTGCAGGTGCGCGCGGAGTATCCCGGCGCCAACCCGAAAGTGATTGCCGAGACCGTGGCGACGCCGCTGGAGGAAGCGATCAACGGCGTTGAAAACATGATGTACATGAAATCGGTCGCCGGCTCCGACGGCGTGCTGGTGACCACCGTGACCTTCCGCCCGGGTACCGACCCGGATCAGGCGCAGGTTCAGGTGCAGAACCGGGTCGCGCAGGCGGAGGCGCGTCTGCCGGAGGATGTGCGCCGTCTGGGGATCACCACCCAGAAACAGTCCCCGACGCTGACCCTGGTGGTGCATCTGTTTTCGCCAAACGGTAAGTACGACTCGCTGTATATGCGCAACTACGCCACGCTGAAGGTGAAGGATGAGCTGGCGCGCCTGCCCGGCGTCGGCCAGATCCAGATATTTGGTTCCGGCGAATATGCGATGCGCGTCTGGTTGGATCCCAATAAGGTGGCGGCGCGTGGGCTGACCGCCTCGGACGTGGTCACGGCGATGCAGGAGCAAAACGTCCAGGTCTCCGCCGGACAGCTTGGCGCCGAGCCGCTGCCGCAGGAGAGCGACTTCCTGATCTCGATTAACGCCCAGGGCCGTCTGCATACCGAAGAAGAGTTTGGCAATATCATTCTGAAAACAGCGCAGGACGGCTCGCTGGTCCGCCTGCGCGACGTGGCGCGCATCGAGATGGGTTCCGGTAGCTATGCGCTGCGCTCCCAGCTCAACAACAAGGACGCGGTCGGGATCGGTATCTTCCAGTCCCCGGGGGCTAACGCCATCGATTTGTCGAACGCCGTGCGCGCCAAAATGGCCGAGCTGGCCACCCGCTTCCCGGAAGATATGAAGTGGGCGGCGCCGTACGACCCAACGGTGTTCGTGCGCGACTCCATCCGCGCGGTGGTGCAGACGCTGCTGGAGGCGGTGGTGCTGGTGGTGCTGGTGGTGATCCTGTTCCTGCAGACCTGGCGCGCGTCGATTATCCCGCTGATCGCGGTGCCGGTATCGGTGGTCGGTACCTTCAGCATTCTCTATCTGCTGGGCTTCTCGCTGAATACCCTGAGCCTGTTCGGGCTGGTACTGGCGATTGGTATCGTGGTGGATGACGCCATCGTGGTGGTGGAAAACGTCGAGCGCAATATCGAAGAGGGGCTTGCGCCGCTTGCCGCGGCGCATCAGGCGATGCGAGAGGTCTCCGGGCCGATTATCGCTATTGCGCTGGTGCTGTGCGCGGTTTTCGTGCCGATGGCGTTTCTCTCGGGCGTGACCGGTCAGTTCTACAAGCAGTTTGCGGTGACCATCGCCATCTCCACGGTGATCTCGGCCATCAACTCGCTGACGCTCTCCCCGGCGCTGGCGGCCCTGCTGTTAAAGCCGCACGGCGCGAAAAAAGACCTCCCTACCCGGCTGATCGATCGTCTGTTCGGCTGGATTTTCCGTCCGTTTAACCGCTTTTTCCTGCGCAGCTCGAACGGCTATCAGGGGCTGGTGAGCAAAACCCTCGGCCGCCGTGGCGCGGTGTTTGTGGTGTACCTGCTGCTGCTCTGCGCCGCAGGGGTGATGTTTAAAGTCGTCCCCGGCGGATTTATTCCCACCCAGGACAAACTGTACCTGATTGGCGGCGTGAAGATGCCGGAAGGTTCGTCGCTGGCGCGCACCGATGCGGTGATCCGCAAAATGAGCGAGATCGGGATGAATACCGAAGGGGTCGATTATGCGGTCGCCTTCCCCGGTCTTAACGCGCTGCAGTTCACCAACACGCCGAATACCGGGACGGTCTTTTTTGGCCTGAAGCCGTTCGACCAGCGCAAACACTCGGCGGCGGAAATCAACGCGGAGATTAACGCCAAAATCGCGCAAATCCAGCAGGGATTTGGCTTCTCCATCCTGCCGCCGCCGATTTTAGGATTGGGTCAGGGATCCGGCTACTCCCTTTACATCCAGGATCGCGGTGGGCTGGGCTATGGCGCGCTGCAAAGCGCGGTGAATGCCATGTCCGGGACGATTATGCAGACGCCGGGGATGCACTTCCCGATCTCGACCTACCAGGCTAACGTGCCGCAGCTGGATGTCCAGGTCGATCGCGATAAGGCGAAAGCGCAGGGGGTATCGCTGACCGATCTGTTCGGCACGCTGCAGACCTATCTCGGCTCGTCTTATGTCAATGACTTTAACCAGTTCGGGCGTACCTGGCGCGTGATGGCCCAGGCTGACGGGCCGTACCGCGAGAGCGTGGAAGATATCGCCAATCTGCGCACCCGCAATAATCAGGGCGAAATGGTGCCGATCGGCAGTATGGTGAATATCAGTACCACCTACGGGCCGGATCCGGTGATCCGCTACAACGGTTATCCGGCGGCGGACCTGATTGGCGATGCCGATCCGCGCGTCCTCTCCTCCTCGCAGGCGATGACGCTGCTGGATGCCATGTCTAAACAGGTGTTGCCGAATGGGATGAATATTGAGTGGACGGATCTGAGCTTCCAGCAAGCCACCCAGGGCAATACGGCGCTGATCGTCTTTCCGGTGGCGGTGCTGCTGGCGTTCCTCGTGCTGGCGGCGCTGTATGAAAGCTGGACCCTGCCGCTGGCGGTGATCCTTATCGTGCCGATGACGATGCTCTCCGCGCTGTTTGGCGTCTGGCTGACCGGGGGCGATAACAACGTCTTCGTGCAGGTGGGGCTGGTGGTCCTGATGGGCCTGGCCTGTAAAAACGCCATTCTGATCGTCGAGTTTGCCCGCGAGCTGGAGATTCAGGGCAAAGGCATCATGGAAGCCGCGCTGGAGGCGTGCCGCCTGCGACTGCGCCCGATTGTCATGACCTCCATCGCCTTTATCGCCGGGACCATTCCGCTGATCCTCGGCCACGGCGCAGGGGCGGAAGTCCGCGGCGTCACCGGGATCACGGTGTTCTCCGGGATGCTGGGGGTGACGCTGTTCGGTCTGTTCCTGACGCCGGTGTTTTACGTGACGCTACGGAAACTGGTGACCCGCAGTAAGCCGGTCGAGGAGGATCTGCCCGCCTAGCCTGCGGCAAATAACAAAAAACCGCCTTCAGCTGAAGGCGGTTTTTTTTCGTCAGGACCAGGATTAATGCGCTTTTTTAAAGCGGGCGATCATTTCCGGTACCGGGTCGCAGCCGCTGGTATCGGCGTTTTTAAGTGCCTCCAGCGCGCTGGCCACGGTATGGCGAGCGAGGACGTTTAGCGAAGCCTGCTCCGCTTCGTCAGCGACCGACTTGAAGTACCAGCAGGCGTTGGCGCTGACCACGCAGCGGGCCGGGACGTCAGGGCGCGACGCCCACAGTTTTTTATCTTCGATAACGGAAAGATAGATATCACGCAGAGTGATTTTGTCCGCCGGGCGGCCAAGATGAATAGAGCCGTTGCGGCCAAGCGTGGAGACAATGATGCCGTCACGGGTGAGCGGAACCATTAATTTGCGGATAAAGCTCGGGTTGGCTTCCAGGCCGTAGGCCAGAATCGCACTCGTCGAACGTTCACCCATCTGCTCCGCCATTGCTACGCTGAGAACCATCTGCAAAGCTGTCGGGAAGCGGTAATCTAACATGGTATTGTCCTGGGTTGCGGTGAATCTTGTTCTTTTTGGCACCGCAGAGGTGAGTAATCAATGAACAACAATATAACAAATACGGGAATTTTTTTGAAGCAATCTGCGGTTAGCCTGCGAAGTAAATTTTCCTATTTCGTCTGCACAGGCGGGCTGAGAAACCGCGCTCTTCCGAAGCGGTTTGACTGGACGGCAATCTCCTCAGCGCTCCCCGGTGGCTGCCCCGTGGTATAGAAATCCGCTGCCATAACGGCAGCGGATCCTGTGGGAGGTTACGCCGTTAACTCCAGCTCGGTTTCAAAGGTGGTCACCGGCACAAACGGCAGATAGGAGATCCGCAGCCTCTCGGCCACCTTCAGGCGATGCCAGCCGGCCGGCAGGCCGCCGGGTTTGAGCACCGTGATGGTCGCCTTTTCACCGAAGTTCCACCGGTCGTCGTAAACGCTCTCCAGCTCGTCGAGCGTCCACTCCCGGCCGCGCAGCGCCAGGCGGATCGCCTGCCGCGGGATGGCTTCGCCGTTGAGGGTCACGGCGATATCTTCCACCATCGACAAACCCAGACCGCGGTAGTAAGGCAGACGGGCCAAAAAGCGCACGCCGATAATTTCCCCGTCGCGGGTGACGTTGCCGAAACCTTCGCGGCAGATAATATGCTGATCAAACATGATAATGCTCCTTACTGACCCAGCAGCGCCGGGGGTGGGGTTTCATCTAAAAGGCGACAGAACATCAGCTGCTGGCGGCGGACCTGCTCCAGGCTGTCCACCTCCTGCGCATCTTCCACCCAGCGGTTGCCTTCATACTCGGAGCACACATACCCCTCATAGCCGCCCTTCTGCAGCACGCGGAAGATCTCATCGTAGGGAATTGACCATTCGCTTATCTCGTCGGTCATCTCATAGAATTTGGCATGAATGTTGTGGATCCGCGGCATAAAATCGAGCATCCGCTTCGGCTCGAACGCCGCGTTGTGGCGCAGCGTTTCCGCCATCGCCAGCTGCGGGCCCGGCCCCCATTTTTGCATCACATCCAGGATCACGTATTCGCTGAGCGTCCGCTCCTCATAGGCTTTCTCGATAAAATCCGCCGCCGCCTGCGGGCAACCGTTACGAATAAAGCGCTCTTTCCACACCCGCGGGAAGCGGGCTAAAAACATCCCCATATCCGGCAGGAAGCCCAGCGCCCGGGTGTTGGCTTTTTCATAGGCTTCGGCATGGCGAATAATCCACGGATGGTCGAAATGCAGCGGGGCGTGCACCTCCAGCAGAATGGTGATCCCTTTGTCTTCCGCATAAGGCGCCGCCGCCACCAGCACCTCCGGCGCCACGGAAACCAGAGAGCGGATAAAGCGCATGCCCAGCCGGGCGGCAAAATCGATGTCGTTTTGCACGCTGCGCACCTGCTCGTCAAACGGCATCGGCCGGTCTTTATAGCGTTTATAGTCGAGCATAAAGTCATGGCACACCGGCACCGTGTCATGGCGCTGCATCAGACGGCGCCAGTCGGCGATCGCCGCCTCCGGCATGCCGCACTCCGGCCAGCCGGCGAAGGTCTGTTCGCCGACGACTTCAATGCCGCGGGCGCCGAACGCCGCGCAGTGACCGATCGCCTGATCGAGGGACATCTTGCCGAGATAGGTCTCATTCTGAAAGCTGTACAGACTGACGCCGCGTTTTATTTTCTGAGTCATAAAAGTACCAGGTAAGTTGGTTAACAGGATAAGCCGGTCGCTTCGCGGGCGCGGGCCACCGAGGCCGCTGCGGGCAGCGACGGTTTATACTCCAGGCCAATGGCCCCGTTGTAGCCCAGGCGTTGCAGCCGGGCGATCACTTCTGGCCACTCGCCGCTGCGCGGATCCGGTTCGTTACGTTCCGGCGCCTGCGCTATCTGCACGTGTCCCACCCGGTGCATTCTGCCGCCGAGCACCTCCTCCATCTCCTCTTCCATCACCAGCGAGTGATAGACGTCAAACAGCAGCTGCAGCCGCGGGCTGTCGACCGCCTCGATAATGTCCAGCGCCAGCCGGGTGTCGTTTAAGAACATCCCCGGATGATCGATGCGGGTGTTGAGCGGCTCCAGCAGCAGAGTGACCCCGGCGGCTTCCGCCAGCGTCGCCGCCTGGCGCAGGATGTGGATCGCCTGCGCCTGCTGTTCGGCGATCGCCACCCCTTCGCGGCTGAAGCCGGAGGCCACCACCAGCGGCGGCGACCCCAGCTGGCGCGAGGCCGCAAGGCTGTCGCTCACTGCCGCCAGAAACTGCTCATGCTCCGCCGGATCCACCAGGCTGCGCCGGGGCTCCACCACGAAGCTCGACAGCCTCACGCCGGTCTCCTCCAGCGCCTGCGCCAGCGCCGCCAGCGGTTTATCACGCCAGAGATGAAACTCAACGTGGCTGAATCCCTGCGCTTTCGCCGCCCGGACCCGATCGCTGAAATCGGGATACTCTTCACGAAACAGCCATTCAATACATGCGGACAAATACATCCGACCCCCTTCTCTACTTGCCAGATCAAAACAAACAAAATTAGAATAAGAATTCTTATTCTGTTTCGGAGCGGCAGTGTGACGCCTTCCCTTCTGGCTTCGCGGTCAACAGCAGGATCTGACGCGGCATAACCAGAATGAGTGCTCTAATTCTAATCTCTGGTTGCTATAAATTGTCAACATTATTTAACAAGTTTTTAACCAAATCTGAAGGTACATCATGCTCAATAACGCTTCGGCGGCCGCGGTTCAGGCGCCTCCCTATACTAGCGAGCGGCAGCGCACGCTGGCCACGCTGGTGGTTTCGATAGCGCTGGTGCTGGAGATCATCGACGTCTCGATCATTAATGTCGCCATCCCGGTGGTACAGCGGGATCTGCTCGCCAGCCCGCGGCAAATTGAATGGGTGGTCACCGGCTACCTGTTCTTTTTCTCCATTCTGCTGCTCACCGGCGGTCGGCTCGGCGATCTGTATGGCTACCGGCGGCTGTTTATCAGCGGACTGCTGGCGTTTGGCGCTGCGTCGGCCGGCTGCGGGCTGGCCGCCAGCCCGGAGATGCTGGTGGCGATGCGTATTGCGCAGGGGGCCAGCGGGGCGATGATGGGCCCGCAAATCCTCTCCCTGATGCAGGTTCTGTATCGCCCGCACGAACGTTTCCGGGTGATGAGTATTTTCGGCCTGCTCGGCGGCGCCGCCGGGATCCTCGGCCCGGTGCTCGGCGGGATCATCATCGAAAGCAATCTGTTCGGCCTCAGCTGGCGGCCGATCTTTTTGATCAACGTGCCGGTGATCGTCGTCGCCGTGATACTGGCCTGGCGGGCGCTGCCGGCGGTGCGCAGCCCGGCGGCCAAAGGTATCGATCCGCTGGGTACCCTGCTGGCGGTGGTGGGCGGCGGCGCGCTGCTGCTCACCCTGATCGAAGGCCCCGCCCTGCGCTGGCCGCTATGGATGGCGCTGCCGCCGCTGCTGTCGCTCATCACGGTGGCCCTCCTCTGGCGACATCTGCTGGGCCGTGAACGCCGGGGCGGCACGCTGTTGTTACCCCCCGCGGTGCTGCGCGACCGCTTCTTTCGCGCCGGGATCGTCATCACCCTGCTCTATCAGCTGACCACCGCCTCGCTGCTGCTGGCCACCGCGCTGGTGCTGCAGAGCGGGCTGGGCTTCAGCCCGTTCCATACCGCCCTGCTGCACATCCCCTTCGCCCTCGGGGCGATGTTTTCCATCGCCGTCGCCGGCCGCCGGCTATCGCCTCGTCTTGGGCGTAACGTGACGCTGGTCGGGGTGACCGTGCAGATGAGCGGCCTGCTGCTGATGGGCTACGGGATCGCCGCGGCGCCGGGGACGCTGCCGCTGACCGCGCTGGGTCTCGGGTTCGGCCTGTGCGGCTGTGGGATGGGGCTTATCTCCGCCCCACTGCCGGCCTTTGCCATGGCGGCGATCCCGGTGGCCCACGCCGGCGCGGCGTCGGGATTATTTCGCACCGGCCAGCAGTTTGGCGCCGCCCTCGGCATGGCGACCCTTGGCGGTTTCTATCTGGCGCAAAGCGCCTCCGCGCCGGACGCCTGGCGCGGGGCGTTTATCACCCTGCTGACCCTTGGCGCCCTGATCCTGCTGGCGATTGCCGCCCTCAGCCGCCTGCTGCCCGTCTCGGTGCTTCCCCCGCCAGGGAAGCCATGACCTATCGCGTCCGGCAATGGCTGCTATCATGAGGAACCATTTATCAGGACGCACAAAGCTGTAGTACCTATTTTCTGTACACCTGCAACGGGCATGCGCCCGGAGAACAACAAAGGCAAGGACTGATATGGATGAGAACATCGATGTACTGATTATTGGCAGCGGCCCGGTAGGCGCCGCTTTCGCGCGGCGGATTGCCGACCGCCGCGCCGCGCGGATCCTGGTGGTGGAAGCCGGCGAAGCGCTGACGCCCGCCACCGGGGTTAATATCCGCAACCTGGCGCCAGCGCAGCGGGAAACGGCCTACGACCGCGCCCGGGCGTTTCCGCTGGCCGCCCTGCCGGAAAACCTGCCGGCAGACGCCCTGCAGGCGCGGCCCGGCACCCATCTTCTCGACCCGACGGCGCCCCACAGCGGCATGCCGGCCGCCGCGCTCTCCACTAACCTCGGCGGCATGGGCGTCCACTGGACCTGCGCCTGTCCGCGCCCGGGCGGCAGCGAAGTCATTCCCTTTCTCGATCCCCGGGAGATGGCCGACGCCTGGGAGTCGGCAGAGCATTATCTGCAGGTGACCCGCGAAGGATTTCCGGCCACCGCCATCGGCCGGCAAATCGTCGATGCCCTTAATCAGCACTTCGCCAGCGACCGTCCGCCGGCGCGGCTGGCACAGCCTATGCCGCTGGCCTGCGCCGCGACGCCGGAGGGCAAGCCGCGCTGGTCCGGCGTCGACGCGGTGCTCGGCGAGCTGGCGGAGGAAGAGACCCGCCGCCACCGCGGGGTGGAGATCCGCACCGCCACCCTGTGCACGCGGATCCTCAGCGAGGACGGCGTCGCCCGCGGGGCGGAGCTGCGCGATCTGCGTACCGGCGAACAGTATGTGGTGACGGCCAAAGCGGTAGTGGTCGCCGCCGATGCGCTGCGTACGCCGCAGCTGCTGTACGCCTCGGGCATCCGTCCGCGGGCGCTGGGGCGCTGGCTCAACGATCAGCCGCAGGTGATCGCCCTGATTGAAGTGGACGCCCCGCCGGCCGCCGTCGCGCCGACCTCCCCGGTGCGCGACGGACGGGACAATGTCTCCGGCGTCACCTGGCTGCCGTTCCATGAGCCCGATTTTCCGTTCCACGGTCAACTGATGCAGATGGATACTTCGCCGATCGCCTTTGCCCAGCCGTCGGGTACCCCGGCGAAGCCGGTGGTGGGCCTGGGGCTGTTCCTCGCCAAGGAGCTGCGCGAGGAGGATCGGATCGTCTTCAGTGATGAAACCGACGCCGTAGGGCTGCCGAAAATGCAGCTGAACTATCAGTTAACCGACGGCGATCGCCGCCGTTTACAGCAGGCGGTGGCAGTGACTGAACGCGTCGGCGCCGCGCTGGGCCGCGTGGCGCCCGGCGGGGAGGCCATGATCCTGCCGGCGGGCACCTCGCTGCATTACCAGGGAACCTGTCGCCTGGGAGAAGCGAACGACGGCAACAGCGTGGCCGACCGCCGCTCGCGGGTCTGGGGTTTTCACAATCTGTACGTCGGCGGCAACGGCGCGATCCCCACCTCAACCGCCTGCAACCCGACGCTGACCAGCGTCGCGCTGGCGATCCTCGCCGCTGACGATATCGTGGCGCGGCTGCTGTAGCGCCTCTGGCTCACCGGGGCACAAGCGGCCCCGCTCCCAGCGAAAGGCGACACCGGTCGCCTTTTTATTGCCGCAAAAAACCATACAAAACAAATGGTATTTTTGTTTGTGATGGATCACATACGTAATCACAATTTTTCCCCGCGCCGTTCCTGCTCCTACTCTTAAATCCGCGGCTATTCCCGCCGCCACCTGTATCCCTGACCTGCATACTAAAAAACCGCGCCGCCGCCAACGACAGGCGACCCGCGCGATAAAAGGAGAACGTCGTGAGCCATAGTCTGAATCCGCCCCACGCGCCGCAAGCCGGCGCGATCCAGGGCATCATCATCGCCCTGACCGCCTTTCTGCCCATCCTGGCGATCGTTTCCCTGGCGCCGGCGGTCCCGACGCTGATCCAGCACTTCGCCGGCGTGCCTTATGTCGAAACCCTGGTGCCGCTGATGCTCACCGCGCCCGGTCTGGTGATCGCTATCGCCGGGCCCTGCACCGGCTGGCTGGCGGATAAATTTGGCCGCCGCAAACTGCTGCTCAGCGCCACGCTGCTGTATGGCATCTGCGGCACAATGCCGCTGTACATCACCTCCCTGACCGGCATCTTTTGCAGCCGCCTCGGCGTCGGGCTGGCGGAGGCGGTGGTATTGACCATCGCTAACACCATGCTGATCGATTACTTTGACGACAAACAGCGCCGCTTCTGGCTGACGGTGCAGGGGGTGATTGGCCCGGCGCTGGCGGTGCTGGTGCTGGCCAGCTCCGGCTATCTGACCGCCCTGCGCTGGAACGGCGCCTTTATGATCTACTTTGTCGCCATCCTGCTGTTTCTGGCGATGTACTTCTGGATGTTCGAACCCGCTCAGGCGGCCCGTCCGCAGCACGCCGCCCAGGCGGCGCAGCATAATCCGTTTCCGTGGCCGCGAGTGATCGCCCTCAGCGTGCTTACCTTTGTCTGCGCCATCATTTATTACGTGTACACCATCAACGGCGCCAACGCCTTTCATACCCTGCAAAACGCCAGCCCACAGCGTATCGGCCTGATTATGTCGCTGGTCAGCCTCGCCGTGCCGGTTGGTTCGCTGCTGTTCGGTCTGGTCTCCCGCCGCTATACGCCGGAGCGCGTGCTCGCCATCATGCTCTGCCTGATGGGGATCGGAATGCTGGTGGTGGGCGAATCGCGGACGCTGATCGCCATGGGGATCGGCTCCGCCATCCAGCAGCTGGGTGCCGGCATGGCGATTAATGCGATGATTTACTGGGTAGGATCGTTGATTCCGCCCGCCTACTGCGGCCGGGCGATGGGCGCCTGGTCCGGCGCCTTCTTCGCGGGCATGTTCGTCAGCCCGATTATCGTCGGCGCGATCCGCCTGCGGGCCGGGAACGATGTGCTGAGCGCCTTCCTGACGCTCGGCATCGCGGCGCTGGTGCTGGCCGCCGCGATATTTCTTTATACCTTCTCCCGCCATAGCCAGCGCCTGCGTCAGCACAAGCAGGCCAGCGCCTGGCAGTTAGCGAAGTAAAATCCCGCGGCTTAGCCGGCCTCGACGGGGGTAACCAGATAGCTCAGACACATCATGCCCAGATGGCGTTTGAGCTGTTCCCAGTCGCCCTCGCCGGCGGCTTCTGCCGCCGACCCCAGGCCGAGGAAGCGCGCCAGCGCGGCATACGAAACCGTAAAGCAGAAGCGGGCGGCCTGCTCTGGCTCCGGGTGGCGGATCTCCGCCGCGGCGTCGAGCAGCTGGTCGATAAAGGTCTGCTCATTTTTCTGGTAAGCGGCTTTACCAATCCCCGCCACGCGCTCATCATCCGCCCGCGCCATAAACGGCCGCAGGATCCCGGCATGGCGACGCAGATACTCCGCCTGGACATCCATCAGCGCCGGAAGCCGCTGGCGCAGCGGCAGATTGCGCGCGTGCAGCTGCTGGATCAGCTGCTGCCATTCGGCGTCCAGCTCCTGCATCACCTCCATCATGACGGCGATAAACAGATCTTCTTTGCCGCCGAAGCGGGCATAGATCGAGCCGACAGAAACGCCCGAGCGTTTACTGATTTCAGCAATGGTCAGCAGCTCAAAGGTGCCTTCATGCAGGATTTCACGGCTGGCGGCCATCAGCCGCTCCAGCGCCACCCGGCTCCGGTCCTGTTTCGGCTGGCGCATCGCGGGAAGATCGGTCATCGCAGTTCTCACCTCTTTATCCATAGAAAACCCCCGCAGTGTATTGCAGTTAGCGACCACGCTGCAAATTGCCCACCCGACTCCCCCGTCGGCGATGTGACAAAAGTGTGATGGCGGTCATTTTCATTCTTTGATAAACAACTAGAATCATAATTCTAGTTCTATTTAATAATAACAACCACCACACAACCCAGGAGTTGCTATGCGTTTCTCTGTTTTCCTCGTCGGCCGTTCCACCGCCCCCGAGCAGGATCGTTTTGTCATGCAGTCGCTGATCGATCATGCGCGCCAGGCCGAAGATCGCGGCTTCGATGCGGTCTTTATGCCAGACCATCACTTCACCGGCTATGCGCCGATGTCCAGCGATCCGTTTGTCTTCGCCGCCTACCTGGCCGGCCAGCTGAAAAAGATCCACTTCGGCATGTCGGTGACCACCGTCCCGCTGCACCACCCGGTGCGCTTCGCCGAGCGCGTTAACCTGCTGGATCAACTCACCGAAGGCCGCCTGCTGGTGGGCATCGGCAGCGGCACCACGCCGGAAGAGATGATCGGCTTTGGCGTGAACTACAAGGACGCCTCCAGCCTGCTGCAGGAGAACCTCGATCTGGTCCAGCGGCTGTGGGAGAAAAATATTGAAGACGATCCGATCATTTTCGAAACCGGCCACTATAAGGGCGCGGTAGTCCAGCGCATCGTTCCTGCCCCCTGGCAAAAACCGTTCAACCGCATTATGCCGGTGGCGCTGCGTGAAACCAGCATGCAGCGCGCCGCCGATAACGGCTGGCCGGCCTTTATTCCCGCGTTTACTCCGCCGATCCCGGCCAGCAACGATCCGTTTGGCCAGCTGACCCACTATTTCACCCGCTACCGCGATGCCCTGCTCAACGCCGGCCATAGCGACGAGGTGGTGAACCACTGCCTCTCGTGGACCACCCACACCTGGCAGTGCGTCCATATCGCCCCCACCGACGAGCAGGCCCGCGAAGAGATGCTGCAGATCATGGGCTGGTACCAGCAGGCCATCGACCGGGAATATGAGTACAACAAGCGGGCGGAAGAGTTCAGCGGCGTTACGCTGCACCGCCATCCGGACTGTTTCAGCGAAGAGTGGATCAAAACCTGGTGCCTGTACGGCAGCCCGGAGACCGTCGCCGAGGAGCTGGAACGCCATCAGCAGCTGGGCATCGGCAACGTGCTGCTCGGCTTCACCAACGGCCCGCTGACCGAGGAGCGCCTGCGCCTGAGCCAGCAGTCGATCTCGTTGTTTGCGGACCAGATCCTGCCGCGCTTTCGCTAATCCGACCGGGAGATCCTGCTATGAATAAACCTGCTTTCTCACGCCCGCCGCTGCTGATCGGCATCGGCGGCACCACCCGCCCGGGCTCCAGCACCGAGCGCGCCCTCGCCGCCGCGCTGGCCCACGCCCGCACGCTCGGCGCGCAGACCCAGCTGTTCGGCGGCGCTGAACTGGCGGCCCTGCCGCCGTTTAACCCGGAAGTCACCACTCGCACGCCGCAGGAAACGGCGTTTGTCGACGCCGTGCGCCAGGCCGACGGCATTCTGCTGGCCTCGCCGGGCTACCACGGCGGGGTGTCTGGCCTGGTGAAGAACGCCATCGACCTGCTGGAAGATTTGCGCGGCGACAGCCGGGTCTATCTTGATGGCCGGGCGGTGGGCTGCATCGTCACCGCCGCCGGCTGGCAGGGTTGCAACACCACCCTCGGCGCCATGCGCGGGATCGTTCACGCCCTGCGCGGCTGGCCGACTCCGCTGGGGGTGACCCTCAACACCGCCGGCGTGTCGCTGTTCGACAGCGAGGGACGCTGCACCGACGACGCGGTCCAGCGCGCGCTGGCCACCGTAGCCGAACAGGCGCTGGCCTTCGCCCCCGCCGCCCCCTTACGGAGACATGCCGATGCCTGCGCTCAGTCTGTCGCTTAGCGTTGCCGAAAAAGCGCGGCTCACCGCCGGGATGGGGATGTGGTCCACCCACCCTATCCCCCACTCCACGCTGGGTTCAGTCACCCTGTCCGACGGCCCGATGGGGATCACCGGCGGCCGGGTTGACGAGCGGGATATTGCCCTGCTCAGCCCCTGCGGGCTGGCGCTTGGCGCCAGCTGGGACCGCCAGCTGGTCAGCCGGGTTGGCGGCGTCATCGGCGAGGAGGCGCTGCGCACCGGAACGCAGGCGCTGCTGGCGCCTAACCTGAACCTGTTGCGCAGCCCCCTTGCCGGCCGCGCGTTTGAGCTTTTCGGCGAAGACCCGCGGCATATCGCCGAGCTCGGCGCGGCGTGGATCGACGGCGTCCAGCGTCAGGGGGTGGGCTGCATCGTCAAGCATATGGTCTGCAATGATTCGGAAACCGATCGGCGGACCATGAACGTGGTCGTCGATGAAGCCACCCTGCGCGAAGTCTATTTCTGGCCGTTCGAAGTGGCGGCCAGTCGCGGCGTCTGGGGCATGCTGACCGCCTATAACCGGGTGAACGGGATCTATTGCGCCGAGCAGCATCAGGCCATCAGCCAGTGGCTGAAGCGCGATCTCGGTTGGGACGGGCTGGTGATGTCCGACTGGTTCGGCACCCAGAACGGCCCGGCCAGCTTCCGCGCCGGGCTGGATCTGGAGATGCCGGGCCCGGCCCGCCATATGGGCGAGCGCCTGCTGCCCGCGCTGATGGACACCGACAGCGACGCCCGGCGGCTGGACGATGCCGCCGTCCGGCTGGCGCGGCTGGCCGAACGGGTCAGCCATCCCCTGCCCTGGGATGGCTCTGCCGCCGCCGAGGCGCAGCGGCGTCACACCCTCGAAGAGGCGGCGGCGGCGGGGTTTGTCCTGCTGCACAATCGCCAGCGGCTGCTGCCCCACGCCGCGCAGGCGGGACAGCGGCTGGCGGTGATTGGCCCCAACGCCACGACGCCCTGCTTCCAGGGCGGGACCTTTGCCAGAGTGGCGCTGATGCCGGGGCTGATCTCTCCTCTGGAGGCCATTCGCCAGCGCTTTTCCGCCGCAGGGGTCGAAATAAGCTATGCCCAGGGGGTGGAGAGCGATTACCGCATCCCGCCTCTGCATCATCTGCCGCTGCGCACCGCCGCCGGCGAGCGCGGCCTGGACGTTGCCTACGCCACCGCCGACGGGGGCGTGGTTCATCAGGAGGTGCGCGACGCCTCCTCGCTGATCTGGTTCCGCGATATGCCGGGCGTCGGCGACATGCTGCGCCTGACCGAACGCGCCACCGTGACGGTAAGCTGCCAGTTCACCGCGCCGGTGAGCGGCCGCTACGGCTTCTGGATCGGCGGCACCGGGGAGATCGCCCTGCAGCTGAACGGCGAGCGTATGGCGACCTTTAACGGCGAGGCGCTGGAGGGGGATATCATGGGCAAGCTGATGCAAGCCCCACATACCCGTCTCGACTTCCCGCTGCAGGCGGGGGAAACCCTGACCTTCCGGGCCGAGATGGCGCTAGGCAGCAGTATCGCCCACGGCATCTGGTTCGGCTGCCAGCCCCCGCAAACCATCGACCTGCTGCAGCAGGCGGTCGACCATGCCCGGGCGGCCGACAGCGTGGTGCTGGTGATCGGCGAAACGGCCGATGCCGGTCTGGAGAGCATCGACCGGGACGCTACCGCGCTGCCGGCGCATCAGGTCGCCCTGATCCGCGCCGTCTGCGCGGCGAATCCGCGGACGGTGGTGGTGCTGAACGTCGCCCATCCGGTGGATACCGGGTGTCTCGCCGACGCGGCGGCGGTCATGGTCGTCTGGTATCCGGGCCAGGAGTTTGGCCCGGCGCTGGCCTCGGTGCTGGCCGGGGATCGTGAGCCTGGCGGTCGCCTGCCGGTGACCTTCGCCCAGCGTCTGGACGACTATCCGGTGCGCAGCCTGACGCCGGACGCCGCAGGGGACCTCTGGTACCACGAGCGCCAGCAGGTGGGCTATCGCTGGTTTAACGCCCGCGAACGCCCCGCCGCCTGGGCCTTTGGTCACGGTCTGGGGTATGCCGATATCACCCTGAGCGCCGCCGCGCTGACAGGCGACGAGGTGGACGCTCTGCAGCTGCGCTGCCGGCTGGAAAACCGCGCCGCCCGCGCCGGAAAAGCAGTGGTCCAGCTCTACCTGCGGGGGCCGGAGACGGCCTGGTCGGCGCTGGCGGAGTTTGCGGCGGTCAGCGTCCCGGCGCACGAGGAAGTCGCCCTGACCCTTGCCCTGCCGCGTCACGCGCTGCAGCGCTGGCAGGTGCCAGCCCAGGAATGGCGCCTGGCCAGCGGCCCCTGGCAGCTGGCGGTGGGTTTCGCCAGCGACGATATCCGGGCAACCTTCGATTTCGTGCTGACTCCCGACGGGAAAATCAGCCACCGGGGCTAAGCCCGGATCGATGTCAAAGAGGGTCGGCAACATGCCGGCCCTCTTTTTTTATTCCTGCGCCAGCCGATTCGCGAAAAAAAAACCGCCCGGCGGCAGCGTACCGGCGGGCGGGGTTAAAACCCTGAGGCGATCGGTGTCAGAAGTTCCAGTACATCGAGGACTGCCAGAGGACCGCCGACTCATGCTTCGGCACCAGCGTCGGGTTATCCTGCCAGGTGATACCGTTGATCCAGTAAATCCCTTTCGTCACGCGCAGGGCGTGCGACAGGGAGATGGCGTTGATGCTCTGCGGCGCTTCCATCCCCGCCTCGCCGACATAATCGCGGAACTTCTTACTGATAAAGGAGCGGGTGTAGCCCAGCGAGGTCATATCCTGCTCGCGGCCGGGAAACAGGCCGATGTCAAAGAAGGTCACCTGGAAGTCGCTGGTGTAAGCATTGCGATCGTCCGGCGCGTAGTCCGCTTTCACATCGAGATACAGCCCCAGCGGAAGCCCTTTTTTCGGCTGGGTCAGCTGCATGGTGTTGGCGACGTAGAACGCATAGTTACTACTGCTGTCGCCGGGCTGGTCAAAATACTGGTAGTGCGAGGTGTTATAGATAGCCCCGGCGCGGAACCACAGCGATCGCTGCGACTCGCCCGCCGCCTGCTTAAAGCCAAACTCATTCACCAGGATCGGGTTGGCGCCATCGACGTGCCATTTCAGCCCCGAGGGGTTCTGCTCCACGTCGTCGAGATGTCCGGCAGGCGACATACTGCGGCTGACGGCAAAGTTGTTATAGAACTTCTTATCGCTGTCGCGGACGATGGCGGTGAAGGTCGGCGTCGGCGCGTTGAGGCTGATCCCCACCTGCACCGGGATCACGCTGGTCGGCCCCAGCGCGGCTGAGGAGGAGTTACCCCCCAGCACCATGCCGTAAAACTGACGAATTAACGGATAAAAACCATACTGCAGTTCCAGCTGGCCGTTTAATAAGGGCTGGTTCACCGCCAGCACCGCAATATTATGCAGTTCCGGATAGCTATCATGATAATTCGAGGTCGCCCACTGGGGAGAAAAAGTAAATTGCGCGTCTTTGCTAAAACCAATTCGGCTTAAATCGTAGGTGACGTTCAGCGACATATTTTGCGACCAGGTAAAATTCTGCCCGGCATATTGTTGCGGGTCGGCGGACTGGCCTTTCAGATCGTACATCACCATCGGATTCCAGCTTAACTGGACGCCCCACCCGCGGTCGGCCAGCGCGCTGCGAAAGCCGCCAATATCGCCGATGAGCGATTCGCAGGTTGACGGAGGGCTGACGACCTGCGCGGAGCGGGTATTCAGTTTATCCAGTTGCTCACAGGTCCAGGTATCGGCCAGCGCGGTGCTGGAGAATATCGCCAGCGTCAGCGCCGAAAGTGGAAACACTATTTTCTTACTTACGTCGGTACAGCAGAGACTCATAATAAACCCTCATTTTTATTTTTTGCAGGTAAGATGCGCCATATCGTGAAAAATAAATTAGTCACAATACGTTTATTTACAGGGATTAATTAGGCTGAAAGTTAACGCTAAATAAGGTGTACGCTTTTTCTAAATAATGGCCTCCCCTTCCCGCCGGGAGACCGGCGGGCGTGTGGTAATTATGTTGTCAGGTGAAATTAACGAGCCAGCGCGCGGCGGCCCCCCATCCGGGCGCTGGCGATACCCGTCGCGCCGGCGATAGCCAGCGTCAGCAGCGCAAACAGCAGCAGGCTGTCCTGCATGCTGCCGGTCATGCCGTTCAGCAAGGTCATCAGAACCGGGCTGATGAACATGCCGAGGAAAAAGAAGGTGTGCCAGATACCGATCCCCGTCGCCCGGTGCGGCGCCGGCAGGGCTTCCAACATCCAGGCCAGCATCAGAGGGATCAGCATTCCGTTACCAACCTGCGCGACGAACGCTGCCGCCACGCCGGCCAGCGGATTGTGGGCCACGGCGATAAACAGCAGACCGAGGCCAAAAATGGCGTAAAAAAGGAAAAACTGCCTGTCGACACGCTGCCTGGCGCTGCGGCCATACAGCCAGGCGCCCAGCGGCACGCCAATGCCCGCAACGGCGGTGGCGATGCCGATCTGGCTGCTGGAGGTCAGCCCGAGCTGACTGAACACCTGGCTTATCTGCAGCGGCTCGAGAAAGTAGAGGATCGCGCTGGCGAGCGTAATCAGACCGATCGTCGCCATTTTGCGCCGTGGAAAAGCGACAGGCTCCTCGTCAGCGACGCTGTCCGCGCGACGCCGGGTCGCCGGCTCAGCGGTGAACAGGCACAGGCCGATAAACACCGGGATCGCCAGCGCATACAGGTAGATCGGGCCATACCAGCCCAGGGTGCCCAGCAGGCCAGCGCCCAGCACGATCAGCGTCGACAGTATCGAACCGATGCCGCTCTGCACCGCCAGCCATTTGCTGCGCGCCTCGCCGGCAAAGTAGTCGCCAACCAGCGCATTGGCGGTGGTAAGAATAAAGGCGTCGGCGATGCCCATCACCAGCCGCGCCAGCAGAATGGCATACAGATCGTCGAGCATCACCGGCAGCAGGCCAAACCCCGCGTACAGAGCAGTGGCGGCAATCAGCAGGCGACGACGGCTCAGGCGATCGCCCACCCTCCCCGCCAGCGGAGCCAGCAGCGCCATGCTCACCGCCGGAATGGTGATGATCATCGGCACCAGCAGCTGGGCGTGCGGCTGCGCGGCAAAATGGCCGAACAGGAGCGGCATCACCGGCAGCATGGTCAAGGTCCCCATGATCGGCAACAGGGCCGCCAACATCAGTAAAATCGCCTGTACGGCCCCCGCCTCGCCCGGGGTTGCTGAAACCTTGTGCATCACCATCTTCCGCTCTCCGTCACTGCTCTTTATTTAGAATATGAATTACAGTTCTATTTTTTATCGATAAAGAAAGGCGCTCTGTCGCCCCGGTATCCTGGCTGAACACGCCGCAGCGAACTCAGCACACATACCGTTCTACCCTACCGGATGCAGGTGGCATGGACTGCGATTGCTATCACAATTAACACAATGCATTCACATTAAATTAACATAACCATCGACTCCTTCAGGCGTCGACAATCGCCACCGCGCGGATAAAACCGGCCGAGCCGCGGCGGATCTTGTAGGGAAAACAGCTCACCCAGAAGCCGTGGTCGGGAAGCTGCTCCAGGTTGCTCAACTTCTCCATTTGCCCATAGGCGATCTCCCTGCCGGCTTTATGTCCTTCCCAGATCAGCCCGGCGTCGCCGCTGGCCTGAAAGCGTTCGCGGGTAAAGTGGAAGGGCGCATCCCAGCTCCAGGCGTCGGTGCCGACCACCCGTACCCCCTGCTCCAGCAGCCACAGCGTTGCCGCCCGGCCAATGCCGCAGCCGCGCTGCAGATAATCCGGCTGGCCGTAGCGGGCGCCGGCGGCGGTATTGATTAACACGATATCCAGCGGCGACAGGCGATAATCGATCCGCGCCAGCTCGCGCTGCAGATCCTCCGGCTGGAGGATCGCCCCGTCGGCGACATGGCGAAAATCCAGCCGGACGCCGGGGCGCAGGCACCACTCCAGCGGCAGCTCATCGATGCCAAACGCCGGTTCGCCGCCGTTGGTGGTTGAGCTGTAGTGCCAGGGAGCATCCATATGGGTGCCATTGTGCGGCGTCACGGTCAGGCGCTCCGAGGCCCAGGCCTCCTCTCCCGGCATCTGCGTTTTTTCCAGTCCCGGAAACATCGCCGCCATTTCCGGCCATCCCTGCTGATGATCCTGATACTCAATGTTCGGCAGCAGCGGCGGCGGGTCGGTCCAGGGATTGTTATCCAGGGTGACGGAGAGGTCGATCAGCCGACGCCCCTGTAAAAGATTGATCATGGTTTACTCCGTTAACATCACAACATGTTGATCCAGCACGCCAAACAGCGGCCGGCCATCAGGGGCGTGGGCTTCCATCGTCACCCGCTCCCCCGGGGACAAAAACGGCGTGCGCGGCTCGCCGAAGGCCAGCATCTCTATGGCCCGCACCTCGGCGATACAGCTGGCGCCGCGGCTGGCGTCCGGCCCGGACACCGTGCCGGAACCCACCACCGTCCCGGCGCGCAGGCGGCGGGTCTGCGCCGCATGGGCAATCAGTTCGCCAAAATGGAAATGCATCTCGCTGCCCGACTGGCAGCCAAACGGCTCGCCATTGCGGGTCACCTGCAGCGTCAGCGCCGCCCGCCCGTGCTGCCAGGCCTCGCCCAGTTCATCCGGGGTAAGGGCCACCGGCGCAAAGGCCGAGGCGGGTTTGGCGTGAATAAAACCAAACCCGGTCTGCATCTCGCGCGGCGCCAGCGCCCGCAGACTGATATCGTTGAGCAAGACGATCAGGCGGATACAGCTCAGCGCCTGCTGCGGCGAGCACCCCTGGGGTACCTCGTCCACCACCACCGCGAACTCGCCCTCAAAGTCGAGACCGTCCTCGACCCGGCGGCAGACTATCCCGGCGTGGGGGGCAAGAAAGTCGTCCCCGCTGCCCTGATACATCAGCGGCGTCTGGTCGGCGCCGGCAATCGGCGGCAGATGAAAGGCCCGCTGCATGCGCTCGCCATGGCTGAGGAAGGCCGAACCGTCCAGCCACTGCCAGGCGCGGGGCAGCGGCGCCAGCAGGCGCCGGGGATCATAGGGCTGCGCCGCCGGGTAGCGGCGCGCATTGAGCGCCTGATAGCGCGCCTGCAGCGCAGGCCAGACCCGCGCGGCCTGCTCCAGCGCCTGCTGAAGCGTCGGAGCGATATCCGCCGCATCGGCCATCAGCGTCAAATCGCCCGAGACCACCACCAGGCAGCCGTCGCGTTCACCGTTATCTCGTGTTGCCAGTTTCATAACCTGCCTCCTCCAGCAGACAGAGCCAGCCGTCGGCGTCCACCTCGCCAGCCAGCGGACTCAGACGTTGGCCTACGCAGGCGCCCTGCACGCAGAGGCCGCTGTCCGGCATAAAAATCGCCCCGTGGGCGAAGCAGACCAGCCGGTCGCCCCGGGCGTTGAAAAAAGCGTCCTGCCGCCAGTTCATCGGGGTATCCAGATGCGGACAGCGGTTACGCCACAGATAGAGCATTCCCTGATAGCGGCAGGCAATCACCGTCGCCTGCCCGCTGCCCGTAGGGTCAAATCCCCGCGCCTGGCCCTCGGCGAGGCTGTCGGCACGGCACAGGCGAACCATCAGCGAGCGTTATCCGGACCGGGGGCCCACTTCTCGCGATACCCCAGCAGGAAATATTGCGAGTTATCGGCTCCCGGCAGCGCTTCGCGCGGCTGCCAGTGGTCATCGTGCTGATCCATATCGGCGTCGTATTCGATGTGACACCCGAGCGGGCTGTTGAAGTACCAGAACCAGTTCGATCCCAGCTGATGGCGCCCCGGCCCCCAGAAGGTCTGATACCCCTTCTGCTGAAAGCGGCTGCCGGCCATCATCAGCTCGGTGGGGCCGCCGAGATGAAAGGTAAAGTGTTCAATACCGGTCATAAACGGCGGGGCCTGGATCAGAAACAGGGTATGGTGATCCTGGGTGCCGGCGGGCCGCAGGAAGGGGCCGACGTGGGTGAAGCGATCGGTACAGACAAAGCCCAGCCGTTGATAGAAGGCTTCCGCGCGCGCGGCGTCCGGCACAAAATAGACCACATGGGAGAGCGAGCGCGGCTCTGCCGCCATGTCAGCGCTGGCCCCGGTCTGGTTGACCGGCCGCCCGGCGCGATCCCCCGGGGCGTTGATTTTCTCCCCTTCCCGCTGCAGCGGCTGGCGCTGGCTGACGCGAAACCCGAGGGCAAAGCCGGCATCATCGACGCAGCGCAGCACGCCGTCGGCGCCGAGCTTCACCTCGCGATCGCGGCGCAGCGTCTCGGCGATCGCCTCAAGGGTGGCGCTATCCGCCACGCCATAGACGGTTTCCCGCAGCTGGCTGCCGCTGGGCAGCGCCGCGGGCAGCGACGGATCGTCACGCTCCCGCAGCAGCACCCCGGTGCCATCCAGCGCGCTAAAGAAACCGTTCTCCTGCTCGCGTAAACCGTAGTCGAGAAGAAACTGTCGGCAGCCCGTCAGGTCATCGACGCCAAATACCAGATAATCCGGACCAAGAATATTCATCGCGGTTGTTCCTTATGCGTGTTCAGGCCACCCGGCCGCCGAGGGCTTCCGCCACCCAGTCAGCGATGTAGTGCCCGGCGTTAATCGAGTTGTCGAAGCTGGAGTGCTGCACACCGCCCTCGCGGTCAGTAAAAATTTTCAGCTCGCGGCGCGGACTGTTCACCAGCTGGTCGTAGGTGCGCTGCGCCCATTTCACCGGGATCTGCGAGTCCTTTTCACCATGGGTGACGAGGAAAGGCACCCGTATGCGGTCGAGAATGCCGTCGAGATGGACGTTCTCCGCGATGCGCATAAAAGCGTCGATATCCTCGCCCCCCCACACCCAGCGCACATGCTGCCAGTAGTGCGGTACCGGAAAATCGCCTTCGCGTTCGCGGCGGCGCTGCTGTACCTCCCGCCAGTCGTGATTGGCGCCCCACACCACGCCGCAGGCGAAGCGCGGCTCAAACGCCACCGCCCGCGGGCAGTAATAGCCGCCCAGCGAGACCCCTTCCATGCCGATGCGCCCGGCATCCACCTCCGGGTGCTGTTCCAGCCAGTCAACGATCCGGCTGGCCCAGTGCTCGCTGTCATAGCGGGCCTGCATGCCGTGAAGACGCAGCGCTTCGCCGGTTCCCGGCTGGTCGACCACCAGCGAGGAGACCCCGCGCCGCGCCAGCCACTGCGGCAGCCCCACCAGATATTTCATCTCTTTGGTGGAGTCGAGACCGTTGACCTGCACCAGCAGCGGCGCGCGGCCGGTCGCCCCTTCGGCGCGGACGTAAAGCGCCGACAGGGTTTTGCCCTCGTAGGGAATAGTCACCCGCTGACAGTTGGCATGGGTATGGTGCAGCCCGGCGGCAAAGACATCGAGAAAGCGGCGGTACAGCGCATCGCGGTCCGGCGCGCCATGCGCCTGCAGGCGCTCGCAGGTCAGGTAATAGTTGGCCGCCCGAAGATATTTCTCTCCTGCCGACAGCCGCCGCCCCCGCGCCTCATCTTCGCCGGCCAGCGCGCATAATTTATCGGCCATGCGGGACCAGGTTTCCCGGAACGCGCGGGTGCCTTCGGCGTCGGGATGCTCGGACGCGGCCAATAGCGGCGCGCACATCTCTTCGATCTCACCGATGCGGGCGCCCATCTCGATGGAGAGATCCACCGACAGGTTCCAGACATAGTTTTTAGGGAAATAGCGAAACATAGGGTCATCCTTCAACATTCAGTCGCAATCGCTGTAGCGCAGGCACTGTCACATAAAGCACCTGCGGGCGACCAATCATGTCTCAGGATGTCAGGTATCGACGGGAGCAATACCAGTGGGTTAGCGTGCGCTGGCGACGATTTTCGCTTTCAGCCAGCCGAAGATAGGATCGTTATCCAGCGAGCGGTGCCAGCCGATAAATTCGCGCATGACCGGCAGCGTCACCGGGACCGGGAAAAGACGCAGCGGCAGCATCGCCGCGTACTGCTCCGCCAGCCGCCGGTGCAGCGTGGCGATCCGCGAGGTGCCGATC
Organism: Klebsiella sp. JN_Kp127; assembly: GCF_040062505.1. Classification (NCBI taxonomy): domain Bacteria; kingdom Pseudomonadati; phylum Pseudomonadota; class Gammaproteobacteria; order Enterobacterales; family Enterobacteriaceae; genus Klebsiella; species Klebsiella sp. JN_Kp127. The sequence continues at coordinate 101,030 of NZ_JBEAHS010000005.1, forward strand.
AGCAGCTGCGGAACGCAGTGGTAGCTGTGGGTCACCACCTCGATACGGCGGCTCAGCCCCGACTCGGCAAATAGATTGCCCTCCAGCCCCGGCTGCCGCTCGCGGCCAAAGACCACCGACACGTGCCCCAGCTGTTGCCAGGCTTCAAGGGTCAGCGCCTCGCCGGTGTGGGGATTGTCCGCCCAGGCCAGGCAGACAAACTCTTCGTCAAACAGCGCTTCGGCGGGATGGTCGGCGGCCATAAAACGCTCCGGCGCCACGATGATATCCAGCTCGCCACGGTTGAGCATGCCGGTGGACTGGGCGTCCGGCGAGAAAAACTCAAAGGTCATATTCGGCGCCTGCAGGTGTACCGCCTGCAGCGCATCCTTCAGCATCACGTTGATAACGTAATCCGAGGCCATAATGCGGAAATGGCGCTTACTGGTTGCCGGCTCATCCACCGGCCGGCGGGCAATGGAGGTCTGAATTTTCATCAGCACGTCGCGGACCGGCTCCCGCAGCTCTTCCGCCAGCGGCGTGGGCCGCATCTTTCTGCCCACCTGGGTGAGCAGATCGTCCTCAAAGTAGGTGCGTAGCCGGTTGAGCACCCCGCTGGTGGCAGACTGGGTCATATGCAACCGGCCCGCGGCGCGGGTGATGTTCTGTTCATCGAGTAACACATCCAGTGCCACCAGTAAGTTCAGATCAAGATGTTGGTAACGCATGGGTCCCCCGGCGAGAAATGGCGTGCTTATCCTGTGGCTTAATTTAACTTTTCTGCAACTTTTTGTTTTCAATTTCCACGGCGATATCGTTTTTTGCGATAGCGATCATTCTTTATCGCGATTAGTCAGCGCGCCGCTGGCCTGGTTAACGTCCTCTACTCTGTACCCTGGAGAAAACAGCTACGATGAACATCAATAACGTATTAATCGTTGGCGGCGGCATCGGCGGTCTGTGCACCGCCATCGCCCTCCGCCAGGCCGGCGTCGCCGTCGACGTGGTGGAGATCCAGCCGCAGTGGCGGGTCTACGGCGTCGGTATCATTCAGCAGAACAATGTCGTGCGGGAAATGCAGCGGCTTGGGGTGCTGGAACGCTATCTGGACGCCGCCTGGCCGTTTGACAGCGTCTCAGTGCACACCCTGAGCGGCCACCAGCTGGCCAGCTTTCCCGGCCAGCGGCTGGCGGGTGAACAGTTCCCGGCTAACGTCGGCATCTCCCGCCTGGCCCTGCACAACGTCCTCTGTTCCACCGCCCGGGAGCTGGGGGTCCGACTGACCACTGGCGAGAGTATTGACGCCTTTCGTCAGGTTGACGATGCCGTGGAGGTGAGCTTCAGCCGCGGCGGCCAGGGGCGCTACGATCTGCTGGTAGGCGCCGACGGGATCTACTCCCGGGTGCGCGGCATGCTGTATGGCGAGCGCTATCGTCCCCGCTTTACCGGTCAGGGCGTTTGGCGCTACAACTTTCCGCGTCCGCCGGAGGTGGACCATCTGATGTGCTTTATGGGCGAGAGCTGCAACTGCGGGCTGGTGCCGCTGGGGGAAGATCTGATGTATCTGTTTATCACCTCCCACGAAGCGGATAACCCCCGCTACGCCCGCGACCAGCTGGCGGCAGAGATGCGCCGCCGTCTGCCGCCCGGCGCGGGGTTACCGGGGAGCCTGCGGGAGCATATCGTTAACAACGACGAGGTCGTCTATAAGCCGCTGGAGGAGCTGTTCGTCGACGATCCCTGGTATCAGGGACGAGTCGTTCTGGTGGGCGACGCGGTTCACGCTACCACCCCGCACCTCGGTCAGGGGGCGGGCATGGCGATTGAGGATGCCATCGTGCTGCGCGAAGCGCTGCAGCAGACCGACAGCGTCGCAGCCGCGCTGGCGCATTTTGACGCCCGCCGCCGGCCGCGCTGTCAGCAGATCTGGGCCGCCTCGCTGCAGGTGGGCGAGAGCGAGATCCACCGCGATCGCCATTTTGACCGCCAGCGGGCGATCGGCGATATGATGACCCTGACGGCGAGACCGATATAAACGCCGCCCCCTCCGCCGGCCAGGCCGGCGGAGTATTCTCTTGTTCATTCGTCGACACGACCGCCCTCTCCCCTCTTTCACCAGACGCTCACCTTTCGCCATGGAAAATATACCGGCGTGCCTCGTGATATTTGACACCCCTCCATCATGATGGCTAAGGTATATTTCAGCCCGCCCCGTTATCATGGAAAGGAAAATACGGAGATGAATATTATTCCGACTGAGATCTTAAAATATGCTATCGCTATTATCCCGCTGATTATTCAAATTTTTGCCGTGCGTTCTGGCTGGGTATTCCCTAAAGATAAAATATTCACCTCGCGCAAAAACATCAGTGAGTTCGCCGCTGCGCTGCATAAAAACAGCGACGATCCCGATCTGCAACGGATCGCGTACGAATATGGTATCGCCGCGCTGACCAAAGATAAAAACCTGACCATGGAGCAAAGAAAAATACTGTTGAAATGCAAAAATCCGGTCAGCGATATTGATAATTACAGCAAATGCCAGCATTTAATTTCCGTCAATAATGAAAAGCGGATATTCAAATGGAAAAAGCCGGGCTATCGCTTCTGGCTCTATCGCAAATGCGTCGAAGTCATCAGTCTGGCGCTCTATTTTATTGGCGGCTTCTTAACGGCTTTGCCTTTCCTGTATGAAGGCCTCGCCAGCCCGGCGGTGATTGAGCGGATTAATCATTTATCCCGTCTGCAAAAATTCTGTATGGCAAGTTATCTGTTCGCCTGCGGGGTTTGTCTGGCGCTGATCTGCCTGCATAAACTCTCCACCCTCTCGATCGCGGAAAAAACCATCAAAGCGAATCGCTAACCCGCCCACCGCCCGGCGACCTGTCCACATCAGCGGCCCCTAACCCTGTGGATAACCTGGAGGCAGTTGCCCGGCAGCCCCAGCACAAGCGGGCTACCGGCCGCCGTTCGTTTTTTGAACAGGAAAACACCCCCGCCGGACCGCGCGCTGAGCGCGAACCCCGCCACCACGGCGGAGGGAAGCGTCCGCCCCGCTTAATAATTCCACTTCGGCCGCGCCACCGTGTTTTTCTTCAGCAGATCGCGGAACGCTTTCAGATAGGGTTCATTACTGCGCCCGCGCTTACAGATGGCCGAGAACGGCGACTGAAAGCCAAACTCGTTGGGCAACAGCACCCGCAGGCGGTTCTCTTTGATCCACGGCCAGGCGTAATGCTCCGGCAGATAGCCAATATATTTCCCCGAGAGGATCAGCAGCAGCTGGGCGTCGACGGTCTCAACGGTGGCGCTGCCTTTGCTGAAGCCCCGGCGGCGGAGATCGCTGGTGTTCCAGTAGCTGCGGGTCACCAGCGGACACTGGCTGATCTGCTCTTTATCGAGCTGGCGGCTGAAGAACATCGGGTGCAGATCGCTGCAATAGAGCCAGTGCTGCTCGCGGTACAGCGGCTCGCTGATGATGTTATGCACCTGCGAGTTGTAGCTGCCGATGGCCAGGTCGATATGGTTGTTCAGCACCCCGTTCAGTTGCTCCGCCGGGGTGCGAATAATCAGTTTGATATGCACATGGGGAAATTTGTCGCTGAAGCTGCGCAAGACCACCGGCAGCGAGAGTGCCGTTTCGGTCTCGATGGAGTCGAGCGTCGAAATGCACAGGGTGCCGCTGTGCTCCCCTTTGAGCAGGGCCGACTGCCGCTCCAGCTCATTGAGTTCGCTCAGCACGCGGATCGCCTGCTGTAAAAACTGCTGTCCTTTTTCCGTTAAGGAAAAGCCGCCGCGCCCGCGCTGACAGAGGGTGAAGCCGAGCTGCCCCTCCAGTTGCGACATCGCATTGCTGATGGCGGAGACCGAAATGCCCAGCTCCTGCTGGGCCCGGCTGTAGCTCTCCAGGCGGGCCACCGCCTCGAAAACCTGCAGCTGACGAATATTGAGGCTGGCGTCGTGATGCATCGTATTTAGTTCACCAATAAATGAACTGAGTATTTACGCCAGACGATGTAAAGTCCAGCGCGGGTTGCGCACTATCTCTCCTGTTACGTTTCATCCGTCAGATTCAGGAGCAGACATGGATAACCTCTTTCACCAACCGCAGGGTGGCAATGAGATGCCACGCTTCGCCGGCCGCGCCACGATGATGCGCCTGCCGTTTATCGAAGATTTACAGGGACTTGATGCGGCATTTGTCGGCATTCCGCTGGATATCGGCACCTCGCAGCGCTCAGGCACGCGCTACGGACCGCGCTATATTCGCGCCGAATCGGTGATGATCCGTCCGTACAATATGGCGACCGGCGCCGCGCCGTTCGACTCGCTGTCGGTAGCCGACATCGGCGATGTGCCGATCAATACCTACAGTTTGCTCAAATCGGTGCAAATTATTGAAGATTACTACACCGGTTTGAATAGTTATCCGCTGATCCCCCTCACCCTCGGCGGGGACCACACCATTACCCTGCCCATCCTGCGGGCGCTGACCAAAAAACATGGGCCGGTGGGGCTCATCCACGTCGACGCCCATACCGACACCAATGATGAGATGTTCGGTGAGAAAATCGCCCACGGCACCACCTTCCGCCGCGCCGTTGAGGAGGGACTACTCGACCTCAAGCGGGTGGTGCAGATTGGCCAGCGCGCCCAGGGCTATGCCGCCGGGGACTTCCAGTGGGGCGTCGACCAGGGCTTTCGCCTGGTGCAGGCGGAGCAGTGCTGGCATACCTCGCTGGCGCCGCTGATGGCCGAAGTCCGCCAGCAGATGGGCGACGGGCCGGTGTATCTCAGCTTTGATATCGACAGCCTCGATCCTATCTGGGCCCCGGGAACCGGGACGCCGGAAGTCGGCGGCCTGACCTCCATTCAGGCGCTGGAGATCGTCCGCGGCTGCCGCGGCCTGAACCTGATTGGCGCCGATCTGGTTGAAGTCTCGCCCCCCTATGACGTGAGCGGTAATACCTCCCAGCTGGCGGCCAACCTGCTGTACGAGATGCTCTGCGTCCTGCCCGGCGTGAAGTACGCCTGAGGAAGCCGCCATGGAGCTGAAATGCTTTCGCACCCTCTGGGGAGTGACGACCCCCTGGCCGCAAACGCTGGATGAACTGCAGCGCGTCGGCTGCTGCGGTATCGAAGCCCGCGTCCCGTTAACCGCGGAGGAGCGGCGGCAGCTCGCCGACCGCCTGCAGGCGTCGGGGCTGGAGTATATCGCCATTCTCTTCAGCGGCGGCGGGGTGCTCCCCGCTCAGCATGAAACGCCGGAGCAGCATCTGGCGCGCCTGCGGATCCGCTTCGCCGAGGCCAGCGGCCTCAACCCGCGCTTTGTCAATCTGCTGGCGGGCAACGATCGCTGGCCGCTGGCGCAGCAGGTCGATTTTCTCGGCAAGGCGCACGAGCTGGCCGCCGGGTTTGGGTTGACCTGCAGCTTTGAAACCCATCGCGCCACCTCGCTGTACAGCCCGTGGCTCACCCTGGAGATCATTCAGCAGCTCCCCCAGCTGCGCTTTACCGCCGACATCAGCCACTGGGTGGTGGTCAGCGAGCGCCTGCTGGATGACCCCTGCGATGACTTCAGCGCCTTTATCGACCGCGTGCATCACGTGCAGGCCCGGGTGGGCTACGACCAGGGGCCGCAGGTGCCGCACCCGGCGGCGCCGGAGTATCAGCCGGCGCTGTCCTTTGCCGAGCGCTTCTGGGAGCAAATCTGGCATTCGCAGCGCCGGCGCGGCTACCCGCAGACCACCCTGACGCCGGAGTTTGGCGCCGACGGCTATCTGCACCATCTGCCGTTCACCAACGTTCCGGTGGCCGACCTCTGGTCGCTCAACGCCTGGATGGCCGCGCGCCAGCAGGCCCACTTTCAGCAGTTTTTAACGCTCACTGAACAGGAACCGCAGCCATGACCGCCGTGAAGCACGCTTTTACTGAACTCCCGACCATCGATATCCGCGATCTGGCCGGCGACGATCTCGCCAGGCGCCAGGCGGTGGCCGACGCCATCGGCCGCGCGGCGCGCGAGGTGGGCTTTTTCTACATCACCGGCCACGGCATCGACCCGGCGCTGATCGCCGGCGTCCGCGAGGCGGCGAAGCAGATCTTCGCTCTGCCGATGGCGGAGAAGATGAACTATTACATCGGCCGCTCCAAAAGCCATAAGGGCTACGTCCCGGAAGGAGAAGAGATCTACGGCGCCGGCAAGCCGGACCATAAAGAGGCCTTCGATATTGGCTTCCAGGCGGCGGACGACCATCCGCTGGTACTCGCCGGTACGCCGCTGATCGGCGCCAACGAGTGGCCCGACCTGCCGGATTTCCGCGCGCGGGTGCTGGCCTACTACGACGCGGTCTTCGCCCTCGGCCACCGCCTGTTCGACGCTTTCGCCCTCGCGCTCGGTCTGCCGGAAGGGTATTTCAAACCGATGGTGACCTGCCCGCCGGCCAAGCTGCGGCTCATCCATTACCCGTTCGACGCCAGCGTCGAAGATGTTCCCGGAATTGGTGCACACACCGACTATGAGTGCTTCACCCTGCTGCTCGCCGACCAGCCCGGGCTTGAAGTCCTCAATGAAGAAAGCGTGTGGATCGACGCGCCTCCCGTCACGAACGCCGCCGGAGAAGAGGCGTTCGTGATCAATATCGGCGACATGCTGGAAGTGCTCAGCGCTGGCACATTTGTTGCTACAGCCCACCGGGTGCGCAAAGTGCCGCAGGAGCGGTACTCCTTCCCGCTGTTTTTCGCCTGCGATTACCACACGCTGATCCGCCCGCTGCCGACCTTTCTCGCCGCCGGCGAAGCCAGCGAATATCAGGAGCTGAGCATCGGCGAGCATATGTGGAGCCAGGCGCTGCAAACCTATCGCTATCTGCGCGAGAAGGTCAATCGCGGCGAGCTCCAGCTGCCGGCGCGCGCGCGCGGCACCCATACCTTTGGCCATCTGAAAAAACAGGCACAGCAAAAAAAACCCTAACCACCCGTGAGGATCCATGATGACTAGCACCCTGAAAAAAATCTCGCGCCGCGTCGCGCTTACCCTCGCCGTCAGCGCCTGTTTCTCCTCTGTCACCCAGGCGGCGGAACTGCTGACCGAGGGCGTCTTTAAGGTGGGGATGGAGGTCACCTACCCGCCGTTTGAGTCCTATGACAGCAATAACAATATCGTCGGTCTCGACCCGGAGTTCGCGACGCTGATTGCCGAGCATCTGCAGGCCAAACCGCAGCTGATCGACACCAAGTTCACCAGCCTGATCCTCGGCATCGGCAAGAAATATGATGCGGTGATCTCCGGGATGTACGTGACGCCGGAGCGCCAGAAACAGGCCGACGCCATCCCTTACGCCCTCTCCGGCGCGTCGATCATCGCCCTCAAGGGCGGCGCGGCGCAGCCGAAAACCGAAGATGAGCTGTGCGGCGTGAAGGTCGGCCTGCAGGCAGGCACCACCTGGGTGACCAGCCTGAAAAAACACTCCGATGAGTGGTGCCTGAAAAACGGCAAACCGGCCATCACTATTCAGGAGTTCCCGACGGCGCCGGAAGCCTCCCAGGCGCTGCTGTCGAAGAACATCGACGCCCAGCTTGAGATAGCCCCGGCGGCGCAGATTATCGTCGATAAGAGCCGCGGTCGCCTGGGGATAAGCTCGACGCGCCTCGTCTACCCGCTGCCGCTGGGGATCTATGTCGCCAAAGGCAACACCGAGCTGGCGGAGGCGATCAAGGCCACCCTCGCCACGCTCAAAGCCAACGGCAAATATGCCGCGCTGATCAAAAAATACAACTTAGAAAGCATCGATTAAGACAATAAGCACTGCGCAACAGGAGTCAGTATGGCGTTCGATTGGGGATACTTTTTTTCATTATTTAGCATTGGGGCATTCTGGCAGGCGTGCGTGACGGTTATCGTGATCAGCACCTTGTCCTGGGGGATCGGCCTGGTGGTCGGTTTTCTGCTAGCCTGCGCGAAGCTCTCGGCGCCGCGCTGGATCAAGATCCCCGTCGAACTCTATATCTGGTTTTTCCGCAGCGTGCCGCTGATGGTGCTGCTGGTGTTTGTCTACAACCTGCCGCAGCTGTTTCCGCTGACCCAGCCGCTGCTCGGGGTGCCCTTTATCGCCGGGCTGGTGTCGATGACCGTCACCGAAGCGGCCTATATGGCGGAGATCCACCGCGGCGGGCTGTTGTCGGTGGCCAAAGGGCAAAGCGAGGCGGGCCATGCGCTGAGCTTCAGCTTTATCGGCATCCAGCGGCTGATTGTTATTCCTCAGGCGTTTCGCATCTCGTTGCCGACGCTGATCAATGAATACATCACCATCATTAAGCTGAGCTCGATTTTATCGGTGGTCTCCTTACCCGAGCTGCTGCTCACCGGCCAGCGCTTGTATGCGCAAAATTTCCTCGTGATGGAGACGCTGCTGGCGGTGGCGGTGTACTACGTCATGGTGGTTACCGTCTTCACCTGGCTGTTCCGGGCGCTGGAGAATAGCCTCGATATTCAGCGCAAGCGTCCGCAAACGCTCAGCGAGGCGGAATGCCAGGCGCTGCGCCAGAGCCTGCCGGCGATGACGGAAGCGATCAACACCCCGGCCGTCAACGGCGCGCCGCCGGCGCTGGATCTGCGGGGCATCCGCAAATCCTGGGGCCAGCATGAGGTGCTGAAAGGCATCGACCTGCAGGTAGATAACGGGGAGGTGATCAGCATCATCGGCCCGTCCGGCTCCGGCAAAACAACCCTGATCCGCACCATCAACGCCCTCGAAAGCATTGATGACGGGGAGATCATTCTCTACGGCGAGGACTATCTGAAAGGCGGAGCCATCGTCGATAAGCACCAGATGCGCGCCGGGGTGCGGCGCATCGGCATGGTCTTCCAGAGCTTCAACCTGTTCCCCCACCGCACGGTGCTCGACAACGTGATGCTGGCCCCGCGCTACCACCAGCTGCTGGATCAGCCGGTCGCCCGCGAGCAGGCCCTGGCGCTGCTCGACCGCGTCGGTCTGCTGGCCCATGCCCACAAGTACCCCGGACAGCTCTCCGGCGGCCAGCAGCAGCGCGTGGCGATCGCCCGGGCGCTGGCGCTGAAGCCGGACATCATGCTGTTTGACGAACCGACCTCGGCGCTGGATCCCGAGCTGGTGGGCGAGGTGCTGAAGGTTATTCAGTCGCTGGCCCGCGAAGGTATGACCATGCTGATTGTTACCCACGAGATGGACTTCGCCCTGTCGATTTCCGACCGCGTGGTGCTGATGGAGAACGGCGTGGTGCAGGCCGACATCGCCCCGCAGGTGATCCGCAGCCCGCTGGAGGCCCCTTCTCTGCAACGAATCCGTGAATTTATGGGAGTGCACTAAATGGCAACTGAGCAACACCTGCGCCAGCAGCTGGCCGCCGCCTACCGTCTGGCGGCGCTGTTCGGCTGGGAGGATACCCTCTACACCCACTTCTCCGTGCGCCTGCCCGGCGACGGCGAGCCGCGCTTTTTAATTAATCCCTTCGGCATGATGTTTGATGAGGTCACCGCCAGCAATCTGATCGTGGTGGATATGCAGGGCAAGGTCGTAGAGGGCGAGGCGCCGGCTAACTCGGCGGGCTTCACCATCCACAGCGCGGTGCATATGGCCCGGGAAGACGCCCACTGCGTGATCCACACCCATACCCTGCCGGGGATGGCGGTGGCCGCCTGCGAGGACGGCCTGCTGCAGCTCAACCAGATCAGCACCGAGTTTTACCAGCGCGTCGGCTACCACCCCTATGAAGGGGTGGCCTTTGACCTCGACGAACGGGCGCGCATTCAGCGCTCGCTGGGGAATAACATCGCCATGATCCTGCAGAGCCACGGCCTGCTGTCGGTGGGCCGTACCGTGGCTGACGCCTTTTACATCATGTTCTACCTCAATCGTGCCTGCGAGATCCAGATGGCCGCCGCCCAGCTGGCGGCCCTCAGCCCGATCCACACCATCGCCCCGCACCTCAGCCAGCACGCCTGCGAGCAGCTGATGGGCGTGGAGCATGAACGTCAACAGGTCTGGCAGGCGTGGTTGCGCCGTCTTGACCGTCTCGATACTTCTTACAAAGACTAACGCCTATGTCCGATATCACTATCGTGGTGGATTGTAACGACGCGGATTTCGCCCGCGATATCTGCGCCGCCCTGCAGCAGTTTCCCGACGTCACCGCGCTCCTGCCCCATCACCAGGCGGCGCGCGACGCGCAGTACGCCAGCTGCTGGTTCCCTAGCCCGCAGCTGTTGACCCGCTCGCCAGGGCTGAAGCTGATCCAGGCCGCGTCCGCCGGGGTCGATCATCTGCCGCCCGCGCTGTTCGCCAGCGATATCCCGCTGTGCCGGGTGATCGATGAGGACTTTCGTCACGGCATGTTCGAATATGCCCTGTGGGGCGTGCTGTGGTTCCAGCGTTATTTTGACCGGGCGCTGGCCCACCAGCGGACCCAAACCTGGAAGCTCTATCCCCAGCGCGCCGCCGCCGACTTCCATATCGGCATTATGGGACTCGGCGAAATTGGCGGCTATATCGCCGACCAGCTGGCCCGCCTTGGCTATCGGGTCTCCGGCTGGTCGCGCAGTGAGAAGCAGCTGGCTGGCGTCACCAGCTACCGCGGCGAGGAGGCGCTCGACAGCTTCCTCGGGTCGCTTGACGGGCTGATTAACCTCCTGCCGCTCACCGCGCAGACCCGGGGTATTCTCGCCGCGCCGCTCTTCAGCCGGCTTCCCGCCGGGGCGGTGTTAATCAACTGCGGGCGTGGAGAGCATATGGTCAATGAGGATGTGCTGGCGGCGCTGGAGAGCGGCCAGCTCGCCGGAGCGGTGCTCGACGTCTTCCCGCAGGAGCCATTGCCGGCGGACGATCCGCTATGGCGCCATCCGCAGGTGGTGATCACCCCGCATATGGCCTCTGCGGCCCCCGCCGAGGTGATCGCCCGCCAGCTGCTGGAGAACATTCAGCGCCAGCGTCGCGGGCTGCCGCTCAAAAACCTGGTCAATAAGCACGCCGGTTACTGATCCCCACCGATACCGCCGCTGCTACGCTTAATGGGAGATCCACAACCAGAAGGCAGGAACATGAAGATTGATTTATCGGGGAAAGTCGCGCTGGTCACCGCCTCCACGGCGGGTATTGGCTTTGCTATCGCCAAAGGCCTGGCGGAGAGCGGCGCAGAGATCATCCTTAACGGGCGCAGCGAGCAGAGTGTGAACGCCGCGATCGCCCGCTTGCAAAATGAGGTGCCGGGGGCGAAAGCGCGCCCCGCCGTCGCCGACCTCAGCGGTGCCGACGGCGCGGCACAGCTGCTGCAGGCCGTGACCGGCGTCGATATTCTGGTCAATAACGCCGGGATCTACGGCCCGCAGGATTTTTACGCCACCGATGACGCGACCTGGGAAAACTACTGGCAGACCAACGTCATGTCCGGCGTGCGCCTGTCGCGGGGGCTGCTGCCGGCGATGGTCAGTAAAGGCTGGGGACGGGTGGTGTTTATCTCCTCGGAATCGGCGCGCAATATCCCGGCGGATATGATCCACTATGGCGTCACCAAGACCGCCCAGCTGTCGCTGGCCCGCGGCCTGGCGAAATATGTCGCCGGCAGCGGAGTGACCGTTAACAGCGTTCTGCCGGGGCCGACGATTTCCGACGGCTTTGCCGAAATGCTGAAAGACGAAGTGGCGAAAACCGGCCAGTCGCTGGAGGAACTGGCGAAAGCGTTTGTCATGACCCATCGTCCGAGTTCGGTGATCCAGCGGGCGGCCTCGGTGGAAGAGGTCGCCAATATGGTGGTATACGTCTGCTCGCCGCAGGCGTCGGCCACCTCCGGCGCCGCGCTGCGCGTTGACGGCGGCGTGGTGGATGATATTCTCTGACGTCCTCTCATTCAGGGGAGTCCCCCTCCCCTGTCGTCTTTCCCGGCGCTAAAAAGCGCAAAACGTTAAAAAACCGCCGCAAAGTCGCACAAAGTGAACAGGAACATGTATTCCCAAAACTTATGATATTTGTTTTAAATATAAGTTGTGGTGTTAATGTCTCTGTTACGAAGCTTGCTTTTCTTTCTCGGCGCGGCGGTCGCGGCCGCCATCGCGGTACTCTGCCTGTGGGTGGATATTCGGGTATTTGGCAACGACATCCCGGAGGTGTCGCTCACCGAAGTGGTTCAGGAGAGCGTGCTGGCCGTCATCGTGTTGGTTCATCTTCTGCTGGCGCGCAAATATGCCCACCTGCGCTATAGCAATATCCTCATCGGCGGCTTCTTCCTCGCCATGCTGATCCGCGAACTGGATGGCCTGTTTGATTTACTCTCCCATGGCAGCTGGGTGTGGTTTGCCCTGCTGGCTACCGCAGGGTCCCTGCTGATGCCGCTGCGCCATTTGCGCCAGACCCTGTCGCAGCTGGCGGATTATACCCGCACCCCGTATTACGGGATGATGATCAGCGGCCTGCTGGCGATTCTGGTCTTCTCGCGGCTGTTCGGTATGCACGGCCTGTGGTACGCCGTGCTGGATGAGAACTACGCTCGGGTGGTGAAAAATACGGTGGAGGAAGGCAGCGAGTCGTTTGGCTATATGCTGTGCCTGACCGCCACCCTCGGCTACGCCTGCTACTTCCGCGACCTGGCGCGACAGACGCTGTCGCCGCAGCGCTGACCGCGGCCGACAACCACCGCCGGACGCGCCCGTCGGCGGTGGGGCCCTCAGCGCTTAACCGCGAATTTTCCACTTCCGTTTGAGAACCTCTTTATCCTGGCTATCCAGCCACTGGTTCACTTTCTCCAGCAGCGCCGGATTATCTTTACTCATCATATACACCTTGTCGCTGGCGGTGCCGGCGAACGGCGTCTCGTTGGCGACGCAGAACACGCCGGGCTCTTTGCTCTGGTAATAGTCGCCTTCGATCAGATCGGTCACCATCATATCGGCCGTTTTCTGCCGCAGCGCCTCCAGGTTATCGACGTTGTTCTTCACGCGAATGATCTGCGCCTGCTTAATATGCTCATCGACAAAGCTCTGGTTGGTGCCGCCAGGGTTGACGACCACCTTCACCTCCGGACGGTCTATCTTCGCCAGCGATCCAAGCCGGGGGGCGGCCTGACAGTTGGCTAAGGCGATTTTACCGTTCGCCACCACCGGGTGGCTGAGGGCGAACTCCTTCGCCCGCGCCGGGGTCTGCGTCACGCCGCCCATCGCAATATCAAACTTGTCCGCCTGCAGATCGGCGGCGAGCGCCGGCCAGCTGGTGTAGACGAAGCTCACCTTCAGCCCCAGCGTGCGCCCGAGATCGCGGGCCATGTCCACGTCATAGCCCTGCAGCTCGCCGGCGGTATTGCGAAACGCCAGCGGGGCGTAGTCGCCCGGCACGCCGACCTTCAGTTCACCGCTGCGCTCAATGGTTTGCATATCGCGCGCCTGGGCGCCGCAGGTCATTATCGCCAGCGTCAGCGCCAGCCCCACCGTCAGTTTCATCTCGCCATCCTTATTGTTATCGGGTTTTCGCGCCGGGGTGGCCGGCCGCTTCTCAGTCAACATCATCCGCAGCGCGTAACAGGGAATTCATCCTATTTTTAAACATCGGGACATACAACCCGACGATCGGGTTGCCGATCGCAAATCTGAAAACGAAACAGGGCTATCGCCCGGTGAATGATTTCTCATCCGCCGGGCGTAGCTTTACGCCAGCGATCGTATTTTCCAGACTGACGCCGTGCCGAATTAAGCACAAAAAACAGCAGCAAGAGCGAAGTAACCAATTGAATTAATGAATAATTTATTTAAATACACGATATTTCGCGTTCAGACACCGACAACTACCGTCTTATTTACTCCAGCATTCCTCCACAGTACTATCCCGGAAAACGCAGGTAATAAATAACAAGCATATATTAATTCCAGGCGACAATATATTTGCCAAATAAATGAATTAATAAAAAACATGCCCGATTAAAGTCATTTTGTGCCGTATCTGACCCGCAAAATAATGACCCTGGCGCCAGGTTTACCGGCACGACAGGAGGAATGAACATGAAAATAACCACCCTGGGTCTGGCGATGCTCTTCGTCGGACTGGCCGCCGGCCCGGTTTACGCGGCAGACGGCACGCTAAATTTCATCGGCAGGGTCGTGAACGGCGCCTGCAAACTCGAAGGGGCGGGCAATAACGGGGTCATCGACATCAGCATGGGCGATATTCCGCTGTCGAGACTGAAAAACAGCCAGTCGGGTACCGGGCCAGCGGTCGGCGTCGATATTCGCGTCAAAGATTGCGAGAAAGGCACCTACTACATTGTGGTGGATGGCCCCTCTCCCACCGCCACGCCTGAAAATCATGTGCTGGCCCTCAACGATAGCGGTAAGCCGGCCGGCAGCGTGGGTATTCTGCTCACCGACCGTACGGGGACGCCAATCGGCCTCGATGCACACCTCGATCCACAGCACGATCCCCGCATTGAGATCCCGGTGGACGGCGGCTCCGGCACCTTCAGTCTGAAAGCCTTCTATTACACCTGGGATAAAGCCCACGTACTCCCCGGCGACGGCAACGCAACGGCCCGGTTTACCATTATGCAGGAATAGCTTCCCGGTCAGGGATGAGACGTAAAGGGAGCGAAGATGAAAATACAGCTGGCTGTTCTGTTTAGCGCCATGACCTTTCAGGCCTGCGCCGGGATCACCATCGATGCCACGCGGGTGGTCTACTCAGGAAAAGACAAAGCCGCCACCCTGAACATTCATAACCGCAGCCGCACACCTTATAAAGTGCAGATCTGGCTGGACGCCGGGCTCAACAGGTCGCGCGTCGGCCTGCCGATGGTGGCGACCCCGCCGCTGGTCTATTTATCCCCCCAGCAAACCGCCCAGCTGCGCTTTATCTATCTCGGCGGCGGGCTCCCCGCCGATCGGGAAAGCCTGTACTGGGTCAATATTCAGGAGAATCCGCCGCCGTCAGACGGTAACCATACGCTGCAGTTTATCGTCCGCACCCGCCTGAAGCTCTTTTATCGTCCTCCCGCCATCGCCACCACCCTCGCCAGAGAGGTGCGAAAGCTGCAGTGGCAGCAGAGCGGCAATAACCTGCGCTTAACTAACTCAGGCCCACTGCATATCACCCTGGTCAACGGGGCGCTGATCGATAATAAAGGCCACATTTCGCCGATGAGAAACGTGATGCTCCGGCCGTACAGCAGCTATACCGTGTCAACGACCGACAGCGCTCGCCTGTACAAGCTGAACTATATCGACGATGACGGCGCGGTGGTGGCGATCCCCCTTCAGGCGGCCTATGCTCCGGCCCCACGCTAGTTATACTCGAGGGCGAAGGTCACCATGCTGTCGGCTGTGCCCGCCGTCACCGTGGCGTCAGTTTGCACATACTGGGCGTTAAAATTGATGGCCTCAGCCGTGCCGGCGTTACTGCCGGTTACCCTTTTCAGGATCGGCAAGTTGCTGGCCTCATTGATTTTAACGCTGGAGCCATCGGACACTGCCGCGCCGGGGTTATTGCCGTAGGTCAGCTTCACGCCGACGCCGCTGGCGCTGTTGCTGGCCTTGCTTAGCGCCAGGGTATCACTCTCCACGCTGACGCCGAAAAAGCCGATGCGCACATCGGTCGGCGACGGACAGAACACCGGGATCGAAAAGCGCTTCGCCTGGCCGCCGGTGCTCCCTTTACCGTGAAACTCCGCCCGGTTTACCGTGCCCAGACTGACCTGGATCGTTGAGGTCGCCACCTGGCAGCTGCCGCTGCTGCCAATGTCCACGTTCAGGGCGGCGATATCAATGCTGACCGGCGCGCTGGCGACAAAGCCGGCGTTTCCGTTGGCCTGCTGTTCAATGGTCACCTCCCCTACCTGCGGCAGCGGCGACGAGTTGGTATGCGTCCCGTCCGCCAGCTGTACCGTACCGGTCTTATAGAAGGTTACCGCGATCCTGACCGTCGTCTGCTGCTGCGTCATGAGCGCCGGGAGCATCGTGCTGTCGCAGACCACCACCGACTCGCCGCCAGCGGAGTGGCTGCCGTCGATAGCGCGCATCGGGCCGCCGGCGCACTGGAAGCTAAGCGCGTAGCCGATGCCGTCGATGGCGCTGGGGTAGACGTGCTGTCCGTTAATCACCACCGGCGAGCCGCCGGTTTTCAGCTGTTTGTAGACAATGCGTTTGGCGCTCGCCGTCGGCAACTGCAGGTCGCAGGAAAAGGGGATCCCGCTGCCGTTATCCGCCATCGCGCTGGTCATCTGGGTATTGACCGGCAGCGTGGGCAAATACTTGATATTGGGAATATTGACGGTGGTCTGGCCGATATTCGCGCGGCAGTTTTCAGCCCGCGCGCCGGGAAGATAGCCGCTCAACGCCAGCAAAAAGAGAAAAGGAAGTAGACGAAAAACAGATTTCATAGCCGCCTCAGCGTGACTGGCACAGCCCGGAGACGGTTTTCACCGTATTCAGACTCTGCTGTGGGTTATCCGCAAGATGAAAATGCATCGTGCAACTCTGCGACTGGTTATTGACGACCCAGCTCACCGCCAGGGTTCCCTCCTGCGGCACGCCGCTGAGGTACACCTGACCGCCGTCGGCTACCATGCCGCCCGGCGCATTGCCGCTCTCCTCCGTCCCGACCAACCGTGCGCTGGCGCCAAAGGGTAACGGCCCCTGCGCGTTGCGCAGGGTAAATAGCACCCGGTTGCCTATGCGGGTCCGGTAGTTGGCCATCACCACCGCGCCGCCGCCAGGGATCACCGTCTGACCCTGCTGGTCGACGTCGGTGTCGTCTGCCATCGACTCCGTGTCGAGGGTAATGACATTTTTCCGGTAGGTGGTCAGAGACGGCACCACGGCATAGCCGCGCCAGTCGGTGTGCACATTGTTGCCGTTTTGCACCGCCACGCCGGCAGCCCCCGGCGCGCGGACGATGGCGAAGCTCTCGCCCACCGTCTGACCGAAGGTCACGCCGTGCGGATGCGCGACCACCGAGCCGGCGCCTCCCCAGGTCAGCTGATTACTGGCGGCGTCATGGCGATAGCCGAGCTGCGCGTTGCCGAAGCCGCCGTGGTAGTCCAGGGCGACGCTGCTGTTGGTGCCCCGCCCCTGGTTGCCGTAGCCCTGCTGAACCGAGTAGAACAGATTCGGCCGCGTCGGCACCGCGCCATACAGCGACACCTGCTGCGAGGTATAGCCATTGCTGTCCGAGGTGGTGTTGTAGCTCACCGCGCTGTCGGACAGCGGACCGCCCAGCGGAATATTGATATTGAAAGACCAGGAACGGTCATTTTTTTGCTGGCCGCTGGCGCGGGTGTAGTAATAGCCCACGCCCCAGGAGATCCCTTTCCAGGCGCTGTAGAACCCGAGATGCACCGTCTCATCCCGACTCTGCCGGTGCCAGTATTCCTGCGACCAGGCGGAAACCGCCAGACTGCCCAGACCGCCGAGGCTTTGTGACACCGACACTTCCTCCCGGCGGCGCCGGTTATCCACCTGCCCCTGCGCGCTTTCGAGGGCGCTGGCTTCGGCAAAATCGTAATAGCCGCTGGAGGAGTAGCGATAGCTGGCGAGGCTGAACGTGGTGCCCGAGCTGACGAAATCTTTCTGATACTGAGCGCGCAGCGAATGGCCCGCATAGCGCTTGCCCGACGGCGTACGGGTGACGGCCTGGGTGACGTCGCCTCCCAGCGAACCGAACTCGCCAAAGCCGCGGCCCAGGCCCAGCGCCCACGACTGATAGTCCTGGGCCAGCTGCGTGCCGCCGTAGAGGGTAAATCCCGCCGACAGACCATAGAACAGGGTGCCCTGCAGGAATTCCGGCGAGCGCACCGAATCCGCCCCGGAGTGGTAGCGACCGGCGCTGAGGCTGAATTTGCCGCGCCCTTCGCGCAGCATGTAGGGCACGGCGGAATAGGGCTGGGTAAAGGTGCGCACCGAACCATTGCTCTCGGTCACCTTCACCTCCAGATCGCCGCTCTGCGAGGTGGGATAAAGATCGCTGATGGCGAACGCCCCCGGCGACACGAAGGTTTCGTAGATCACATACCCGTGCTGGGAGACGGTCACTTTGGCATTGCTGTGCGCCACGCCGCGGATGGTAGGGGCAAAGCCGCGCTGGCTGTCCGGGAGCATCTCATCGTCAGACATCAGCTGGACGCCGCGAAACGGGATGCTGTCAAACACATCGCCGGTGGTGTAAGTATCGCCGATCCGCAGCAGACTCTTCAGCGAGCGGACGTCGCGCTGCAGCCAGGTGCTCTGTGAATCCCAGTGCCGGCGCTGCTGGTCGTACTGCATTGAGGAGATATTGCGCAGCCGCCAGGCGCCCAGGTTCACGCCGCTGCGTAAATTGAGATAGTTTGAGCGGCTGCTCTCCCCTTCATCGGCATTCTTTATCTGCGCGCCGGAAAAATAGTAATCGACAAACGCGGCCGGCACGCCATCGTCCCAGCGCGAGGGATCGACATAGCCGCGGCTTTGCACGTTCATCGCCGCCTGGGGAATGCTCAGCGTCAGGCGCTGGTTAGCGAAGGTGAAGCGGCTGCTGGCGTCGGGAATAAACTTCTCGATCCGGGTGAAGGTCTCACCTTCATGCAGCGTTTGAAAAGTCGGAAACGCGCTGACGTTGACCCCATAATCCGCCAGCTGCCCGGGCGTCAGCACCGGCTGCAGCTGCCCGCCATCGTCAACAAAGGTGATATTGGCCTGGCCCAGCTCCTGGTCGTTAACCACCACGGTGACAGGATAAGTCCCCGGCTGCTGCCCGCCGGGTTTGGCGAAGTAGTGCAGATCGGAGGTTTGCTGCTGCGGGTCGGCAAACTCCAGCGCCGCCGGATCAAAATAGTCGTCGGCCAGCGCCCGGCTCAGCGGGCTGAGACAGCACATCATCGTCGGCAGCGTCGCCAGCGCCAGCGCCCGTCCGGCGGTGACGGGCAACGCGGCATACTCCCGCACCCTGGCTGTTGTTATTCTTTTCATGCTGGCGCCGTCCGGTAAGCTCATCACAAAGGGGAATTACTGCTGGGCGTAATCGCTGACGCCGCCGTAGTCGTTAATCGCCCGCCATTTGACGGTGCCGTGCCCGCTCACCGGCCACGTTTTCTCGCCAAAGGGGGTCACCATGCCAGGCTCGTCGATTGCCTGCCCGCCCACCTCGACGGCGTAAAAAGAGACAAAATAGGGAGTGGGGTTTGCCACCGTCAGATGACCGCCGGACTGGCTAAACTTCAGCTGCTGCCAGGCTTTAGCCGGGTCGCCCGCCAGGCCGTTGGGGCGATAAAAGATTTTGAATTTCGACTTAATATTGACCTGCAGCTTGTTCACCTCGCCCTTGGGCGTCGGGGCGATACTTTTGACGTTCAGCCAGTAGACCGATTCACGATCGCTGGGCAGCGAGGCGCCAATAAAGTTAATGCGCAGGACGTTATTTTGCTCCGGATCGAGACGGAATAAGGGCGGCGTAACAATAAAGGGCACCTTGGCCTTATCGTTTTCCGCGTAATTTTCCACCCACGACTGCACCAGATAGGGCGTATGGGTATCGGCATTAGTGACTGAAATAGCGGCTTCACGCTTCCCTTCCTGATAAATCACACGGGTTCCACCCATGACAATACCGGCCTGCGCTGCCGTGGAGCACAGCAGAAAGGCCGCAACGGCAATTATTTTCTTCATCATGACTTACCATCAGGTAAAAGTTGAACAAACAGTAAAATAAAGCAGGGAATATCAGAGCCAGTACCCGTCGGGATAATTAGCAAAAACAACTATACCGTCACGAATATATTTCGTGACTTTATGACAATTATCACTTTAGCTATCTGCAATTAATCAGGACGCAGTGGACTGACTCTGAATAGCGCGCAATATGATTAGTTATAAATCATATTGAAATTAGCCGTACCGTTGGCATCGCCAGCCGTCACCGCACCGGTGGAGATATAGTCGGCGAAAAACTCGAGGTCGGCAGTGCCGGTGCCGGCAGTCGCGCCCGCAACGACATTTTTGGCTTTCGACACTTTGCCGAGGCTGACCGCCGTAGACTTGTCATCTTCATACAGCTTGATCGCCACGCCAGCGGCGCCGCCGGTGGTCGCCAACAGCGTGTTATCGGACTGATCGCGCGCGCCGTCAAACAGCACCGCGACATTTGTCACGCTGGCAGGGCAATCTTTTACTTTGATATGGAAAGGCGTTTTGGTGGTTTCAAAACCTGTGCTGGTAAAATAGGTGCTGGCCCATTTGCCCAGATCCACCGTCTGGCTGGTGGATGCGCTGTCGATATTGCAGGAGCTGTCGGTGATTGATCCATTGAAGATAACCTGTCCGCCGGTACCCTGGGTACCCGCGTTGGAGCCTGGGTTAACGTTAATGGTTGGCGTAGTAACAGAAATTGCAGCGCCAGAAACCAGCGCTCCCATGAGAATTGCCATAATACGAAGTTGCGTTTTCATTATTTATCTCATCGTTAACGAATATATTTTCCCGTCATCGACAATAGCCCCATGGCTATCGCGAAACGGCTCGTCCATTCCTCCCTGTAAATGTTCATTGCGTTCCTTCCGCAGGATAATCGGCACACGTCCTTTAACTCCGCTTTATTTCGCCGAAAGGTGGCCATGAATAACAAGCAGAAGAAAAAGAGTTATTTTGATGTGCGAAATAAATATATTACCCGATGTAAAAAAAGGCAACCTGATGAAATGTTACATACAGGTTAACGACTATACTCGGCATAAAGTTATTTTTTGAAATGGCATTTCAATGTTAATTTACATATCTATACAAAAGAAAATTAAATACCTCTCAACAACAACACGTCCATTTTATTAACAAATTTAAAGGTAATTGCTCAAAAAAGCGTCTTGTTTTATTGTGCTCAAACCCGTTGCCACTAAAAAATTAGGAATTTTCCTGGTATTAATCTTCATCATTTCTACACAAATTAAGGCAAAGCGCTCCTGACCCGCGCTGTAATTTCTTGTTCTGGAAGTGTTTTTGTTTTCAAATGAAAGCCATTACTTCATTAACCCAAATGTATTGCCGTGATCCGCCACCGTAACCGCTCCCTTTCACAGGGTTATTTTGACGCAAAAAAAATCCGCAACCCGAACGGATTGCGGACTGAGGATCAATCAGTAATGAGATGGCCTTCAGAACAGGCCCAGCGGCGCGGTGCCGTAGCTCACCAGCAGGTTTTTGGTTTGCTGATAGGCATCCAGCGCCATCTTGTGCGTTTCCCGCCCGACGCCGGACTGTTTATAGCCGCCGAACGCCGCATGAGCCGGGTAGACATGATAACAGTTGGTCCATACGCGACCGGCCTGAATACCGCGCCCCATGCGATAGGCGAGGTTGGTATCGCGCGTCCACACCCCGGCGCCGAGGCCAAACTGGGTCTCATTGGCGATAGCCAGCGCTTCCGCTTCGTCCTTAAAGGTGGTCACCCCGATCACCGGCCCAAAGATCTCCTCCTGGAAGGAGCGCATATCGTTGCGACCTTTAATCAGCGTGGGCTGAATATAAAAACCATTATCCAGCGCCGGCGCGATCGCCGCCCGCTCGCCGCCGGTGAGGATTTGTCCGCCCTCTTCCCGGGCAATCTGAATATAGGAGAGGATCTTGTCGAACTGCTGGCGGGAAGCCTGGGCGCCGATCATGGTGTCGGTATCTAACGGATCGCCGCGACGGATCTGCGCCACCTTCTCCATGACCCGCGCCATAAAGGGCTCATAGATGGATTCATGGATCAGCGCCCGCGACGGGCAAGTACAGACCTCACCCTGGTTGAAGAAACCGAGCACCAGCCCCTCCACCGCCTTCTCAATAAACTCCTCTTCACCCTCCATCACGTCGGCGAAGTAAATATTGGGCGATTTGCCCCCCAGCTCGACGGTGCAGGGGATAATATTCTCCGCCGCGCAGGCGAGAATATGTCGCCCGACCGGCGTGGAGCCGGTAAACGCCAGCTTGGCGATACGCTTGCTGGTGGCCAGCGCCTCGCCCGCCTCTTTGCCGAAGCCCTGCACCACGTTCAGCACCCCCGCCGGGAACAGATCGCCGATCAGCTCCAGCAGCAGGGTAATACTCAGCGGCGTCTGTTCCGCCGGCTTGAGCACCACGCAATTACCCGCCGCCAGGGCCGGGGCCAGCTTCCACGCGGCCATCAGCAGCGGGAAGTTCCACGGGATAATCTGACCAACCACCCCCAGCGGTTCATGGAAATGGTAGGCCACCGTAGTTTCGTCAATTTCGGCAGTGCTTCCCTCCTGGGCGCGCAGGCAGCCGGCGAAGTAGCGAAAATGATCCACCGCCAGCGGCAGGTCGGCATTCAGCGTTTCGCGGATCGGTTTGCCGTTGTCCCAGCTCTCCGCCACCGCCAGATATTCCAGATGCTGTTCAATACGGTCGGCGACCTGCAGCAGCAGCCTGGAGCGCTGTTGCACTGAGGTTTTGCCCCACGCCGGCGCCGCACGGTGGGCGGCGTCGAGGGCGAAGTCAATGTCTCTGGCATCCGACCGGGGAAACTGCGCAATGTTGCTGCCGTCTACCGGGGAGGTATTCATAAAGAATTCACCGCTCAGCGGCTCGACAAATTTACCGTCAATAAAGTTGCCGTAAGCGGATTTCAATGAAACCAGGGCGCCGGGCTGGCCAGGGTGTGCATAACGCATCGCAAATCTCCTTCTGTAGGGTTGAGACGCAGCGGCATATTGATTTTTTAAACTTGCCGCCGAACGCTTCTCACTTTGCAGGGGTTATGCCAGTTTTTCATTTTCTCTAAATATGTTTATTTATTAACAGGTTGTATTCACTGGCTGGGCAGATGGTCAGCCACTGTCGCACGGGTTTCCACTTATGTGTTGCAAATCGCAACACCAAATAAACCAAATAGCTACAATATTGCAACACAGCAACATCGACCCAGAGGTGCCCTGTGCCAGGCAATCCCTTTCTTCTCGCCCCAGAGGTTAACGCCAATCCCCTGCTGAGCGATTCATGGTCTCGCTGCCAGCGCTACGGTCTGGATCCCGCCACCGAGGATTTTCCCCGCCTCGACGCCGGCGAGCTGGCGGACCGGCTCGCCAGCCACCGCAGCCTGCAGCAGCTGGCGCAGCCGGTGGTGGAAGCCCTGTCGCGCCAGGTGGCGGACCTGCAGTCGGTGGTGATCCTCTCCGACCCCGGCGGTCTGGTGCTCCATACCGTCGGCGATACCCAGGCGATGCAGAAGGCTCAGCGCGTCGCGCTGGCGCCGGGCAATCTGTGGAGCGAAAGCGGACGCGGGACCAACGCCATCGGCACCGCGCTGGCGATTGACGACGGCTGCGAAATCGATGGGCGTCAGCACTTTCTCACCCGCAACCAGAATTTGTACTGCGCGGCGATGCCGCTCCAGCGGCCGGACGGAAGCATCGCCGGCGTGCTGGATATCTCCGGCCCGGCGGATTTTCCCCACCAGCACACCTTTGGCTGGGTGAAAGCGGCGGCAAAGCAGATTGAGTATCTGTGGGTGAAGCAGAGCCTGCATCCTGAGCAGTGGCTGATGAGCCTCCACCGGCAGGTGGACAAGCTCGACAGTGTGGAGGAACTGCTGCTGGTCTTTTCCGACAACGTCCTTACCGCCGGCAACCGGCTGGCGATGCGCGAGTTCGGCCTGAGCGCGGCGCAGTTTGGCCAGCTCACCTTTGCGTCGCTTTTTCCGACGCTGACGCAAACGGCGGTCAGCGTTCCCCTGCCCCTGACCACCCCGCAGGGCCGCTATCACTATCGCCTGCGCGAGCCCACCCGCCGCCGGGTGGCGGTGAGCGCCCCGCCGGCCATGCAGCTCCCCTTCACCAGCCCGCGGGAAGGCGAAAAGCTGCTCCGGCTGCTTAACGCCGGCATCGCGCTCTGTATTGAGGGGGAAACCGGCAGCGGCAAAGAGTATGTCAGCCGCACACTGCACCAGCACAGCCGCTGGCGCAGCGGTAAATTCGTCGCCATTAACTGCGCCGCCATTCCGGAATCGCTGATCGAGTCCGAGCTTTTCGGCTACCAGCCAGGGGCGTTTACCGGCGCCAGCAAAAACGGCTATATCGGCAAAATCCGCGAGGCCGAGGGCGGGGTGCTGTTTCTTGATGAGATCGGCGATATGCCGCTGGCGCTGCAGACCCGCCTTCTGCGAGTACTGCAGGAGAAAGAGGTCGCCCCGCTCGGCGCCAGCCGCAGCGTGCCGGTGAACTTCGCCCTGATCTGCGCCACGCACCGCAACCTGACCCAGCGGGTCAGCGCCGGCGAATTCCGCGAAGATCTGCTGTGGCGCCTGCGGGAGTACGCCCTGGCGCTGCCTCCGCTACGCGAGTGGCCGGCGCTGGAAACCTTTATCGCCACCCTGTGGCGCGACCTGGGCGGCGCTTCGCACCGGGTGACGCTGTCCACCGCGCTGCTGACCCACCTCAGCCAGCTGCCGTGGCCGGGAAACGTGCGCCAGCTGCAGAGCGTCCTGAAGGTGATGCTGGCTCTGGCCGATGAGGGCGACACGCTGACGCCCGATGCGCTGCCGGACGCATACCGCGCTGCGCCTGCGCCGCTGCCGCGCGGGGGGTTACAGGCCCATGACGAGCAGTTGATTGTCGATACCCTCGCCAGGGTCAACGGCAACGTCAGCCGGGCGGCGCAGATGCTGGGCATCGCCCGCAGCACGCTATACCGCCGCGCCGCCCGTGCCGGACGGCCACGCCGCTGAGGCGATGGCGTAAAGCGCGCCGGCCGCGGACGCTACGCCAGACCCAGCCCCGCCCGCAGGGCATCGATCGTCACCCGCGTTTTTTGCGGCAGCCACGGCCCTTCCGGCCACACCGCGTGAATGGCGAAACGCACACGGTCGCTGGGCGCCAGAACCTGCTGCAGCGTCCCGTCGGCGAGCGCCTGCGCCACCAGCCAGTCCGGCAGCCAGGCGATGCCCATTCCCTGCTGCGCCGCAGCGGCGATGGCGGCAAAGTCATCCTGCACCAGCCACGCCTCCGGGGTGAAGCGCACTTCGCCCTGCTGCGGGTCGTAAAGTTGCCATTTTTGCAGCTGACCGTTATGCAGATAGCCGAGGGTGCGATGCTCGCTCAGCCCGGCGATGGTCTGCGGCGCCGGCTGGCGACGCAGGTACTCCGCCGCCGCGCACAGCACCATGCCATGCCCCCCCAGCGCCCGCGCCCGTAGCGACCCGGTATCGGCCAGGCTCCCGATACGCACCGCGAGATCAAACCCCTCTTCCAGCAGATTGACCTGCCGGTCGCTGTAGTGGAGCTCGAGCTTCAGCAATGGATAGCGCTGGCTCAGGCGGAACAGCAGCGGCGCCACGCAGCGCTGGCCAAACAGCACCGGCAGCGAAATCCGCAGCCGTCCCTGCACCTCGCCTTTGCCGCGCTGCAGCGCTTCTTCGGCCTCGCGAATGCGTCCCAGCGCCTCCCGACACTGGTGATAAAATTGCTCTCCCTCTTCCGTCAGCAGTTGCCTGCGGGTGGTGCGCTGGAATAACGCCACGCCGAGACGCGCTTCCAGCCGGGCAATGGTTTTTCCCACCGCCGATCGCGTCACGTGGAGGATCGTCGCCGCGCTGGCAAAGTTACCGCTCTCGACCACAGTGACAAACACTGGGATCGCGTTCAGATCGTCGCGCACAGATTGGTTCCTTACGGGATACAATAGAGGAAAATAATGTCACTCCAGAGAGAAAAAAGACAGTGTTAGTCTCTGCTTCTATCCTTCACTTGAGGCACTCATCATGGCTAACGTTCTGGTATTAAAGTCCAGCATTAATGGCGAAACTTCCCTGACCAATCAGCTGATTAACGAATTTCTCGCGGCGCGCCAGGCGGCGGGCCGCCACGATCGGATCCGCGAACACGATCTCAGCGCTATGGCGCTGCCGACGCTGGATGGCGCGCTGTTTGCCGCCCTGCGCGGGGCGGCGGATCCGCGGCCGGCCATCCGCGCGGCGGTAGCGCTCTCCGACCAGTTTATCGCCGAGTTAAAAGCCAGCGACCTGCTGGTGATCGGCGCCCCGATGTATAACCTCAACGTCCCGACCGATCTGAAGAAATGGTTCGACCTCGTGGCGCGGGCGCGGGAAACCTTTCGCTACACCGACAGCTGGCCGCAGGGGCTGGTCGAGGGCGTCCGGGCGGTGGTCGTCAGCAGCCGCGGCGGTGTTCACCAGGGAGAAACCACCGACGCCGTCACCCCCTATCTGCGCGCGGTGCTGGGGCTGATGGGGATCCATGAGGTGGAATTTATCTATGCCGAAGGGCTGGATAACCGCCCGCACGGTCGCGATGCCGGGATCGCCAGCGCCCGGGCGCAGATAGCCGATCTCGCCGTTCCGGCCTGAGTCGCGGGGAAAAAGGGGCTGGCGCT
Source organism: Klebsiella sp. JN_Kp127 (assembly GCF_040062505.1). Classification (NCBI taxonomy): domain Bacteria; kingdom Pseudomonadati; phylum Pseudomonadota; class Gammaproteobacteria; order Enterobacterales; family Enterobacteriaceae; genus Klebsiella; species Klebsiella sp. JN_Kp127. The sequence goes on from NZ_JBEAHS010000005.1 coordinate 127,368, forward strand.
GGCGGCTTTTTTATTTTAGAGTTATCTAAATTTAGAAAAAGCTAAAATACATGACCACACCCGAAGACCTGCAGGCCCGCGCCGGCGAAGCCGCCGCGCTGATGAAAGCGATGAGCAATCCTCACCGTTTGCTGATCCTGTGCATGCTGTGCGACGCGCCGCGGGCCAGCGCCGGTGAACTGGCCCGCGCTACCGGCCTGAGCCCTTCCGCCACCTCGCAGCACCTCGCGCGGATGCGTGACGAGGGGCTGATCGACAGCGAACGCGACGCTCAGCGCATCCACTATTTCATCACCCATCCTGCGGTACAGCAGGTGATCAACACGCTGAAAACGCTCTATTGCCCGTGAGGATCCTATGACCATCGCCACCTTAACCCCTGCCGAAGCCCGGGTGCAGATTGCCCAGGGCGCCAGATTGATAGATATCCGCGATGCGGATGAATACGCGCGCGAACATATTCCCGATGCCGAGCTGGTGCCGCTCGCCACCCTGAACGGCGGCGCGACCCTAAACGCCCGGGCCGGCGAGCGCGTGATCTTCCACTGCCAGGCCGGCTCCCGGACGCAGAACAACGCCATTCGTCTGGCCGCCGCCGCCGCGCCGGCGCAGGTCAGCCTGCTGGCGGGCGGGATTCAGGCATGGAAAGCCGCGGGGCTCCCGGTTGAGGAAGATAAATCGCAACCGCTGCCGCTGATGCGCCAGGTGCAAATCGCCGCTGGCGCTCTGATCTTACTGGGGGTGCTGCTGGGCTATACCGTGAACGGCGGCTTTTTCCTGCTCAGCGGCGCGGTCGGCGCCGGGCTCACTTTCGCCGGGATAACCGGCTTTTGCGGCATGGCGCGCCTGCTGGCGATCATGCCGTGGAACCGGCGCCAGGGGAGTTAAAACGCACTCCAGATAAGCCAGGCAATGCCGCCGAAAAGCAGCCATTTGACGACGTAATAGACCGTCTTATTCCATTTTTTCAGCCGCTTGCCGACAATGCGGATCTGGTAGATATAGCGAAACGCCCGGTTAATTCCGCCAGTGCGATCGCTGGCGTCGTTGGGCGCCGAGGCGGCGCTCATCAGATTGCGCCCCAGCCAGTGGTTGACCTTCTGCGCCCAGCGGTAGCGCATCGGCCGTTCAATATCACAGAACAGAATCAGCCGATTCTCACCGCTGGTATTTTCCGCATAGTGGATATAGGTCTCGTCAAACAGCACGCCTTCCCCGTCGCGCCAGCTGTAGCGCTGACCATCCACCTCGATAAAGCAGCGGTCATCGTTCGGCGTCGCCAGGCCAAGATGAAAGCGCAGGGAACCGGCGTAGGGGTCGCGATGGCGCGGCAGACGGCTGCCGTCCGGCAGGGTGGCGAACATGGCCGCTTTCACCGACGGAATATCCCGCAGCAGCGCGGTAGTTTGTGGGCAAAGCTGGCTGGCGGAGGGATGGGCATCCTCATACCATTTCAGATAAAAGCGTTTCCAGCCGGTTTTAAAAAATGAGTTAAATCCGGCATCGTTATATTTATCGGCCGCTTTAATCTGCTCCAGCTGCTGGAGGCGGATGCCTTCTTCGCGAATAACCAGCCAGTTTTGTTGCAATATCGCCAGCTCGGGAAACATCTCCGGGCGCAGATAAGGCGTATTCGGCACGCGGGAAAATAAATACATAAATCCATTCAACGGCGCGGTAAATGTGGAATGGTCGGAGAGCTGTCGCCAGAAACGATAGCGCACCCGTCCGCGGTAATGGACATACAGCACAGCAATAACAATGATCAACAGAATGATATACTTCATGGTGTCTTTCCTGACCTGATTGATGGTAACCCTACCCTCGCCGTCCCCCTTGTCAGCAGCGGTATGGCGCCAGCAAAACATTAACAACATTAATACATATACCTCCAAATTGTTTTAACAAAAAAGAGCACACCCGGTGTTCAGTGCGCGGGCGTTGAGCTATGGTTTAGGTTCATCCGTGGTATTAACAATGAGGAGTGAATGATGTTTTCTGTCGGCGATCTGGTACAACCGCGTGCGGGCGGGCCAAAACTGAAAGTGGTCGAAGTGCAGGGCGAGGATCTGGTGGTGGTTCAGGCCGCGCAGGAGCAGGGAGAACGCTATACGCTGAAGTCAGACGAGGTGACGTCCTATCAGGAAGAGGGGGACTTCGGCGTCTGCTGAAGCCCCTCGCTGCAGGTCATAAGGCCAGGCCGGGCGGTGGGTCTTTCCGCCGTCGCGGCGCTGGCCGCATCGGTTTTAAATTAAAAAGCTGTCCAGCGATTTCCCCTCGGCGACCGCCTGGGCAATCGGCTTCGGCATTCTTCCCTGGCCGGTCCAGGTTTTCTCGGCGCCGGTATGATCGGTATAACGATATTTCGCCGGGCGCGGTTTGCGCTTTTTACCGCCCGCCATCGGCGGCTGAATATCGGCCACCAGCTCGTCAGGAGAAATACCGTCGGCGCGCATCAGCTCAAGCCAGGTATTCACTTTTTCCTGATATTCCGCCTGCTGCTGCGCTGCCAGCTGCTGTTGCGTACGTATTTCTTCAGTGACGATCCTGAGCTTTTCCAGCATCTCTTCAAGCACGTCAATGGAGAATTCACGGGACAGCGCGCGCAGTGAACGGATATTATTCAGTTTGTGTAACATTGAAGACATAAAATTAAAAATTTCCAAATAGCAAATTAAAAGACACAACGCGGCAAGTGTAATAGAAACGTTTATTTATTTCCAGCCTTCGGTTATCCAGATAAATATATTATGCAGAGAGTAAACCTTTTCCACCTACCTTATATCGGGAAATCCCCGGTTCTTTTTCGCCAGCGCAGGCCAATAAGACCCTGAATAAATAAAAGCGGCGGATGGTGAGATAGGAAAATATATCAAGAAGGCGATATTACCTTTATGGTCAGCGGGTTATCCTCTTATCGTCGGTGAATGCGCAGGCCCTCTCCGCGTGGCCAAATGAATAGTTACTCAGTCATTCAGAATAAAACGCCACATATCGTTTTAGAATTTTTCACCACAAAAACCGGCATAATGGCATAAAAACATCTAAACATGACCCTCATCACAGGCTAACGCGATTTTGCGCCACAGCGGGCGGTCAGATACCGACCCCCTGGTCAGATATCATGGCACAAAACAACACAACCATTTGAAATTAAAAGAATTTAATAAAACCAGCACTAAAAGTAGCGTAACGGGCAAAAAACCGACCTTCGCAGAGTATTTTATCGACAAAAAGGCAATAAATAAAAATTTATAGCTAGTTGCCACTTTTAATGCAGAGATATACTCTACGCACATCAAAACAGGCAGCCCAAAAACGCTATACCAACGCGCATTTTTCGGCGTTATTGACTTCATTTTCGAGGAGCACTCCGATGTTCTCTGCGCACTCACGCTTGCGGCATGCGGTTGCAGACACCTTTGCGATGGTGGTTTACTGCACCGTCGTCAACATGATGATCGAAATTTTTCTCTCTGGTATGACGTTTGAGCAGTCGTTATCGTCGCGCCTGGTGGCGATCCCGGTCAACATTATTATCGCTGTCCCTTACGGGATTTATCGCGACTTCGCGATGCGTCAGGCCCGGCGCATCACTCCGGCCGGCTGGATGAAAAATATGGCCGACGTGCTGGCCTACGTGACCTTCCAGTCGCCGGTTTATGTCGCCATTCTGTGGAGCGTGGGTGCGGACTGGCACCAGATTGTCGCTGCGGTGAGCTCGAACCTGGCGGTTTCAATGATGATGGGCGCCGCTTACGGCTACTTCCTCGACTATTGCCGCCGCCTGTTCCGCGTGGCGCCCTACCAGCAGGCAAAAGCCTGACCGACACGTTAACAGCGACTGGCTCTGCCAGTCGCTTCCTCCCGCCAGCCAGCTTCTCCCGGGTCTTTATCCAGCGAATTAATTCGTCGACATGGCCGGCTGGGCTTCGCCAAACAGACCATTAAGAAAACGCTCAAGCGCCATGCGTGAGCTAAAGCCGTGCGGAATACCATAATGCTGCTGCGCATCCCCGGCTAAATACAGCGGAAACTGTTCATAATGGTCGCAGGTTTTGATATCTGAAGCCGGTTCAGCCAGCATATTGCTGCGCTCTTTTAACGCTGGATGAATAACTAACGCTGTTCGCCCCATGCGCGCTTCGCGGTTCACATAAACATAATTATCGCCGCGGCGATAGCCGTACGCTTTTTGCGTCACAACATCCATGGTGAAGCCGGCTTTTTCAAGAACACGCGCCACCTCATCGGGTCTTAAATACATACTGATTCCTCGTTATCTTTTACCGCACATTGACCTTACCTTATTCATTAAGGGCAGTGCTTTCGGAATATTCCAGAAACCACAGCAGTAAGCATAATTCAAAATCTTGTCCTACACTTACTCACTCGATGGAATTAAGGGAGATAACGATGGCTAACCATGTGAACCGCAACAATTTTGACGAGAATGCCGAAGATATTCATAACGATGTCAGCCAATTAGCGGACACGCTGGAAGAGGTGCTGAAATCGTGGGGCAGTGACGCGAAAGAGGAAGCGGAAGCGGCGCGTGCCAAAGCGCAGTCGCTGTTAAAAGAGACCCGCGCCCGCCTTAATGGCCACAACCGGGTGCAGCAGGCGGCGCTGGATGCGCGCCAGGCAGCGTGCGATGCGCTGGGCTGCGCCGACACCTACGTGCGCAATAAACCGTGGCACAGCGTGGGCGCCGCCGCCGCCGTCGGGGTATTTATTGGCGTATTGCTCAATTTACGTCGATAATAGCTATAGCGTTTGCTGCCGCCGCGCGATAAGCGCGCGGAAGCCCGCCTGCTTCACGGAAAGCAATGAAGATAACAAATACGCGTCAGCCCCTGCGCGCCTCTGGCCGCAGGGGTTTTTTATACGCCAGCGGGCGTGACGCCGCCGACGCCGATCGCCTCCCTCAGCCGCCGGGCCAGCGCGCCAGCCATTGCCGGCGAGCGAATATTGGTAAAACTCATCAGTAATCCCCCCTCGCCGGTATGGCGCATCCGCCAGTCGCTCAACGCCTGTACCGCCAGCCCGCCCGCCACCGCCCGTTGGGCCAGCAGGCGATCGTCGCCGTTGACGGGCATGACCAGCTGAATCCCCCCTTGCTGCGGCGTGACCTGAAAGCCCTGCGCCTGCAGAGCCGACTCCAGCCACTCCCTGCGCTGGCTGTAGCTGGCGCGCATTTTTTTCAGATGACGCCAGAAATGGCCCTGCTGGATAAAATCCGCCAGCGTCTGCTGCCACAGGGTGGGAACGGTGCAGGGCTGGCGCTCCACGGTCTGGTGAAAGCGCGCAGCCAGCGCGGTCGGCACCACCAGCCAGGCGGTGCGCAGCGCCGGAAACATCGACTTACTGAAGGTGCCCGCGTAGATGACCCGCTGTGGCGCATCAAGGCTTTTCAGCGGCGGCAGCGGTTTGCCGCGATAGCGAAACTCGCTATCGTAATCATCCTCAATTATCCAGGCGTCACGCTCTGCGGCCCATGCCAACAGCTGGCGACGCCGGGGCAGCGAGAGCGCCACTCCCAACGGACTCTGATGCGCCGGGGTGAGCAGGGCAAACCGCGCCTGCGGGTGATGGCGCTGGCCCCAGGCGATATCCATCCCTTCGTCGTCCACCGGGATCGCATCCACCACCAGCTGCCCGGCCTCGACCACCGGGCGGATAAAGGGATATCCCGGATCCTCCATCCACATATGCTGCCCCGGCTGCGCCAGGGTACGCAGGATCAGGTTTATGGCGGTGGCATAGTTGCCGGCGATCAGGACCTGCTCCGGCTGGCAGTCGATACTGCGCGACAGGCGCAGATAGTCGACGATCGCCTGACGCAGAAGCGGGTCGCCGCCGGGATCGCCGGGCGCCAGATCGAACCGCGACTGCGTCCGCAGCCGGCGCCCCATCACCCGCGCCCACAGCCCGCGCGGAAAGAGATCCAGCGCCGGGAGCCCCATCTGAAACGGCAACGGCTCCGCCGGCGCGGCAGGCTGCGCTGGCGGCACTGGCGCCAGCTGGCGCGGACTGAGCCGCTCGCTGACAAAGGTTCCCGCCTGCCCGCGTCGCTCGAGCCAGCCCTGGGCGACCAGTTCGCCCCAGGCGTTTTCGATGGTCGCCCGGGAGACGCCCTGCTCCTGGGCAAACACCCGGCTGGCGGGCAGACGGCTGCCCGGAGCCAGTTCGCCACGTTCAATGGCGGATTTCAGCTGGCGGGCGATGCGTTGATAGAGAGGGAGGTGGCTGGCTTCCATTATGGTCTGCTTTTTTCATCACAATATGGCTATCTTTTGCAGTCCATTATAGTGCTATTTTGGCTGCCGTCTTAGAGAGGAGAACACCATGAGCCAATTACGTCAGCCATTCAGTGAACTGAGCCCGGAAGTCTATAAAGGGCTGGTGCAGGCCAGCCTCGCGCTGGAGAAAAGCGAGCTGGGCAGCGCCCTGGTGGAGCTGGTCTATTTACGCGTGTCGCAGATCAACGGCTGCGCCTTCTGCCTTGAGAAGCACAGCCAGGCGCTGCGCAAAGGCGGCATGGCGCAGAGCAAGCTGGATGCCCTGGCCGGCTGGCGGGTGAGCGACCATTTTACCCCTGGCGAACGCGCGGCGCTTGCCTGGGCCGAGTCGGTCACCGACATCGCCGCCAGCCATGCGGAAGATGAGGTTTACCTGCCGCTGCGCGAACATTTTACCCCACGTCAGATAAGCGATCTCACCTTCGCCATCAGCCTGATGAACGCCTTTAACCGCCTCGCCGTCGCCATGCGTCTGTAGTTTCGCGCAGCCTTCCCCCTCCTCCGCCTGGCCACCCCGGCGGGGGAATTGTTTGCTAAAAACGCTATATATTGAGTGGTTGAAGTTTTAAATAACTACATCTAGTATTTCCTTATCGAATGGCCCACAACGTTCGACGCTACGTTTAGCGCCGTGTTGTTATCTTAAATGGAAATACGAATCATGCGCATTACTATTTACACTCGAAATGACTGCGTGCAGTGCCATGCCACCCGACGAGCCATGGAGAGCCGGGGACTGGCCTTTGAAATGGTCAACGTCGACCAGCAGCCGGATGCCGCCGACACCCTGCGCGAGCAGGGGTTTCGCCAGCTGCCGGTGGTGATCGCCGGCGACCTGCGCTGGAGCGGCTTCCGCCCGGATATGATCAATCGCCTGCGCCCCTCCGTCGCGGCGGCCAGCGCATGAGCCTCATCGTCTACTTCTCCAGCCGTTCGGAGAACACCCATCGCTTTGTGCAGCGCCTGGGGCTGCCGGCGGTGCGCATCCCGCTGAACGAGCGTGAACCTCTGCAGGTAGACGAGCCCTATATTCTCATCGTTCCCAGCTATGGCGGCGGCGGTACCGCCGGCGCCGTGCCGCGTCAGGCGATCCGCTTTTTAAACGACGTACATAACCGTCGGCTGATCCGCGGGGTGATTGCCGCCGGCAATCGCAACTTTGGCGACGCCTGGGGGCGCGCCGGGGATGTCATCGCGCAGAAATGCGCCGTGCCCTATCTCTACCGCTTCGAGCTGATGGGAACCCCCGACGATATCGATAACGTGCGTAAAGGAGTCAGCGAATTTTGGCAACGACAACCGCAGAACGTATAAACGCCGCCGTGGATTTTCACGCCCTCAATGCGATGCTGAATTTGTACGACAGCGAGGGCCGCATCCCGTTTGAGAAAGATCGCCAGGCGGTTGAGGCTTTTATGGCGACCCAGGTTCAGCCCAACACCCTCGCCTTTGCCAGCCAGGAGGATAAACTCAGCTGGCTCGTCCGCGAGGGCTATTACGATCCCCAGCTGCTGGCCGGCTATGATCGCGGGTTTGTGCTGGCGCTGTTCGCCCATGCCCGGCGCGCCGCGTTTCGCTTCCAGACCTTCCTCGGCGCCTGGAAGTTCTATACCAGCTACGCGCTGAAGAGCTTTGACGGCAAGCACTACCTCGAGGATTTCGCGGAACGCAGCGTAATGGTGGCCCTGACGCTGGCCCGGGGCGATGAACAGCAGGCGCGGCAGCTGACGGAGGAGATACTCAGCGGCCGCTTCCAGCCGGCCACGCCCACCTTCCTTAACGCCGGCAAACAGCAGCGCGGGGAGCTGATCTCCTGCTTCCTGCTGCGCATTGAAGATAATATGGAGTCCATCGGCCGGGCGGTGAACTCGGCGCTGCAGCTGTCGAAGCGCGGCGGCGGCGTGGCCTTTTTACTCTCCAATCTGCGCGAGGCCGGGGCGCCGATCAAGCGCATCGAAAATCAGTCCTCCGGCGTGGTGCCGGTGATGAAGATGCTGGAGGACGCCTTCTCCTATGCCAACCAGCTCGGCGCCCGCCAGGGGGCGGGGGCGGTCTGGCTGCACGTTCACCATCCCGATATTTTGCGCTTCCTTGATACCCGGCGTGAAAATGCCGATGAGAAAATCCGCATCAAAACCCTGTCGCTGGGGGTGGTGATCCCTGACATCACCTTCCAGCTGGCGAAAGAAGACGCGCAGATGGCGCTCTTCTCGCCGTATGATGTCGAACGGCTGTACGGCAAACCCTTCGCCGACTGCGCCATCGGCGACCTCTATCCACAGCTGGTAGCCGACGATCGGGTTCGCAAACGCTGGATCCGCGCCCGCGACCTGTTCCAGCGCCTGGCGGAGATCCAGTTTGAATCCGGCTACCCGTACATCATGTTTGAAGACACGGTGAACCGCGCCAGTCCGGTGGCCGGGCGGGTCACCATGAGCAATCTGTGTTCCGAGATCCTGCAGGTCAGTACGCCGTCCGCCTATAATGAAGATCTCAGCTATGCCCATATCGGGGAAGATATTTCCTGCAACCTCGGCTCGCTGAACATCGCCCACACCATGGACTCGCCGGATTTCGGCCTCACTATCGCCACCGCGGTGCGCGCCCTGACCGCCGTGTCCGACATGAGCCACATTCAGTCGGTCCCCTCCGTGGCGGCCGGCAACGCCGCCTCCCACGCCATCGGCCTGGGGCAGATGAATCTTCACGGCTACCTGGCGCGGGAAGGCATTGCCTACGGCAGCCCGGAGGGGCTGGACTTCACCAATATCTACTTCTACACCGTGACCTGGCACGCGCTGCACACCTCGATGCTGTTGGCCCGCGAGCGCGGCCAGCGCTTCGCCGGCTTCGGGCAGTCGCGCTACGCCAGCGGGGAATACTTCGACAAATATCTGCAGGAGTCGTGGCAGCCGAAAACCGAACGGGTCCGCGCGCTGTTCGCCCGCGCCGGCATCTCCCTGCCCGACCGGGAAAGCTGGCGCCAGCTGCGCGACGACGTCATGCGCTATGGCATTTACAACCGCTATCTGCAGGCGGTGCCGCCCACCGGCTCGATCTCGTACATCAACCATGCTACCTCCAGCATTCACCCGATCGTCTCGAAGATTGAGATCCGCAAAGAGGGGAAAACCGGACGGGTGTACTACCCCGCGCCGTTTATGAATAACGATAATCTGGCCCTCTACCAGGATGCGTACGAGATAGGCCCCCGGAAGATCATCGACACCTACGCCGAGGCGACGCGCCACGTCGATCAGGGGCTGTCGCTGACCCTGTTCTTCCCGGATACCGCCACCACCCGCGATATCAACAAGGCGCAAATCTACGCCTGGAAGAAAGGCATTAAGACGCTGTACTACATCCGACTGCGCCAGCTGGCGCTGGAAGGCACTGAAATTGAAGGCTGCGTGTCCTGCGCGCTGTAAGGAGAACAGGATGACCCATTTAACGCGCGTCAGCGCGATCAACTGGAACCGCATCGATGACGATAAAGATCTGGAGGTGTGGAATCGTCTCACCAGCAACTTCTGGCTGCCGGAGAAAGTGCCGCTGTCGAACGACATTCCCGCCTGGCAAACCCTCAGCGCGGCGGAGCAACAGTTGACCATTCGCGTTTTTACCGGGCTGACCCTGCTCGATACCATTCAGAACACCATCGGCGCGCCGGCGCTGATGGCGGACGCTCTGACCCCGCATGAGGAGGCGGTGCTGTCGAATATCAGCTTTATGGAAGCGGTTCATGCCCGCTCTTACAGCTCCATCTTTTCCACGCTGTGCCACAGCAAAGAGGTGGATGCCGCCTTCGCCTGGAGCGAAAGCTGCGAACCCCTGCAGCGCAAAGCGCAGCTGATGCTGGGCTACTATCAGGCCGACGAGCCGCTGAAGAAAAAAATCGCCAGCGTGTTTCTCGAATCCTTTCTCTTCTATTCCGGCTTCTGGTTGCCGATGCACTTCTCCAGTCGGGGAAAACTGACCAATACCGCGGATCTGATCCGCCTGATCATTCGCGATGAAGCGGTGCATGGCTATTACATCGGCTACAAGTATCAGAAAGGGCTGGAGATCGTCAGCCCCGGTAAGCGCGAAGAATTAAAAAACTTCGCCCTCGATCTGCTGATGGATCTGTACGACAACGAGCTGGCCTACAGCCGGGAACTGTACGGCGAGAGCGGCTGGTTCGACGACGTCAGCGCCTTCCTGTGCTACAACGCCAACAAAGCGCTGATGAACCTCGGCTACGAGGCGCTGTTCCCGGCGGAGATGGCGGCGGTTAACCCGGCGATCCTCGCGGCGCTGTCACCCAACGCCGATGAAAACCACGACTTTTTCTCCGGCTCCGGCTCCTCCTACGTGATAGGAAAAATGGAAGAGACCGCCGACGACGACTGGGACTTTTAACCGTACTTTCACCAGGAATATCGCCCGCATATTCCTGGTGATCAATTTCACAGAATCGCGATTAATCCACCAAATATTCTCTCCATGGTCTAACCGTCATCACTTCGTCATATTTAGCAGAAAACCGGTCCATTTCAGTCTAATTATCCAAAGATAATCAAAAAATATTACCCACAACAAATTACCGCTCAGCCCTTATATCACGGGGGCTGTGCCGCCATGTCCCTCCCTCCATTTTGCCGAGAGTTTGCCATTGAGGGTTGTCACAGAATCTGAGTATGTTAGGGTGTAAAAAGATCATTATCACCATTGGGTACCATATCGCAATAAACAAATAACAGGAACTTCTCTATTGCATGGCAATTAAATTAGAAATCAAAAATCTTTATAAGATATTTGGCGAGCACCCTCATCGTGCTTTCAAATATATTGAGAAAGGACTCAACAAAGCGCAAATACTGGAAAAAACGGGGCTGTCGCTTGGCGTCAAAGACGCCAGTCTGGCCATTGAAGAAGGCGAGATATTCGTCATCATGGGGCTCTCCGGCTCGGGGAAATCCACCATGGTTCGCCTTCTCAATCGCCTGATTGAACCCACCCGCGGCCAGGTGCTGATTGACGGGGTCGATATCGCCAAAATGTCGGACGCCGAGCTGCGCGAGGTGCGTCGTAAAAAAATTGCGATGGTTTTTCAGTCCTTTGCGCTAATGCCGCACATGAGCGTGCTCGACAATACGGCGTTTGGCATGGCGCTTGCCGGCGTCCCGGCCGCTGAGCGAGAGCAAAAAGCTCGGGAAGCGCTGCGTCAGGTGGGGCTGGAGAATTATGCCCACGCCTGGCCGGATGAACTCTCCGGCGGGATGCGTCAGCGCGTCGGTTTAGCCCGCGCCCTGGCGATTAATCCCGATATTCTCTTAATGGATGAAGCCTTCTCCGCGCTCGATCCGCTCATTCGCACCGAAATGCAGGATGAGCTGATCAAATTACAGGCTAAGCATCAGCGTACTATTGTCTTTATTTCCCATGACCTTGATGAAGCCATGCGAATTGGCGATCGTATCGCCATTATGCAAAATGGCGAAGTGGTTCAGGTCGGCACTCCGGATGAAATATTGAATAATCCGGCCAATGATTATGTCCGCACCTTCTTCCGCGGCGTCGATATTAGCCAGGTCTTCAGCGCGAAAGATATTGCCCGTCGTAGCCCGGTCGGCCTGATTCGTAAAACGCCAGGTTTTGGCCCCCGCTCTGCGCTGAAATTATTACAGGATGAAGACCGGGAATATGGCTATGTCATTGAGCGCGGTAATCGCTTTGTCGGGATTGTCTCGATCGATTCTCTGAAAACCGCGCTCAGCGCCGGCCAGGGGATCGAGGCGGCGCTGATTGACGCCCCGCTGGCGGTGGAGGCGCAAACGCCGCTCAGCGATCTGCTCTCCCACGTCGGCCACGCCCCGTGCGCCGTCCCGGTGGTGGATGAAGAACAACAATATATCGGCATCATTTCCAAACGAATGTTGCTCCAGGCTTTAGATCGCGAGGGGGTGAATCATGGCTGATCAAACCAATCCGTGGGACAGCGCCCCGGCAACCGACAGCGCCGCTCAGGCTGCTGACGCCTGGGGTGGCGCCTCAACTGCCGCGCCGACTAATAGCGGCGGCGCCGACTGGCTGCACAGCGCCCCGGCGCCGCAGCCGGAACAGTTCAATATCATGGATCCGTTCCATAAGACCCTGATCCCGCTCGACAGCTGGGTGACCCACGCCATCGACTGGATCGTGCTGCACTTCCGCCCGCTGTTCCAGGGGATCCGCGTGCCGATCGACTACATCCTCAGCGCCTTCCAGCAGCTGCTGTTGGGGATGCCGGCGCCGGTGGCAATTATCGTCTTCGCGCTGATCGCCTGGCAGATCTCCAGCCTCGGCATGGGGGTCGCCACCCTGGTCTCGCTGATTGCCATCGGCGCCATCGGCGCGTGGTCGCAGGCGATGGTCACCCTGGCGCTGGTCCTCACCGCCCTGCTGTTCTGCATGATCATCGGCCTGCCGCTGGGGATCTGGCTGGCGCGCAGTCCGCGAGCGGCGAAAATTATCCGCCCGCTGCTGGATGCCATGCAGACCACGCCGGCCTTCGTCTACCTGGTGCCGATCGTGATGCTGTTCGGCATCGGCAACGTGCCCGGCGTGGTGGTGACGATTATCTTCGCCCTGCCGCCGATCGTCCGTCTGACCATCCTCGGGATAAACCAGGTGCCTGCGGATCTGATCGAAGCGTCGCGCTCGTTTGGCGCCAGCCCGCGCCAGCTGCTGTTTAAAGTTCAGCTGCCGCTAGCGATGCCCACCATTATGGCCGGGGTTAACCAGACGCTAATGCTGGCCCTGTCGATGGTGGTGATCGCCTCGATGATCGCCGTCGGCGGTCTTGGCCAGATGGTGCTGCGCGGCATTGGCCGCCTGGATATGGGCCTGGCCACCGTCGGCGGCGTGGGGATCGTGATCCTGGCGATTATTCTTGACCGCCTCACCCAGGCCGTCGGCCGCGACGCCCGCAGTCGCGGCAACCGCCGCTGGTACACCACCGGCCCGCTGGGGCTTCTCACTCGCCCTTTCTGTCGATAAGTCGATAACAGCGCCGCTCCCTGACACCAGCCGATGCCGGGGGGCCGCCTTCCCGTTAAACAATAAGAGGAACCACCATGCGACATAGCACGATGATGGCCACCGCCGCCTTTGCCACCCTGATCGCCACCAGCGCCTTCGCCGCCGACCTGCCGGGCAAAGGAATTACCGTCAAGCCGGCCCAGAGCACTATCTCCGAAGAGAGCTTCCAGACCCTGCTGGTCAGCCGCGCGCTGGAGAAGCTTGGCTACACCGTCGAAAAACCGAGCGAAGTGGACTATAACGTCGCCTATACCTCGATTGCCGCCGGGGATACTACCTTTATCGCCACCAACTGGCAGCCGCTGCACGATGACATGTACGCCGCTGCGGGCGGTGATAACAAATTTTACCGCAAGGGGGTGTACGTCTCAGGCGCCGCCCAGGGCTATCTGATCGATAAAAAAACCGCCGAGCAGTACCACATCACCTCTATCGATCAGCTCAAAGATCCGCAGATCGCCAAACTGTTTGATACTAACAACGACGGTAAAGCGGACCTCACCGGCTGTACACCAGGCTGGGGCTGCGAAGCGGTGATTAACCACCAGATTGACGCCTATGGCCTGAGCAAAACCGTCACCCATAACCAGGGCAACTACGCGGCGATGATGGCCGACACCATCGCCCGCTATAAAGAGGGTAAACCGGTGCTCTACTACACCTGGACGCCGTACTGGGTTAGCGACGTGCTGAAGCCCGGCAAAGACGTCGTCTGGCTGCAGGTGCCGTTCTCCTCCCTGCCGGGCGAGCAGAAAAACATCGACACCAAACTGGCCAACGGCGCCAACTATGGCTTCCCGGTGAACAGCATGCACATCGTCGCCAACAAAGCCTGGGCGGAGAAAAATCCGGCCGCCGCCACCCTGTTTAGCGTCATGAAGCTGCCGATCGCCGACATCAACGCCGAGAATGCGATGATGCACGAAGGCCATGCTTCCGAAGCCGACATTAACGGTCATGTTGATGGTTGGATCAAAGCCCACCAGCCGCTGTTCGACAGCTGGGTGAAAGCCGCGCTCGCCGCGCAGCAGTAACCCGCCCCCGGATAAGGCCTGGCGCCTTATCCGGGCCCCTTCCCCGCCTTTCATCCCGTCAGGGTCATGGAAAAGCGGATTGCGGGCATTTTCATAGTGTTAAGGCGCGTCGCGCTCTGTTAAGGTGGGGACATCGGTCAATTTGCCACCTTCACATGGATCCAGCGATAAGTTATTCATATGGAAAACCCCGCGCCCTTAACCTGTGCCTTACCTGAACGTGTCGCTACCGTCGGCGAAGGCATTAAAGACAGTCTCCCCATCGTCATCAGCTACCTTCCGGTGGCATTCGCCTTCGGACTGAACGCCACCCGGCTGGGTTTCACCCCGCTGGAAAGCCTGTTTTTCTCCTGCATTATTTACGCCGGCGCCAGCCAGTTTGTGATCACCGCCATGCTGGCCGCCGGCAGTTCGCTGTGGGTCGCCGCCCTGACGGTGATGGCGATGGACGTCCGCCACGTGCTGTATGGCCCCTCGCTGCGCAGCCGCATTCATACCGCGCTGGACAAAAAGAAGACCGCCCTCTGGGCCTTCGGCCTGACCGATGAGGTTTTCGCCGCCGCCACCGCCAGGCTGGTTCGCGACAACCGACGCTGGAGCGAAAACTGGATGCTCGGTCTCGCGTTTACCTCATGGGCATCGTGGGTGTGCGGCACGCTGGCCGGCGCCTGGTCCGGCAACGGCCTGCTGGTGGATTATCCGGCGGTGGAAGCCGCGCTCGGCTTTATGCTGCCGGCGCTGTTTATGAGCTTCCTGCTGGCCTCTTTCCAGCGCCAGCAATCGCTGTGCGTCACGGCGGCGCTGGCGGGCGCGCTGGGCGGCATTCTGTTATTTTCCATTCCGGCGGCGATCCTCGCCGGGATTGTCTGCGGGTGTCTGACGGCGCTGGTCCAGGCCATGCTGAAGGGGATGCCGGATGAACAGTGAGGTCCTTCTGCTCGGAGTGATTGTCGGCGGCGTGAACTATCTGTTTCGTTATCTTCCCCTGCGTCTGCGCGCGGGCCATGCCCAGCCTGCCCGTCGTGGCCCGGTCAGCGTGCTGCTGGATACCATCGGCATCGCCTCGATTTGCGCGCTGCTGGTGGTCTCCAGCGTGCCGGAGATCCTCGCCGATGCCCATCGCCTGGCGCCGACGCTGATCGGCTTCCTGGTGCTGGGGGGCGCCTTCTGGAAAACCCGCAGCATTATTATCCCGACCCTGCTGTCGGCGTTGGCCTACGGTCTGGCCTGGAAAATCGCCAGCGGGCTCTAAGCTTTGCGTATCAATTTTGGTCAATAATTCATTTGATTTATTTGTCACAATAGTTATTATATCGGCTGTAATTAATGAGGTCATACCCAAATGGATAGTTCGTTTACTCCCATTGAGCAAATGCTCAAGTTCCGCGCCAGCCGCCATGAAGATTTCCCGTTCCAGGAGATTCTGTTAACTCGTCTTTGCATGCATATGCAAGGTAAGCTGCTGGAAAATCGCAATAAAATGCTCAAAGCGCAGGGAATTAACGAGACATTATTTATGGCGCTGATTACGCTGGAGTCGCAGGAAAACCACAGCATTCAGCCGTCCGAGCTGAGCTGTGCGCTGGGCTCGTCGCGTACTAACGCCACCCGTATCGCTGATGAACTGGAAAAACGCGGCTGGATTGAACGCCGCGAGAGCGATAACGATCGTCGCTGTCTGCATCTGCAGCTGACCGAAAAGGGCCATCAGTTTTTGCGTGAAGTCCTGCCGCCGCAGCATAACTGCCTGCACCAGCTGTGGTCTTCACTCAGCACCAGCGAAAAAGATCAGCTCGAACACATTACCCGCAAACTCCTGAGCCGCCTTGACCAGATGGAAGAAGAAGGCGTGCTGGCGGACTCTCTACGCTAAGGGCGGCGTCGCTCAGCCCATTTTTACGTTACAAGGAAAACAGCCAGGCCAGCAGATCTCTGCTGGCCTTTCTGATAAACAGGTCGGCTCAGCCGATGTGAAATAATAAGATCGTGGAGAATAACATGAGCGCAAATGCGGAGAGCCAAACCCCGCAGCAACCAGGCAGCAAAAAAGGGAAGCGTAAAGGCGCCCTTCTGTTGCTGACATTGCTCTTCATTATTATTGCCGTGGCATATGGGATTTACTGGTTTCTGGTACTGCGTCACTACGAAGAGACCGACGATGCCTACGTGGCAGGGAACCAGGTACAAATTATGGCCCAGGTCTCGGGCAGCGTGACCAAAGTCTGGGCAGACAACACGGACTATGTGCAGAAAGGCGATCCGCTGGTCACTCTCGATCAGACCGATGCCCAACAGGCGTTTGAGAAAGCCAAAACGCAGCTGGCCGCCAGCGTGCGTCAAACCCGTCAGCAGATGATCAACAGCAAGCAGCTGCAGGCGAATATTGACGTCAAAAAGACCGCCCTCGCCCAGGCGCAGGCTGACCTGAACCGCCGCATCCCGCTGGGCGCCGCGAACCTCATCGGCCGCGAAGAGCTGCAGCACGCCCGCGACACCGTCGCCAGCGCGCAGGCCGAGCTTGACGTGGCAATCCAGCAGTACAACGCCAACCAGGCGATCGTGCTGGGTACCAAACTGGAACAGCAGCCGGCGGTGCTGCAGGCGGCGACTGAAGTGCGTAACGCCTGGCTGGCCCTGCAGCGTACGCAGATCGTCAGCCCGATTAGCGGCTACGTTTCCCGCCGCTCGGTACAGCCTGGGGCGCAGATCGGCACCACCACGCCGCTGATGGCGGTGGTTCCGGCGACCAACCTGTGGATCGACGCTAACTTTAAAGAGACCCAGCTGGCGCATATGCGCATCGGCCAGCCGGCCACCGTAATCAGCGACATCTATGGCGATGACGTGAAATACACCGGCAAGGTGGTTGGTCTGGATATGGGTACCGGGAGCGCCTTCTCCCTGTTGCCGGCGCAGAACGCCACCGGCAACTGGATCAAAGTGGTACAGCGCTTGCCGGTCCGCATCGAGCTGGATGAAAAACAGCTGGCGGAACACCCGCTGCGCATCGGCCTCTCGACGCTGGTGGAAGTTAACACCACCGATCGCGATGGCGAAATGCTGGCAAGCCAGGTGCGGAGCTCCCCGGTCTACGAGAGCAATGCCCGCGAAATCGCTCTCGATCCGGTCAATAAACTGATAGACGAGATCATTCAGGCCAACGCCGGATAATTCGGGGTGAGTGTAATGCAACAGCAAAAACCGCTGGAAGGCGCGCAGCTGGTCATCATGACCATTGCGCTGTCGCTCGCGACGTTCATGCAGGTGCTGGATTCCACTATCGCCAACGTGGCGATCCCGACCATCGCCGGTAACCTTGGCTCATCGCTGAGCCAGGGGACCTGGGTCATCACCTCGTTCGGGGTCGCTAACGCCATCTCCATTCCGATCACCGGGTGGCTGGCCAAGCGCGTGGGCGAGGTGAAGCTGTTCCTGTGGTCCACCACCGCTTTCGCCATCGCCTCCTGGGCCTGCGGCGTCTCCAACAGCCTGACGATGCTGATCTTCTTCCGCGTCATTCAGGGGATTGTTGCCGGGCCGCTGATCCCGCTGTCGCAAAGTCTGTTGCTCAGCAACTATCCGCCGGCGAAACGCTCTATCGCCCTGGCGCTGTGGTCGATGACGGTGATCGTCGCTCCCATCTGCGGCCCGATCCTCGGCGGCTATATCAGCGATAACTACCACTGGGGATGGATCTTCTTTATCAACGTGCCCATTGGCGTGGCGGTGGTGCTGATGACCCTGCAGACCCTGCGCAACCGGGAAACCAAAACCGAACAGCGGCGTATCGACGGCGTCGGCCTGGCGCTGCTGATCATCGGTATCGGTAGCCTGCAGGTGATGCTGGACCGGGGTAAAGAGCTGGACTGGTTCTCCTCCAATGAAATTATCATTCTGACCATCGTGGCGGTGGTGGCGATAAGCTTCCTGATCGTCTGGGAGCTGACCGACGATAACCCGATTGTCGATCTGTCGCTGTTTAAGTCGCGCAACTTCACCATCGGCTGCCTCTGTATCAGCCTGGCCTACATGCTCTACTTCGGGGCCATCGTGCTGCTGCCGCAGCTGTTGCAGGAGGTCTACGGCTACACCGCGACCTGGGCCGGCCTGGCGTCAGCGCCGGTGGGGGTGATCCCGGTCATTCTGTCGCCGATTATCGGCCGCTTTGCGCATAAGCTCGATATGCGACGGCTGGTCACCTTCAGCTTTATCATGTACGCCGTCTGCTTCTACTGGCGCGCCTGGACCTTCGAACCGGGGATGGACTTTGGCGCCTCGGCGTGGCCGCAGTTTATCCAGGGCTTCGCGGTAGCCTGCTTCTTCATGCCGTTGACCACCATCACCCTCTCCGGCCTGCCGCCGGAACGGCTGGCGGCGGCGTCGAGCTTGTCGAACTTCACCCGTACTCTTGCCGGCTCCATCGGGACCTCGATCACCACCACCCTGTGGACCAACCGCGAGGCGCTGCACCATGCGCAGCTCACCGAATCGGTGACGCCGTTCAACCCCAACGCGCAGCAGATCTACGATCAGCTGCAGGGGATGGGAATGACGCAGCAGCAGGCGTCCGGCTGGATAGCGCAGCAGATAACCAACCAGGGGCTGATTATCTCCGCCAACGAAATCTTCTGGATCTCAGCGGCCATTTTCATCCTGCTGTTGGGACTGGTATGGTTCGCCAGACCCCCGTTCAGCGCCGGCGGCGGCGGCGGCGGCGCGCACTAAGCCTCACATTAAGGGACCTGCGGGTCCCTTTTTTACGGCGTCAGGTTGTCCAGTTCTCGCTAGTTTCTGTCTCGTTTGCGAAAGCCCGCCAGCCGGCGCTCGGGCAGGATAGAGGCTGACTATTAAGGAGAACACTATGCTGAGCCATCCTGCTGAAAAGTACCGTCCCTATCCGCCGATTACCCTGCCCGACCGCCGCTGGCCGGACCGGCAAATCAGCCACGCCCCGCGCTGGCTGTCGACCGACCTGCGCGACGGCAACCAGGCGCTGGCGGAGCCCATGGACAGCGCCCGCAAACTGCAGTTCTGGGATCTGCTGCTGGAGTGCGGCTTTAAAGAGATTGAGGTCGCCTTCCCTTCCGCCTCGCAAACCGATTTCAACTTTGTCCGCCAGCTGATTGACGAACAGCGCATCCCGGAGGAGGTCACCATCCAGGTGCTGACCCAGGCGCGGGACCCGCTGATCCTGCGAACCTTTGAAGCGCTGCGCGGCGCCCGCCGGGCCACCGTCCACCTCTACAACGCCACCGCGCCGCTGTTCCGCGAACTGGTTTTCGGCATGGACAAGGCCGAGGTGATCGCCCTCGCGACCCGCGCCACCCGGCTTATCCGCCAGCAGTGCGAACAACAGCCGGAGACCCGCTGGCAATATGAATATTCGCCTGAAACCTTCTGCTTCACCGAACCGGAGTTTGCGCTCGAGATTTGCGAAGCGGTGGCGGACGTCTGGCAGCCCTGCGCCGAGCGACCGATGATCGTCAATCTGCCGGCGACGGTGGAGGTCAACACCCCCAACGTCTATGCCGATCAGATCGAGTACTTTTGCCGCCACTTCTCCCGCCGCGGCGAGGTCTGCATCAGCGTGCATCCTCACAATGACCGCGGTACCGGCGTCGCCAGCGCCGAGCTGGCGGTGATGGCCGGCGCCGACCGGGTGGAAGGCTGCCTGTTCGGCAACGGCGAACGCACCGGCAACGTCTGCCTGGTGACGCTGGCGATGAACCTCTACAGCCAGGGCGTCGACCCTGAGCTTCGCTTCGAGCAGATGAACCGGGTGGTGGAAGTGGTGGAAAACTGCAATCAGATCCCCGTGCACCCGCGCCACCCGTGGGCGGGAAGTCTGGCCTACACTGCCTTCTCCGGTTCCCATCAGGATGCGATCAAAAAAGGGTTTGATGCCCGTCAGCCTGGCGACCCATGGCGGATGCCCTACCTGCCCATTGACCCGCAGGATATTGGCTGCAGCTATGAGGCGGTGATCCGCGTCAACAGCCAGTCGGGGAAAAGCGGCAGCGCCTGGCTTATCGAACAAAATCATGGTCTGAAGCTGCCCCGCGGGCTGCAGCAGGACTTCAGCCAGCACGTTCAGCAGGCCACCGATAGCGACGGCAAAGAGATGACCCACCATGCGCTGTGGCAGCTGTTCCGCACGCGCTACGGGCTGCAGGCGCAGCCTGCGCTGACGCTGGTCGATTATCAGAGCGCCAGCCAGCAGGATGGTCAGCTGTCCCTGCAGGCGACGCTACGTCACCACGGCGAAACCCGACGCCTGCAGGGCCAGGGCAACGGCCTGCTCTCCGCCGCCGCCAGCGGCCTCAGCGCGCTGTTTCGGCAGCCGTTTATGATCAAGGACTATCATGAGCATACCCTCGGCGCGCGCAGCGACAGCCGGTCGGTGGCCTATATCCGCTGCGTTTTTCCGCAAGGAGAGAGCTACTGGGGCGTGGGTATCGATAATGACGTGGCGCGCGCCTCGCTGCAGGCGCTGTGCAATGCGCTCAGCGCCGCCGATCAGGCCGGCGGACGAAAATAGTCGCTGGGGGCGACGCCCATCACCCGACGAAACATGGCGCTGAAGGCGCTGTGGCTGCCGTAGCCCAGCTCCAGCGCCACCCGCAGGACGGAGTGGCCCTGCGCCAGGCGAATCAACGCTTCCATTAGCTTCGCCCGGCGCACCCACTCGCGCCACGTCAGGCTAGTCTGCTGCTGAAAATGGCGGTTCAGGGTTCGCTCGCTCATGCTGCACGCCTTCGCCGCCTGGCTGCTGCTCCAGACGTCGCCCGGCGCCTCGCGCACCTGCTGGCACAGCCGGCGCAGCGTTTCGCTTTGCGGCTCCGGCAGGCCAAACGGCAGGATCGCCATCCCGCGGATCTCATCGAGGATCAGCTCATAAATCCGTTCGTCGCGGCTGGCGGGGGCATAGCGCTCGGCCAGCGCCAGGGAAGAGACGATCAGTTCCCGCAGCAGCGGCGTGATCTGGACGATCTGGCAGCCCGCCGGAAGATCGGCGCGCGCCAGCGGATCGATAAACAACGTGCGCGCCGCGACGTTGCCGGTCATGCGCAGCGCGTGGGGCGTTCCCGCCGGCAGCCAGACGCCGCGCCCGGGCGGCACCACCCAGTAGCCTGCCGGCGTCGCCACCCGCACCACGCCGCTTAAAATATGCAGCAGCTGGGCGCAGTCATGCTGATGCCAGTCTTCCTGGTCACCGTGAGCGTAATCATGGGCAAAGGGCACCAGCGGGCGGTGCTGAAAGGAGAAGGTGGTGGTGGTCGTCATGGCGGCGTCGGGAGAGCGGCCCGGCGACAGGCGTCGGGCCGCGGCGGAAGCACTAGATGTGCAGTTCCTGCAGTTTTTCTTTCGGCAACGCCAGTTCGTCGTTGCTGTTGATGCGCACATCGCGCTCAATGATATGACGAGCGATCTCCTGCGCCTCTTCCAGCGAGTGCATGGTATAGGTCCCGCACTGGTAGACGTTCAGCTCCGGGATCTGGTTCTGATCTTGCACCTTCAGCACGTCGGCCATCGCCGCTTTCCAGGCGTCGGCGACGCGCTGCTCGTCCGGCGTACCAATCAGGCTCATATAGAACCCGGTGCGGCAGCCCATCGGCGAAATGTCGATAATTTCCACGCCATTCCCGTTCAGGTGATCGCGCATAAAGCCGGCGAACAGGTGCTCCAGGGTGTGGATACCGCGCTCCGGCATCACTTCCTGGTTCGGCACGCAGAAGCGCAGATCGAATACGGTGATTTCATCGCCATGCGGCGTGTTCATTTTCTTCGCGACACGCACCGCTGGGGCTTCCATTCGGGTATGGTCGACTGTGAAACTATCTAACAACGGCATTCGTCACCTCCGGGAGTGAATTTTTTTAAAATAAAATGAACTCTTTGTTCAGCCGCGAGTCTCAGTATATGAAAGACGCGCATTTATTATCATCATCATCCCTGAATCAGAGATGAAAGTTTGGCCACAGTGATGTGGCCTTTTTCTTTTCCAGCGCTTCGACCGCTACGCGTGCCGCGCCAACAGCGCCTCAAACGGCTCGCTGTCTTCCGCTTCTACTTTCTTCTGTCGCGCCACCGACGCGTCGCGCTCGGCGATGAAATCTTCTTCGCTCAGGATCTCCAGCGGCTCTTCACGCAGCTGGGTCCGGTAACGATCGGCCAGCGCACGGCCGGTTCCGCCAATCCCTTCTTCAATCATAGAACGCAGAATGCGGGCTGAGAAGGTTAATTCCGGATCGTCAAAACAGGCCAGCAGCTTATCGCAGACCTGTTGATAGGCCTCGCCGCCGTGAATGCTGTCCAGCGTCTGCGCCACGCGGCGTAAATCGCGGAACAGATCTTTACCTACCTGCGCCAGCGGGAACTGCGCGCTTTCGCAGCCGATGCCCAACGTTAAGCCCGGCTTACGGCCTTCCAGAATCACCCGATTCCAGTTGGTGCGGGTGCACAGCAGCTCATCGCTGCTCATCTCCGGCGCGTCGGCCAGCGCGCACCAAACCATAAACAGATCGAGGAAACGCACCTGCTGGGCGTCAACGCCGATCGGCGAGAACGGGTTGATATCCAGCGAACGCACTTCAATGTACTCAATGCCGCCGCGCAGCAGCGCATCGGACGGGGTTTCGCCCCGACGGGTGACGCGTTTCGGGCGGATCGGCGCATAGAGTTCGTTTTCAATCTGCAGGATATTGCTGTTGATCTGCAGATACTTACCGTCTTTTTCCAGCCCGATTTTGGCGTACTCTTCCGACGGCGTTTTAATCGCGCGCTTCAATCCTGCCACATACTCGTGCAGATCGTTAAACGTAATTCCGAGATTGCTTTGCGACTTATTGGTATAACCGAGGTCGCTGAGGCGCAGCGAGGTGGCGTACGGCAGGTAGTACATGCCGTTGCCCGTCTCCTCAAAGGGCAGCGTCGTCGGCTTTCCTTGCAGGAATGAAGAGCAAATCGCCGGCGAGGCGCCGAACAGATACGGGATCACCCAGCCAAAGCGATAGTAGTTACGAATCGTGCGGAAATAGCCTGCCGAAATGGCCTCTTTCCCGCTTTCAGCGTCTTCCACACCGCACTTCGCCTGCCAGAAAGTCATCGGCAGCGAGAAGTTATAGTGCACGCCGGAGATAGTCTGCATCAGCGCGCCGTAGCGGTTCTTCAGCCCCTCGCGATACAGCGTTTTCAGGCGTCCCACGTTAGAGGTGCCGTACTGCGCCAGCTCAATATCCTGACCGGGGGCGATATAGCAAGGCATGCTCAGCGGCCACATCCGCTCGTCACCAAGCTGACGCGCGGTATAGCGATGGACATCGCGCATAAAGGTCAGCATATGCTCAATATCGCCGTCCACCGGCGTAATAAACTCGAGTAAAGCTTCGGCAAAATCGGTGGTAATCCATTTATGCGTCAGCGCTGAGCCTAACGCCAGAGGGTGACCGGTCGTCGCCAGCGTACCGTCTGCGTTCACGCGCAGCGTCTCCCGCTCCAGACCACGTTGAATACCCTGCAGGGCCTGCGGATGTTTTTCCAGCCAGGCCAGCGCCTGTGATACGTCCGGGATCAATTTGACCTCCCGCCTGTCGAAATCGTTTGAATAAGCATAATTGTAATGGATGAACTATCAGTCCAATTAGTGCCACCACGTCATGCCCTGAAGCGTCGCTGCCGCAATGACGATATAGCGCAGCGCCTTTCCAAGACATAAGAAAAAGAGTACCGGTCCCCAGGAAATGCGCATCCATCCCGCCAGCAAACACAGTAAATCGCCGACAACCGGCGCCCAGCTTAGCAACAGCGTCACCGCGCCGTAGCGCTTAAGCCAGCCGGCCGCCCGCTCCTGCCAGCGCGAGGTTTTACGCAGCGGAAACAGGCGCCCCAGAATAACGTTAGTTACCCCTCCAAGGCTATTGCCGATTGTTGCTATTAATACTAACCACCACGGATGACTAACCCCCGTAAGAAGCATCGCAACCAGCACAACCTCCGAATTGCCGGGAAGCAGCGTGGCGCTTAAAAAGCTACTGGCGAACAGCGAGAGGAGTGACAGCGCGTCGCTCACAGCAAACGCACGTCTACAGCGTCCATTCCCGCGCGCTTCGCCGCCTGCAGACCAAAGTCGGCATCTTCGAAGACCACGCATTTTTCCGGCGCGACGCCCATGCGCTCGGCGCACAGCAGGAAGGTATCGGGCGCGGGTTTATGGTTGACCACATGATCGGCCGCCACCACCGCGGAGAAGTAATGACGCAGGCCCAGGTGCGCCAGCAGCGCTTCGGCGACGGCGCTTTCACTACCGGTGCCGACCGACATCGGGCGACGGCCGTGCCACGCTTTGACCACCTCGATCAGCGGCAATGGGCGTACGCTATCCAGCAGCATCGCCTTAACGGCCAGGTTTTTTTCCTGCGCCAGGCGATGTGGATCGAGATCCGCCTGGTTGAGTTCAATAATCGCCTGGGCAATCCGCCAGGTCGGTGAGCCATTGAGGGCGACCATCGCCTGTTCGTCGAAACGCATACCGTAGCGGCCCAGCACCTCGTTCCATGCCTGACGGTGGGTCGGCTCGGTATCGAGGATGGTGCCATCCATATCAAAGATCAGTCCTGCGTAACCTTCGTACATCGTCTTCTCACCAACCGGTTAATGAATGGTTACTGTAACGCAAAAGCCGGTCGTTGTCGCGGCCAGCGGCGCAGACGACAAAGGCGCCCACAGGCGCCTTCAGGCATCAGACCGGATAGACGGCCTTATTTAATACGCAGATCGTTTTCGACCATTCGCACACCCTGCACCCGACGGGTGACTTCCACCGCCCGTTTAGCGCTTTCCGCGGAGGAGACAAATCCGCTCAGCTGGACGCGGCCTTTAAAGGTCTGGACGCTGATTTCAGAGGACTTGATGTCTTTATCGTTAAAGAGCGCCGTTTTCACCTTAGTGGTCACCACGGTATCGTCAATGTAACCGCCGGTACTTTCTTTGGTGGACGAACCGGCACAGCCAGCGAGGACCGTCGCCACCAGCAGCGTCGCGCAAAAAGCAGGTATTGCTTTGAACCATTTCATGGATTTCTCTCCTTGCATTTATCTCAGCCTGATAACGCTGATATACAAGGATAAATTATAGTGGAAAGCGCGGCTTGCCAATAAAAAAGTCGGATGAAACTGGGATGAAAAACGCGGTTATCGGGATGGCGAGGGAAGCGTGAAGAGGGTGCCGTTGCTTACGCAACGTTATCCGCCCTGGTGCTGGCGATAATTTCGCAGACCATGAAACAACATTTTCGCTGTTACTAAGGAGAAGGCTGTTGCTAAGGAGAATATGGTGCATCCGGGAGGATGACTCGGCTGCGCCTCGCCCTTCGGGCCGTTGCTTACGCAACGTTATCCACCCTGGTGCTGGCGATAATTTCGCAGACCATGAAACAACATTTTCGCTGTTGTTAAGGAGAATATGGTGCATCCGGGAGGATTCGAACCTCCGACCGCTCGGTTCGTA